>CAZUER010000004.1:0-78948 GCA_964619345.1 uncultured Desulfohalobiaceae bacterium
CTATTCGTCTCCCTCTAAAGTGACGGTCAAAGGAACGACGTGCAATTGGTTGGAGATTTGCATGGTCCTGCCCAATTCCCAATGTGTCACCTTGGCTCCGTCAAACTGTTCGGCTACCTGCCGGACCACTCCAGGGACATCGATGACCGGGTGGCGGGAAAAGACCTTGGGCAGTCCGGTGGTCAGGTTGCAGGCCAGGCATTTGCCTGGTCGCTGTTTGAGTTGGAATTCCAGTTCCAGGACCTTGCCTTTCCGGCCGTTGAACTCAAGCTGGATGTCAAAAGAACCTTCCGAGCTGTCTCCAAACAAAGCTTCAAAGAATTGATCCGCTTTGTCAGGCGGAAAAATATTCTTCAGCAACTCATGGTTGAGGGTATCTTGGGTGTTTGTGGTCATGGCGTACTCCTGAGCATGAGAAGATTCGGTGTGGTCTTTGTCATTGGTTATTACCAGTATAAGGAGAAACCCTCCTTACAGGGAAGGAAATATATCTTTATTCAGGCCTCAGGGCAATCGCGACTTGGGCATGCTCTGCCTGTAGTGCCATACCGATTCCAGAATATAGACGGCGATACCGGTCCAGATAAAGATAAAAGACAATAATCTTGAGATGTTAAATGGTTCGTGATAGGCGAAAACCCCAAGCAAAAACATTCCAGTGGGGGCCAGGTACTGTAAAATTCCTACTTCGACCAGGCGCAGCCGTCTGGCGCAAAAGGCGAAGAGGAGCAGAGGTACGGCTGTAACCGCCCCGGCCCCGATCAGAAGCAGATCCACCTGCGCATTTATGGTTCTCAGAGCCCCCAAGCCCTGTCCGTGTCTGAAGGCCAGATAGCCGAGAACTGGCAGGCAGAGAACGGACATTTCAATACTCAGCCCGGGCAGGGATTCCACTGCGATCTTTTTGCGGATCAGTCCGTAAAATCCAAAGGTCAGGGCCAGGGTCAGAGCGATCCACGGAAAGCGCCCAAAAGAATAGACCATGTATCCAACCCCAACTGCGGCCAGAAGGATGGCCAGTACCTGGAGGGGCCGCAGGCGATCCCGGAAAAAAATACAGCCAAGTAAGACGTTGACCAGGGGATTGATATAATAGCCCATGCTGGCGTCCAGGACGTAGCCGGCATTCACTCCCCAGATATAGGTCAGCCAGTTGATGCACAGTAGGGTTCCGCTGATGCCCAGCAGGCCCAGACTGGTCCGGGATACAGTGAGTTCCGAAAGCCGCTTTTGCAAAGCCAGGACCAGGAGCACAAAGACCAGGCACCACAGCACCCGGTGGCAGAAAATTTCCGGGGCCGGAACCTGGTGCAGGGCCTTCCAGTATGCTGGCAAGAGACCCCACAGACCGAAGGCCCCGATGCCGGCCAAGAGCCCGGCCAGTGTTGATTTGTTCATGTGATCAGAGCCCTTTGGACCAGACGTTCATGTCTTCAAGCATCCCGTTGAAGCGAGTATTCTGCACTAAACGCCCCCGGTATGCATAGCCCTGCCCTGCGAAGACCGAGTTGATACCCGGCGATCCGGCTCTGGCAATGGAGAAGGCGGTCCAATAGTTTCTTTTCTTCATATCCTGCTCCATGGCCTGCAAAATGAGGGTGGCCAGCCCTCGGCCACGATATTCAGGCAGGGTGATGAAATCTGTCATCTCCACATGTCCAGCTTCCTGCTCCATCTCACTGGATGCCAATGCGGCGATCTGTCCTTCAATCTCCAGGCCGAAAAAGCAGAGATTGGTCTGCATGCATTCCTGAAGGTAGTCAAAGTCGTGCAGGGGAAAAGGATACGCGGAAAAGCTACGGGCAAATATGCGGGCAATGTCCTCTGCCATGTCCAGGTCCAGTTTCCGGATCGACATTCCGGCAGGTAGCTTTCGGGTCAGGCTGCACTCTGGCTGATGAACAACAGATCCAACTTGGGAGGAGGTGGTTTCACATGGCGGTTCGGGGCACTTTAGATCCGGCTGGCTACGGGCCGGATGCAGGAATTTGGCCAGATACAGGCCGTCTTTCCGGCCATGAAAAAAAACCGGAATACGGGCTTCCAGAACAAAACCCTGGTTGACAAAGTGGGTTTGGGCTTGCTGCGGAACTTTGACGCAGATTTTGGACAGCCCATTGGCATTGGCCAGCTTTTCCAGCTCGGGGACAATACCGGGCAGGTCCCCGGTGTCCAGCTTCATGAGGTAGACCCGGTTGTTTAAAGGTCCGAGCTGGATGACGGAACGTCCGAGAATGGTGATTGTATCCGGGGCGGGGTGCACAGGTACGCGGTCTTTTTCGTGGTGGTTCATGAAGCTGCCGGGGAAGGAAAGGATATTTGCCGTGTTTACCAGACAAGATCTACGGAGTAATGTGCAAAGGTCGAATCAGAAGTGATAATCGGAAGACTTTCGATTTGGCTTTGGGCAATGAGCATACGGTCAAAGGGATCTCGGTGAGGTTCTGGAAGAGCCCCTGCGGCCAAAGCATGTTCCATGGTTATGGGTAGGGTTTCCATACGAGCTTTATGGAGCAGTGCAGGCAAATTTGTGGCCGCTTCCCGGGCATGAGATAGCTTTCCCAGGCGATATTTGGTTGCAATTTCCCAACCCGAAGCACTGCTCACCAGGATTGCATTGTGTGGGGCTTGAATTATTTCAAAGGCCCGGGCGGATAGCTTGGGATCATTGGTCAGCCACCATAAAAGGGTATGGGTATCCAAAAGATACGCTGATCTGTGGCCGTTTATTGATCCCATGCATTCAGCTCGACTTCCGGAAGAGACTCAAAAAAAGAATCATCTATCCATCCGTCTATAAGGCCTGGAACCCGAGGTTGCATGTCTTCCAGGGGGAGAAGTCGGGCATACGGTTTGCCGGCCTTGGCCAGGATGATCTCTTCTCCTTCATGAGCCCTTTTCAATAGCTTGGAAAGATGAGTTTTAGCTTCGTGGACATTGATAATAATGGACATATGCACCTCCTGAACAAACAGTATGGACTAAGTTCTTGACTAAGTCAAGACATGTTTTGAAAGCAGAAGCCAGCCACCCAGGGAAATACACCCGGCACACCTGAAACAGGAACACTAAATAAACCATGTCCATGACAAGAAAATGACGATTGCTTTGCGGTTGTGTGAGGCCGGGTCAGCGGGGAGACGGAAGACGGTCTCGAGCCTTTATTGAAGTCTTATGCAAACCAGGGTAAACTTTTGCAGCCTGTAAAAGGACACAATGACATGCCCGGAGTGCCGTGTCTCGACTGGTATGTCGCAAAAAATAAGCCCCCCCTACCCCCTCCCTCCGGCCCAAAGCGGCCGCAGTGAGGGGAACCAGACAAGAAATGGACATGTCCAGCTCTGCGATGATCCATATTTGACCGGTCAGGAGGAACAAATGAACCTTTTTTATATGGGCATGGCCCTTTTTTTGTTGCTCAATATCCTGGTCGGAATGTACCGGGTGTATGCTGGTCCGAAACCCCGGGACCGGATGACGGCTGCCCAGCTTTTCGGCACCACCGGAGTGGCCACCCTGCTGCTTTTGGCCCAGGCCCTGGATTCAGTGTATATTCAAAACGCCGCCCTGGTATTTGCCCTGCTCATGGTCATGGCTGTTCTGGCCTTTGTCCGCAACATGTCTTCTTCAATTGACCGGGATCCGGATCAATGAGCATTTTGCAAACACTTTCCACTCTGTTGTGTCTGGTCGGAGGCGTGTTCTTTCTGGGTGGCACCTTGGGTTTGCTGCGTTTTCCAGATACGTACAGCCGGCTGCATGCCCTGACCAAGGCAGACAACCTGGGGCTCGGTTTTGTTGTCGTCGGGTTGATGGCCAGGACATCACATCTTTCGGAGCTGATCATGCTGGCCTTGATCTGGTTTTTGGCCCTGGTGGGCAGCTCCAGCTCCTGCTACCTGATCGCCAACCATATCCGCAACGAGGCTGAAGACAAAAGGGGGGCGGATGATCTGGGCCTTTGATGTAATCCTGGTCCTGGCCATTATCGGCGTGGCTGGACATATTATCTGGGCCGCAGAGCATTTTCAGGCCGTGGTCGTGTTTATTACCTTTGGTCTCTTGCTTTCCATGGCCTGGACCAGGCTGAACGCTCCGGACATTGCCATAACTGAAGCGGGCATAGGGGCCGGCCTGTCCGGGGTCTTGCTCATGAACGCCCTGAGATCTTTGTCAGCCTC
Source organism: uncultured Desulfohalobiaceae bacterium (assembly GCA_964619345.1). Classification (GTDB taxonomy): domain Bacteria; phylum Desulfobacterota; class Desulfovibrionia; order Desulfovibrionales; family Desulfothermaceae; genus Desulfovermiculus. The sequence goes on from CAZUER010000004.1 coordinate 4,182, forward strand.
AAAGCCCGAGTTGAGCTTCAAGGCAGTTGTCTGCCTGATCCTTCCCTGGGCAGGACTGATGGGATTTTTCCTGGCGTCGGCCTGGAACGCGGCACTGAGAGGTTCTGGCTTGGGAGCTGAGGTCCAGGCCTCCCTTCCGCAAGCCGCTTTTGAATACCCGGTCACAGCTGTGCTCCTGGATTTTCGCGCCTACGACACCTGGCTGGAGCTGGGAGTGCTGCTGGCCGCAGTCTTCGGGGTCCTGGGCACCAACTCCAGGACAGGCCTGAAGGGAGGGCCTCCTCCAGCCCCGCCTGAACCGGTGGGGACCTGGGTCTTAAATATTCTATTTCCGTTCATGATTCTTATTGGAGGATATCTCCTGTGGTTGGGGGCTTTCGCCCCGGGCGGAGCTTTCCAGTCCGGAGTGATTCTGGCTGCAGCCGGGGTGATGCTCTGGCAATCCGGCCATCCATGCCTGGGCGGTGTGCATTTTTTTTGGTTCCGGGTTTGTATTGTATCCGGATTCGGCACCTTTTTGCTCCTGGCTTTCTCCTCCGTGGTCCGCGGCCAAGTGTTGTTGACCCACCCGGAATCCAAGATCTGGATTCTGGGGGTGGAATACGCAGCCACTCTCTCCATCGCCACATGTTTGATCAGCTTGGTTGTGGCTTGCGGTCAGAGGACAGAGGTCAGAGGGCAGAAGTCAGAGGACAGAAGTCAGCGCCGTCGCTGGGTGTGACCGCCAGTTTGGTCGATTAAGAAGCAGAGTATGAAGAGGGCTGGGCTTGGGGTCAAGCCCGCCCTACGCAAAAGCCGGCTCATCAGTAGGCCGCCCTTGCCCTCAAGGGCAGGCCATCTAAAAGGATCTCTCTGCTGCACAGATTGAATGAGTATCTTGTTCATCACCGATCAATCCGGCAAATTTCCATCTTGATTGAAGGAGAAGGTATGCCCCCGGTCACTCTCTACTCCTGTGCGGCTCTTATCCTGTTTGGCATCGGTCTCTTCGGCCTGGCTGTCCACCCCTATTTGATCCGCAAGATCATGGCTGTGAATGTCATGGCCGGAGGGGTGTTTTTGTTTCTGATCAGCCTGGCCTATGCCCCTGCCGGCCGGGACCCTGATCCGGTTCCACAGGCCATGGTCTTGACCGGAATCGTGGTCGCTATCAGCGCTACCGCCTTTGCCTTGTTTTTGGTCCGTCAAATCCAGGAAAAAAGCGCAGGCAGTGGTCATAAAGATCAGGCTGATCATGTGGACTGAACTCGCCGGTCTTTTTCTCCTTCTGCCCTTTGCTGGAGGCGTTCTCGTTTTTCTGCTTCCGGACCAGAACCGGCCTTATGCGGGATTGGTGGCGGCAGCACTGGTTTTTGGGACCGCCTGGGCCGTAGCCGCTGATGTCTACATGAACGGACCCATACAGATGAACCTCGGCGGCTGGCCCCAGCCCTTGGGGATCGGGATCCATATAGACGGCTTGTCGATTCTTTTTCTTCTTCTAACCGCAGTGGTTGGACTTTTTGTTTCTGTATACGCCTGGTCCTATTTTTCCTTGTCCGAGAACAAACCCAAGGGCCCCCATTTTTGGCCTTTGTGGCTTGTATTGTGGGGTGGATTAAACGCCCTCTTCTCCACCGCCGATATCTTCAATACCTATGTCCTTCTGGAACTGGTGGGGATCAGCGCCGCCGCTCTGGCCGCTTTGGACGGGAATTTGCCCTCGTTAATCGCGGCCTTGCGCTATTTTCTGATTGCTATGGCCGGATCCTTGGCCTTTCTGTTGGGTGTCGGCTTCATCTATGCCCAGTGTGGGCATTTAGACATGTACACCGTTGCTCAGTCAGCCCCGGACACTCCACTCATGGCTGCCGCTTTCGGCCTGATCTGTGTAGGCCTGATGAGTAAGACGGCTCTGTTCCCTTTTCATTTCTGGCTTCCGCCGGCGCACGGCAATGCTCCGGCCCCGGTCAGCGCTGTCCTCTCGGCTCTGGTTATCAAGGGCTCCTTCTTCGTCCTGCTCAAGTTCTGGTTTGTGGTCTTCCATGACCTGCGTGCACCGGAGCAGACCGGTTGGATTCTGGGCATCCTGGCCTTGGCCGCCGCCTTGTGGGGATCCTACCAGGCCCTGATCCAAAGCCGGCTGAAGCTGATTATCGCCTATTCCAGCGTGGGTCAGCTCGGTTACATGTTTCTCATCTTTCCTCTTCTGTCCGATGTTCTCGATCCGGCCTGGAAATTACAGGCCTGGGCCGGGTGCGGGTATCAGGTCCTCTCCCACGGCTTGGCCAAGGCGGCTTTGTTTTTGGCCGCCGGCAATCTGATCCAGGCCAGCGGAACGGACAATATTCACCAGCTGCGCAATATAGCTGTCTGTTTGCCCATGACGTCCTTTACCATTGGTCTGGCCGGGGTCAGTCTGATGGGTCTGCCCCCCAGCGGGGGGTTCATGGCCAAATGGATGCTCCTGCAGGCCATTCTGGCCAGCGGTCAATGGTGGCTGGCCATGGTGCCGGTCCTGGGCGGGCTTTTGACTGCCGGGTATATGTTCCGACTTTTGTCCCACACCTTTGTCTCCGAGGCCCAAGCCGCCTGTTACGGCCGGGTCTTTTTCGGCATGGAAAAAACAGCCCTTGTTTTGGCCCTGTTTTCCATTCTCATCGGATTTCGGGCCCAGGAAGTGGTCTTCTTTCTGCAGGAAAGGACCGCATTGCTGGCCCTGGGATGGTTTGGGCCATGAATCTAAATTTCTGGCTTCCCCTGGCTGTCCTGGCCACCTCCCTGGTTCCGGGGCTGATCATTTTTTTTCTGCCCGAGGAAAGAAGCGCTCCGCGCACAGGCCTGAACCTGATCGGGGCTGCCCTGAAGGTCATTTTGGCTCACTTCATGGCCTACAGGCTCCTGGTTTTGGACCATGTCCATGAAGTCGGTTTTGGTATGGGGCTGGGCTTTATGTTCGTCCTCAGGGTAGACTTTCTGTCTCTTATGTTTTTGTCCCTGTCCAGCAACCTTTGGCTGGTGACCACCCTATACGCCGTGGGCTACCTGGAGGGATCGCCCAACCGCAGCCGGTTTTTTGGTTTTTTCAGCCTCTGCGTTACGGCTAGCACCGGTATCGCCATGGCCGGCAATCCGCTGACCTTGTTTATTTTTTACGAATTCCTGACCCTGGTAACCTATCCTCTGGTTGTCCACCGCGAAACCAGCGCCGCCCTGCGGGCCGGACGCACCTATCTGTGGTACACCGTTTTTGGTGGTTCAATGGTCTTTTTAGGCGTGGTCTGGATTCAGACCCTGGCCGGGCCATTGGATTTTGCCGACACCGGGGTACTTCAAAGCCTGGGGACAGAACATCATTTCACCTTAGGGCTTATTTTTGGCGTTCTCATTACCGGGTTTGGGGTCAAAGCAGCTCTGGTTCCCCTGCACGGCTGGCTTCCAGTGGCTATGGTCGCCCCTGCTCCAGTCTCAGCCCTGTTGCACGCAGTGGCTGTGGTCAAGGCCGGGGCTTTCGGCATCGTGCGCACGGTTTTTGATCTGTATGGCCGTGATTTTGCCGGAGAACTGAGCCTGCTCGGACCATTGGCTGCAGCCGCAGCCCTGACCATCATTTTCGGCTCTCTGCAGGCCATTGCCCAGACAGATCTCAAAAAACGGCTGGCCTATTCAACCGTGAGCCAGGTATCTTACATCACCCTGGGCACAGCCCTGATCGGCCCTTTTTCAACTGTGGCTGCCATTGTTCATCTGGTTCATCAGGGTATCATGAAGATCACCCTCTTTTTCTGCGCCGGGAATATCGCCGAAACGTTGGGCCTGCATGATATTCGAGAAATGAAGGGGGTAGCCCGGCGCATGCCGCTGACGGCAGCCATGTTCACCGCTGCGGCCATGGGTATGATCGGTGTACCCCCTTTGGCCGGATTTATGAGTAAATGGTATTTGGGTTTGGGAGGGCTTGAGGCCGGACAAAACTGGGTGGTGGCTGTCCTGGTGGTCAGCAGCCTGCTGAATGCAGTTTATTTTTTGCCCATCATCTCTACATTATGGCTTGAGAAGCCGGACCAGGAATGGGTGACCATGAGGCCGTCCAGGCTTGAGGCCCCCTGGACCCTGCTCCTTCCTCCAGTATTCACAGCCGGTGCCTCTATCCTGGCTGGGACCATCGCCGCCTGGACCTGGAGCCCTCTGGGCGTGGCCCGGCAGATAGCGGCCGGGATGGGGATGGGGCCCTGATAAGGGAAAAGCAGATCATTGTTTGTTGGTATATATGCAGAGCTGGTCTTTGTTCTTCAGTAGGACCCGGTTGTCCTCAACCGCTGTCCTTTTGGCCTGTGCTCAAGGGTCAGCCCTTGAGGACAAGGGCGACCTCCTGGGGACCCGCTGATTTTCATGTGTCATTGCGCTTTACCAAGGCATGAGGAATATCTCAAAATAAGGTTCGAACCATGCTTCTCTGGCTCACAGCCGTTTTTTCTCCATTGCTGGTCGCTGGGCTGATCCCGGTCATCGGTTCCAGCCGGGGGAAATGGGCCCTGGTCCTTGCTCCACTGCCGGCCCTGGGGGTGGCCTTGTTCGCAGACCTGGATATGGTCTGTGAACTGGACACCTTTCTGCTCGGCACCCGTCTTGGTTTCGGTATCTTTGATCGCACCTTCCTCCTGCTGGCTGTTCTGGCTTGGACCCTGAGTTCCCTGTTCATCGCCAGCAGCCGGGGAAAGAGAATGACTCCGGGGTTCTTAAGCATGTTCGCCCTGACCATGGGCGGGAACATCGGTTTGGCTGCAGCCCAGGATGCGATCAGCTTCTATACCTTTTTCGCCCTTATGACATTTGCCGCTTACGCCCTGGTGGTCCAGGCCGGAACAGAAAAAGCCCGCCGGGCGGGTCGAATCTACCTGTTCATGGCTGTCTGCGCCGAGGGCCTGCTCATCGCCGGATTCATGCTGGCTGTGTTTCATAGTCCAAGCCATTACTTTACGGACCTCGCTCCGGCCATGGCCGCTTTGCCTCCTACGCATCCGGTTTTCTGGTTCTTTTTTGCCGGATTTGGGGTCAAGGCTGGGATCATCTTTTTGCATTTCTGGCTTCCCCTGGCCCATCCAGTGGCCCCGACTCCGGCCAGTGCAGTATTGAGTGGGGCCATGATTAAGGCCGGACTCCTGGGCTGGCTCCATTTTTTCCCTCTCGGGGCGGTCTCTTTTCCTGGCTGGGGGGCGGCCTTCATGGTCTTGGGCCTGGCTGGCGCCTTTTTCGGGGTCCTGGCCGGCCTGGGGGAAGAGTATCCCAAAACTGTGCTGGCCTATTCCAGCATCAGTCAGATGGGGCTTATGAGCTTTGCCCTGGGACTGGGCCTTTATGACCAGGCTTTGTGGGCTTCGGCCGGGCAGGGGCTGCAGTGGCTGATCATCAACCACGCTCTGGCTAAAACATTACTCTTTCTGGGCGTGGCAGTTATTGGAGCCTCGCTGGTCAGCCCGGTCTGGAGAAAGTTTATTTTTGGCGGCCTCTGCCTTCCGGGTCTGGCCCTGGCAGGAGCTTCATGTACTGCCGGAGACCAGGCTAAGTATTTGCTGAAGAAGGCGGCTGCGGCCGGGCCTGGGGGCGAAATGGGCGTTGTCTTGCTCTTCCTGTCCTCGGCCATGACCACTGTGCTCATTGTGCACTTCCTGTGGCGGGCTTGGCAGATGCCAGCCAAGGAGAAAATCACCGGGCTGCAGGTGTGGTTCTGGGGTGGAGGGCTCTTCCTGGTTGCAGGTCTGCCGGTGTATTTTCCCCATTTGTCCCCAGGGCTAAAAGTTCAGGGTCTTCTGAGTCCAAGCCCATCTGCCCTGGCTCCAGTTGCAGCCGGCCTGCTCTTTTACCTGCTGGCCCGAAAGCCCATGCTCGGCCTTCTGCAAAGGATAATAGATCTGGGGCCGGATCCGACCGTGGGCATGGACCTGATCTGGCATAAAGGAACTGCCGGACTGAGGCAGAGTTCCCTTATCCAGGCCAGGTGGATGGAAATGAATTTGTACGCCTTTCTGGATCAGATTATAAGCAGCGATTTTGGATGGGAAAGGATGCGTCATGTGGAGTACCGGGCAGCCAGATGGCCGGTTTTCGGTTTCTGGTTTATTGTTTTGATTTTCATCCTGGCTGGCTGGGCTTTCTGGTGAGCTTTTCTGCAATCGCTACCTGAAGAATGCATATGGCTAAGCTTATACCATCAGACAAAGAAAGAAGTGATACCGTCTGGAAGTGGTTCCGGTCACTTATGATCCGGGGGGCTGTTTTTGCCCTTCTGTGGTGGGGGCTGGCCGGCTCATTCCGGGGTTGGCCTCTGGCCCTGGTATTTGTGCTCGGTGCGGCTGCTTCCAGCCTGATTCTCTATGCCCCGATTCCCATACGGCCCACTGGTCTGGCCCGCTTCATCCTTTTTTTTCTGAACTCGTCTGTTCAAGGCGGTCTGGACGTGGCCAGACGGGCCTTCAGCCCGGCAATGCCCTTGCAGCCCGGCCTCATCATCCATAGCTTGAACATTGTTCACCCAGTGGGCAAGGTGGTCTTCATCTGGGTGGTCAGCCTCCTTCCGGGAACGGCATCCGTCCACCTGGATGACCAGAGGCTGCATATTCATGTCCTGGATGTACGCCTTGATCATGCCCAAAAGCTTCAGGAACTGGAACGGCATGTGGCCGGTCTGTTTAATATATCTGAAAAGCTCGTGGAACCGAAATGCTGACCATCAAATGTTCCGCCTGTAAGCAAAAGCTGTTTAAGTATTACAAGATCGGACCTGGTCAGGTCCTGCGCTGTCACAAGGACCGGATAGGCAGGCGGTTTGAAATCCAGGTCAGGGAGGGAAAGCTGCTCTGTTCCTGCGGCCGGGTCATCGGCCGGGACAAAGGGAGGTATTTCAGTATGGACAAAAACGCCTTTACCTATTCCGGAACCAAGAGTAGCAAATGATCATTTTCCGAAATGTGTTCAGGAATCAATGATAAGTATTGTTCCTAATTGTGCAGAAGGTATACAAGGGTTGACAGGGAAAAGAATTTAAACCTAGGGTCATTCAAAAACGCTTGGGTGTCTTCCTGTTGCTGACGAAGGAAGCTGCAGGAAGACTGAAAGAGGGAACCCTGTGCAAATCAGGGACGGGCCCGCCGCTGTGACCGGGGACGAACGCCGCACAATGCCACTCTCATAAAGTTTGATTGAGGGGAAGGCGCGGCTGGAGGATGATCCGGGAGTCAGAAGACCTGCCCAGGTGAATGTAAGGGAAATCGGCTTCCGTGGTAGAAGCAGCTCCCGATGTCGCATCCGAGGATAAAAAGGGGAAATCCCCGGATCGAACGTACGTTCGATCCGGGGATTTTTTTTTATATTCCATATCCGCTCCAAACCTCTAACCAGAAACAAGATCCCGGAGCCGGGAACTTGTTTCTGCATTTTTTATAAAATCGGAGGAAGGGATGGTCCATAAGGCAAGATTGGTCCTGTGTGTGGTGGTTTTTGTCTTCGGAGGCTTGCCTGCCGGTGCGGCTGAGCATAACGACCTCCTGTCCATGGAGGAGATTGTGGTAACCTCCAGTCGCCTTCCGGAGGCTAAGCGGGAAGTGACAGCCAACATTACCGTAGTTGATGAAAAAGAGATCAAGAGCTCATCAGCCCGGGATCTGGGGGAGCTTCTGGCCGAAAAGAACATGGGCGCTGTCCGCCGGCAGCCGGGGAGCCTGACCACCATAGGCCTGCGCGGATTTCGGACTGAAAGCCACGGCAATGACCTGCAGGGCAAGGTCCTCATTCTGCTCAACGGCCGCCGGGCTGGCACTGGCAACGCGGCTCAGATAATGACCGAGAATATCGAGCGGGTGGAGATAATCCGCGGGCCCGCCTCGGTCCAGTATGGCTCGGCGGCCATCGGCGGGGTAATCAACGTGATCACCAAACAGGGTCAGGGCAAGCCCTCGGGGTTTGTCCGAGGCCGGCTGGGCAGTTTTGGGTATACAAAGGGAGCAGCCGGGATGTCAGGGGCAGTGGATAGTTTCGACTTTTCCGGAACAGTGAGCCGCAGCAGCAGGGACGACTATGATACCGGGGACGGTAAGGAGTATGAGAACACCGGATATGACCGAAAAGACGGCGGCAGTCTGAACCTGGGGTATGAGTTTTGGCCCCGCAACCGGGTATCGATGATATACACCGGATATTATGCTCATGATGTCGGCTCGCCGAACATGATCAAGGCCATCGATCCCAACACACTCATTGATATGAGCAACGAGTCTTTAGACTTTGTCTATGACGGCGGGACCCAGGATGCATTGTGGTCCTGGAAGGCCAGGTATTTCATAGGCAAAGATGAGTACGACTACAAAGATCCGAATTATCCGTATGAGCGGGAGACGGATCAAAAAGGAACCCAGGCCCAGGTCAGCTGGAGTCCCGGACAGTATCGGCTGACAGCCGGGTTTGACTGGATCAAGTATGAGATAGATTCCGACCTGGATCCCAAAAAATCGGAATACGACAATCCGTCCTATTTCCTGCTGGGCAAGGCTTCCTATTTCGATGAGCGTCTGATCTTGTCCGGCGGCCTGCGCTACGATCAGTTTGAGGTGGACATCAAAGAGGGACAAGGCGGAAGCGAGAAAGACGATCATGTCAGTCCCCGGGTTGGGCTGGCTTATTTCCTTATGGACAACCTCAAGCTGCGCACCAATTACGGGCAGGGGTTTAAGATGCCTACGGCCGAAGAACTGGCCGGCAACTTTGTCAGTTCGTGGGGCACACCGTATCAGGGAAATCCTGATCTGGACCCGGAGACAAGTGAAACGTACGAGCTCGGTGTTGATTGGTATCCCGGAGCCCTGGACGTCTTTGTGACCTATTTTTATACCGATTTCGAGGATAAGATCGAGGTTGTGTACACTCCGGACGGAGCCCAGACCTGGGAGAATATTGGGGAAGCCACAGTATCCGGCATTGAAGGCGAGCTGTCCTACGATGTGGGTACCCTGTTCGACTGCCCCTGGGAGATCAGGCCGTATGTGAATTTTACCTATCTGACCGAGTTCGAGGATGACGAAACAGGGCAAGATCTGCTGTTCACCTCGGATCTGAATGTGTCATATGGCCTTTCCATAGCCGACGGTGACGGCCTCCTGGCCCGTCTCAACCTCTCCTATGTCGGAGAGCAGGATATCGACTATTACGATCCAAATACCTTTGAACAGACCCGGATGGAGAAGGGAGGGTTCACAGTTGCCGATCTGACTATCCAGAAGAGAATCCTGGAATTTAATTCCTACGGTGATCTCTCCTTGCGCGGAGAGGTACGTAATTTGTTCGACAAGGACTATTCCTACGTCAAGGGCTATCCTATGCCAGGCAGAAGCTTTGTTCTGGGCATGGAATATACATTCTGAGCAATGATCCGGTATAGTGGCATCCAGGCCGAGTCCGGGGGGTGGAACGGTCTTGGTTTAAGTACTGTTGCTGTGTTGTTGTTTGGTTGCTGTTGTTTTTTTTAAAAAGCGTATAATGACTTGATATGGTAGCCACCTGATCCAGCATATACGGGACTGAAAACCTTTTGATCTTGTTTTATGCAAGTTCTTCCAGCCTCTTTTCCCCAGCTCCCAGCCCTTGAGTGGATTATTGACCGGTGGTATGGATTGCTCAAACAAAACATTCACCTGTTGCGGAGAGGATAGATGGACATACCCATTGTCATGGCTGCCTTTGGGACCACGACCAGGGCCAGGAGGACATATGATCTTCTGGATGCTAAGATCAGGGAGACCTTTTCGGATCACCCTGTGCACTGGGCCTTTACCTCCCGCATGGTCCGGGACCGAATCGAAAACAAGCAAGGGCATAAGTATAAGCATCCGCATCAGGTACTGCATGAGCTTGACCAAGCCGGGCATGAGTGGGCCGTGGTCCAATCCCTGCATTTGGTCTGCGGCCATGAGTTCGACCGTCTGGTGGATGAAGTGAGGGGCTGCGAAATGCGTACCTCCATCGGGCTGCCGTTGCTCGATTCGCCAGAGGACTATATGGCTGTTTTGGAGGCCCTGCAGGATGAGCTGCATGTGGCGGATGAAGGAGAGGCTTTGGTCCTGGTCGGGCACGGGACGGATCATGCCATCTGGGCCGCCTATCCGGCTCTGGAGCGCATGGCTCGCAGGCATCTGCACGGCCAAATATTTGTCGGGGCGGTTGAAGGCTGCCTGAAGGTCGAGGAGGTGGTCCAGGATGTGGTTCGGGCCGGATTTTCCCGGGTCTGCCTGGTACCCTTTATGCTCGTGGCCGGGATTCATTTTCAGGAAGATTTGTGCGCTGACGAAGAGGATTCCTGGAAATCTCTGTTTGAAGACGCTGGGGTACAGGTCCGGCTAGAGTCTAGAGGCATGGGGGAGCTGCCCGGCATCGGAGATATTTTCTGCCGCCATATTCAGGAAGCATTGGATGTGATTCCTGACAGGGTGGAGTAGGGCAGCCCTTATTGGGCCGGTGTATTCATTCCGCATGTCGTATTTGGCCTGCAGAAGGTGGCTGGCAAAGCTGCGCCGGAAAGTGTGGCTTTGGCGAGTGCAGAAACAGTTTTTGCCCTCGCATCTATACCGCATTCTTTTCCTGAACTTCCCGAGAGCTTAAAGATTCGGCATACTGAGGGGTAATCTCAACCAGGCCTTTGGCAATGTTGTACGACCAGTCCCCTATTTTCTCAAATCGGGCCAGAATGTCCATAAAGGCAATGCCGGCATCCACCTGACACCTCTCTTCACGTATGCGCACGATGTGATTTTGGCGCATTTCAGCACGCATGGCGTCGACTTCCTTTTCCAGATCCCGAACCTTTTCAAAAAAGCCTTCCTGCGGCTCCCTGATCGAGTCCTCGACAATTTGCATCATGTCTTGAACCTTGGATGCAATAATGTTTGTTTCCTGCCAGGCTTGAGAGGACATGGGGAGGTCAAATTCCATCACGTTTTCAAAATGCTGGGCAATGTTGGCCACGGCATTGCCGATCTTCTCCAGGTTGTAGCAGGTCCGCATCAGGACCTCCACTTCATGAGACAGGTATTCGGGTATCTCGTCCTGGAAAACCTTGGACAGATAATCCAGCAGTTCACGGTGAACAGAGTTGACATGATCTTCATATTTTTGCCAGCGCTTGAGCTTTTTCAAATCTCCCTTGTTGGCCGCATTAATGGCATTGTCCAGGGCGCCGCGGACCACTTTGGAAAGAGCGTGGACTTCTCCACGGGCAGTGGCAACAGCGGCAAATGGATTGTTCTGAAAGCGGTCGCTTAGTTCCGGTTGCCGGAAGAGGTCCATTTCAGCTTTTTCTTTCTGGGGGGTAAGCCACTTGGCGGCCCTGACCAGCCAAGGCATGACTGCAAGAAAGAAGAGGGCATTGACCACATTGAACAGTGAATGCCCATTGGCAATGTATCTGGACACGTTGACCCTTTCGCCTCCGACCACCGCGTCTGCCGGGCCGGATCCCATCAGTCCGGTGAGGAACTGGACGCCCTCCACGAACCAGGGAAAGATGAGGATCATCAGCCCTACCCCGATGACGTTGAATAGCGTGTGGGCATTGGCCACCCAATGCGCTTCGGCGTTGTCCGAGCCCAGGGTGGAGAGCTGGGCGGTGATGGTCGTGCCGATGTTCTCCCCCAGGACCAAGGCCATGGCGGCTGGAAAGTCCAAAAGGCCCTGCCAGGCCAGGCTCATGGTCAAGCCAATGGTGGCTGAAGATGATTGGACCATGACGGTTAGCACAGCCCCCACAGCCACGCAGAGGAGGATGCCACCCAGGGTGCCGGGATCGAACCTGGTGAAGAAGCTGATGAAGGTGGGGTCGTTCTTCAGGGGGGCCAGGGAGTCCTTCATCACGGTCAGCCCAAAGAAAAGCAGCCCAAAGCCGAGGATGATCTCCCCCAGGAACCTGATCCTTCTCTTGGTGGCGAAAAGGCGCATGCCCACACCGAGGGCGATGGCCGGCAAAGCCAAGCTGGACAGCTTGAAGGCGATGAGCTGGGCGGTGATGGTGGTGCCGATGTTAGCCCCAAGTACAACGCCAACAGCCTGGGTCAGGGTCATCAGCCCGGCCCCGACAAAGCCAACCAACATGACTGTTGTTGCCGAAGAGGACTGAATGACGGCGGTGGTCACTGCCCCGGTCATACAGCCGATGACTCGGTTTGAGGACAAGGTTTTGAGGACACTTCTGATGCGCTGGCCGGCAGTCTTTTGTAGACCTTCGGTCATCATGCGCATGCCGAGCAGAAACAGACCCAAACCGCCAAGAGTCGTGATCAGGACATTCCACTGGGACATGATTCATCCGGAATAGAATTGAAGGATTGATAATGAAACCGCTTCGGTCAGAAGGTAGGATTTTCGTGACGAGTTTGCAATATTTTTGGAACATGACTGTGAAAAAAGTATTAAGTAATGATGGACAATAAGCCGCGCTCTTCATACTTGGCACTTGCTCCCATGTTTGACATGCAAGAAGCTTATCGTTAAAGCGAAGACGTCAGATATCTTGGAGATTGAGAGCAGATAAGAACAGCTAGGACGTCTGATCTGGAATCAATCAGAAAAGTCCACCTCGATGCATTCGGCAACGAGGGTGTAAAAGTCTCGGAGCTGGCCTTAGCTACTGTTCAGAATCCCGGATCAAAGTTCTTGGTCCGGAATTTTTGCTGGAAGATGTGTTTCTGCGATCGTGATTCCTATGCTGCCAGGAACAAGAGGTACTTTATCTTTATTGTGCGATGACGAAGTGCATAAATTATCAAGGAGATGAAAGAGACATGAACCTGCAAGGCAAGAAGTCCTTTGCCATGGTGGATTATGAAACATGCAACCCGGAAAAGTGCGATCCGGAGAATGGGATATGCGCGGCGGCCAATGCCTGTACCTATAAGGTGATGAAACAGATCGACGGGACTTTTGAGTCGCCCTTGGTCTTTCAGGACATGTGCATGGGCTGCTGGGATTGCATTGAAGCCTGCCCTCTGGGGGCTGTTTCAGTTAAGGAAATCAGCTGATCAGGAACATGTCGGCAGCTGTTTGGGATTGTAGCTTTGCAGCAATGGGCCCTCGTCCCAGAGCCTGATGTTCTGGGTGGTGCCCTGGTTGGCCTCGATGACTTGCCGGTCAAGCTCGCCCCTGGCCGGATGGCTTTTGGAAACCAGTTGCTCTAGCCCGGAGATGATCTGATCATGACCAATTGGGCGGCGATTAAGGCACCTCGATGAGATTTCATCAACCCATTACTTGTCTTGAGTGTCTTGCAGTGACTGTCCCGCGTCATCCAGGCAGAGATGGCAGATCCCGGCTACCTGTTTCAGCTCCAGGACAAAAAGGATGCCGGCACCGGGCTGATCGAGCTTACCGGCCCGGATAATGGCCTCCCGGACCTGGTTGGTGATATCCTGCGAGACGATGGTCAGGATGATTTCTTTTTCCGGCTCAATGGGGATGCCGAATAGGGTTTGTGTCTCCCGTATGCCCGTCCCCCGGCCGTAGACGATGGTCCCGCCTTCGGCTCCAGCCTCTTTGGAGGCCTGAAGAATACTTTCTGAGGTGTTCTTGTTGACCACAGTGACGATGAGGTCGAACTTATCCCTGTTCATTGCGGGTTCCTTTTCTTTTGGACTTGGTGCTCAAAATCAGTCCCACACTCATGACTGAAAGGATGGGGGCCAGGGCAACCAGGGCGATGAGCCCGAATCCGTCCAGGACAGCGCTTCTGTCCTCCAGGGCATCGGCCAGGCCCAGGGCAATGGCCATGACAAAGGTGACCGTCATGGGGCCGGTGGCCACCCCTCCGGCATCAAAGGCAATGGAGATAAAGGTTTGTTCACAAAAGATCATCATGATCAGGGCCAGAATGTAACCGGGGATTATGATATAATACAAGGAAAAGCCGAAAATAATCTTGCCCATGCCCAGGCCGACAAATAACCCAACGCCCAGAGAGAGGGTTATGAGAATAAGCCTCTGCTTCAGGCTTCCAGCCGAGGCCTTTTCCACGTTATAGCACAGGATGCGAACGGCTGGCTCAGCCACGGTAGCAACCACACCCAGGATAAAGCCGATGGGAATCAGGACCCACAGGTGCTCGAACCCGCTTATTATCCTTCCCATGCTTGTCCCCACCGGCATAAACCCGACCTGTACACCCTGCAGAAACAGGCTCAGTCCGACCACGGACAGAAAAATCCCTTTGAACAGGTTGATGACATATTGGCGGGGAAGCTTCAAAAACAGAACCTGGAAGAAAACGAAAAACACAAGAAGTGGTCCTATGGCCAGCAGGACTTCGGCCAGGACATGTCTGAAATCAAGAAATTCAAGGAAAATATTGATCATGCGTAGAGTATCCCCAGGATCATGACGCTGAGCACGGGGCCGATGGAAGCCAGGCCGATGAGTCCGAAGCCGTCGGTATAGGTGGAGCGTCCGCCCAAAACCGCAGTGACGCCCAGACCGAGGGAGAGGATAAAGGGTACGGTGATCGGTCCGGTGGTCACCCCTCCGGCGTCAAAAGACACGGGAACGAAATCCGAAGGAGTGAAAAAGGATAGAATCAGGATCAGGCAGTAGCCGGCGGCCAGGATGTAGGCAATGGGCACGTTGAGGATTATGCGCAGCATGGCCAGGGAGACAAAGACGGCAACGCCCAGGGCTACGCAGAAAATAAGGATGTATTTGGAGACAGCCCCTCCGGATGCTGTGTCCACATATCCGGACAGGACCCAGACGTCGGGCTCGGCCATGGTCACTGTCAGGCCCAGGATAAAGGCAGAAACGAGCAGAAAGGGCAATGACCCCCGTTTGGGCAGTTCCGAACCAACGGCCTCGCCCATGGGCAAGAGACCGATCTTCACCCCCTGCAGGAAAAGCAGCAGCCCGGCCATGACCAGAAGAACGCCCAGACCAAAGCGGGCAAACTCTATCCAGGGCATGGAGATAAGAAAGATCTGCAACAGAAGGACCACCCCGGCAATGGGTAGCACGGCCTGCACAACGTCGAGAAATTCATTTTTCAATTCGCTCATGGTGTGCCTATGCTATCCCAAAAAAATGGGCATTTCAATATATCCATTTCTCATGTGAAATTCGGCGTGGAATTGACATTGTCTAGGCGGCTACGTACCTTAGCTACA
Organism: uncultured Desulfohalobiaceae bacterium; assembly: GCA_964619345.1. Taxonomy (GTDB): domain Bacteria; phylum Desulfobacterota; class Desulfovibrionia; order Desulfovibrionales; family Desulfothermaceae; genus Desulfovermiculus. The sequence goes on from CAZUER010000004.1 coordinate 19,343, forward strand.
AAAAGGGGAGATATGAAGAAGATAACTGTGTAAGAAGCAACAACCAACCCGTCTTAATTTTGCAGTCACTTGATGATACGGGCCACATGGAAATCCCAATACTTAAAGAAATAGTCATCATTTTCGGCCTGTCCATCGGGGTGATCGTTCTCTGCCACCGGTTGCGTATCCCGCCCATCATCGGTTTTCTGCTCACCGGTCTTCTGGCCGGCCCGCACGGCCTGGGCCTGGTTCAGGCCACACATGAAGTGGAGATGCTGGCTGAAATCGGGGTCATCCTCCTTTTGTTTGTCATCGGGCTGGAGATGTCCTTTGATGAACTCTTGAGATTGCGTAAGCCTGTATTCTTGGGAGGGGGGGCTCAAGTCCTGCTGACTATCATTATCTTTGACGCCCTGGCCCTGTTTTTTGGCGCAACGCCCGGGCAGGCCATTTTTTTCGGTTTTCTGGCTGCCCTTTCCAGTACAGCCATAGTGCTGAAGATGCTCAACGAACGAGCTGAACTCAATGCCCCACACGGGCGGGTCAGCCTCGGGATTCTGATTTTTCAGGATATCATAGTGGTGCCCATGATGCTTCTGGTGCCCTTGCTGGCCGGGCAGTCCGGAAATTTAAGCCAAACCCTGCTACTCCTGACCGGCAAGGCCCTGCTCATTGCCGGAGCCCTCTACCTTTTGGCCAGGAAGGTTTTGCCCTGGGTCTTGTTCCAGGTGGTTCGGACCAGGAGCCGGGAGCTCTTTTTGATGACCACCCTGGGCCTTTGTTTTTCGATTGCCTTACTCACTTCAAAATTCGGTTTGTCCCTGTCTCTGGGAGCCTTCTTGGCCGGCCTGCTCGTATCCGAGTCTGAATACAGCTTAAATGCCCTGGAGGGTATTCTCCCCTTTCGGGATGTGTTTACCAGCCTGTTCTTCATTTCCATCGGCATGCTCTTAAATATCGGTTTTTTTGTGGACCATATCCTGGTTGTAGCCCTGATTTCAGGTGGAGTCTTGATGGTCAAGCCATTGATCGCTGCCGGAGCGGGATTGATCATAGGTTATCCTTTGCGGGTAGCTGCCCAAAGCGGGTTGGGGCTGGGCCAGGTGGGAGAGTTTTCCTTTGTTCTGGCCGGGGTGGGGCTCAGTTCAGGACTCATTGCCGGTGAGGAATATCAAGTCTTCCTGGCCGCCTCGATATTGACCATGGCCGTTACTCCCCTTCTGATTGCTGCCGCTCCCAAAGTCGCCGCCATTCTGCCCTGGGGAGCTGGCCCTCTGTTGCCTGATGGCCAGAGGGAACCGGAGGAGCTGGAAGATCATTTGATTATCGTCGGTTTTGGCATAGGAGGCAGACATTTGGCCCGGGCGGCTCGCATGGCCAATATCCGCTATATAGTGGTGGAGATGAACCCGGATACTGTGCGCCAGGAAAGGGGCAAAGGGGAACCCATCTTTTACGGGGATGCCGCCCACAGTGCGGTTTTGGAGCACGCCGGGGTGCGCAAGGCTCGGATTCTGGCCCTGGTCATAGCCGACCCGGCGGCTATCCGGCACATCACCGATACCGCACATCGGCTGAACCCAGGCCTGCATATTGTGGCTCGGACCCGCTTTGTCAGCGAGATCGATCCCCTGCGGGAACTTGGAGCCAGGGAGGTTGTGCCGGAAGAGTTCGAGACTTCGGTGGAGATATTCAACCGGGTTTTAAGCGCATACCTGGTACCGCGGAGGGAAATCGACCGGTTCACAGCAGATATTAGATCCGAAGGCTATGGTCTTTTGCGGAATTCCGGAGATACTTGGGAGCCGACCTGCGATTTAAGTGGGGTCTGTTCAGGTTTTGAAGTGGTGGCCATGAAGTTGGACCCTGGAGCTGAGCTGGACGGCAAATCCTTGCAAAAAACCGAGCTGCGCAAGGTACATGGACTGAATGTAGTGGCTGTGCAGCGCCAAGGCCAGATGCTTCCCAACCCTGAGGCGGACTTTCAGCTCCAGGCCGGGGATGTGGTCTATATTTTTTCCGAGCATTCGCAAGTAATGGAAAAGGCGCATCTGTTTACAGCAACTGAGTCGAAATAATCAGAAATCTCATTGCGCTGCATCCCACAGCTTATGGATCCTGAGCATAGTACGCGCATAATAACTAAAAATACAGCATACCGGAAAAATAAGGAGTGGTTGAATTGTAACATTCTTTCGGTTTTGACCCAGGTCAAAGCAATTTGTTCATTTTGGGCTATATTCAGGTTCAAGCACAACATGAGAAAGCAGAGATTGAAATGCAAACCATGAAGGAGCCTGAATATGACTACTCGACAGATAATAGAGATTGACGAAGAGCTGTGCGACGGATGTGGACAGTGTGTTCCAGCCTGTGAGGAGGGAGCCATCCAAGTTATTGACGGAAAGGCCCGATTGATCGGGGAAAAGTATTGCGATGGCCTGGGCAACTGCCTGGGAGAATGTCCCACCGGGGCCTTGCAGATTGTCGAGCGCGAGGCCGAGCCATTTGACGAACAAGCAGTGGAAGAGCTGTTAGGCGCACAGAAGCAAGAACAAAATCAATTACCCGGATGTCCTTCAGCCGGGCTGCAGCAATTTTCATCCTGCCAGACGGCCAATTTACCCAAAGAGCAATCCGGGTCTGCCCTGTCCCACTGGCCGGTACAGATCAGGTTGGTGCCTGCCCATGCCCCTTTTTTGCAAGGGGCAGACCTGCTGGTCACTGCTGATTGTGCACCAGTGGCCAGTGCGGAATATCACTCCCGCTTTCTGCCTGGAAAGGTGGCCCTTATGGGGTGCCCCAAGTTCGACGATGCCCAGGAATATGTGGATAAGTTTGTGGATATCTTTGAACGCGGAGATATCGGCAGTGTTACTGTGTTGTCCATGGAGGTTCCATGCTGTTCCGGGCTGGTGGGCATCGTAAAAAAGGCGCGGGAATTGGCTGGCAGTCAGGCACCTATCCGGCAGATTGTGCTGAGTACGAAGGGTGAAGTCAATGAAGAATTGGAGGTAAGGGAAACATAAAAATTTGATAGTGGTTGATAAAAAAGGGGATCTGAAAAGATCCCCTTTTTTGTGACGGCACAATCCAAAGATGGTGAGTCAAATTTTGCGGACGCGAAAGGATGCAGGGCGTACACCTTTGAAGGATACACTGCTTGGATTCTGCATGAGACTTTGCGCGCGTTGAAACAGAAATTCCTTCATGTCCTTTTCTCCTTTAGAAAAGGATTCGGAATAGATAACATTACTGTTTTGATCCATAAGATCTAAGACATAACCTTTCATCATTTGCCTCCTGAGTGTGGATGTTATATATTATAAAGTTTATAAGAAAAAAATCTTGCAAGAAACACATTGCAATTTTGATTGTTAATGGTTCAACTTTTCGAAAGTAAATAATATCTCAGCTTTTTGAAAAGCTAGTTGTATATTCTTTGTCTCACGGACAAAAAAAATTAGGCATTATATTGGGAAATGTCAATAGATTGACTGCAAAAATGATTATTACTGGAAAATCAGTACATTTTAAAAAGATATTGTGGAAAAATAAAACATTGATATACAATATACAAATATTGTATTAAATACAATTTAATAATGATGATAAAAGTTTATTTAGCATTAAAAATAAACATAAAAAGCCCATAGAGTGATGGAAGTGTAGATTATGCCTTAAGTAATTAATATTCAGTATAACCACCTGAAAAGCAAATAAATTATATCGAATGCTTGATAGGTGCCTATACAATAATCCATAAGTAGATTTCTTAGATAAGAATCTTGTCACCCGAGAGTGTAGCTTTGGAGCAAAATATAAGAGTGATGAGGATGCCCGTAATGATGCTGTTTCGTGAGGTTGGTTTATGGGCCAAGGGAGATGATCCGGGCCGGGCAGTCGGAGCGGCGGGAAAGGATCAGATCAACGGAAGAGGGTTCGCTGAGGGGGTGGAATGTTTTGTCCCCTTGGACACGGAAAGGCTGGTCATGCCCGGGGATCACTTTTGAGGCCAGGGAGTCCACCTTGTGCATAGAGGTCAAGGCCTCTTGGCGGGTACCAAAGCACGGTGGCGGGGTATGGTTTACAAAATCAGACAGATTTTTGACTGCATCCCCGGTCAGGATCAATTCCTGTTCCGGGATCCACAGGCCCATGCTTCCCGGGGTATGGCCAGGCAAATACATGACCCGGACGCCTGGGGCGAGTTCTTGCCCGTCATCTACTGGAGAGAGCCTGGAAGCGAGCAGGTGGATATGGGCCAAGGGAACAAAAGGGTCATCGGCCTGTTGAAATCGGCCGGACATGATATACTCCAACTCCGGCCTTGACAGGGCGAGATGTGCGTCGGGCAGGACCTCTGCATTAACTGCATGGTCGAAGTGGAAATGGGACAAGACCACCAGATCGAAACTGTTGGGACTCAGGCCGTGTTTGGCCAGATTGCTCAAAAAGAGTGAGCGATCGCCGTAGGATCCGGTGTCAAAGAGGATGGTCCGGCCTTGGCTTTGAATAACAGCAGCGCTTGACCACCCCAAGGCGCCACGGTTGGAAGTGACGGGTACTCCTTCCAGGATGAGAATTATGTTCATCAGTAATCCTCAATCGCTCCAGTCAGAACCTCGCAGGAATAGGAATGTCGAATGGTGCGTTTCAGAATCGGGTCATGCATTTCCAGGTTATAGGTTTGGCCTACAATTAAACCGGCCTTGGTCCCAATGGTTCCGGAAAAAAGGACCAGTCCGTCCGTCAGGCCGCCAAGTCTGTCCTGCAGGTCTCTCATCCAGTAATCGGGCCCCAGCAGTGAGGCCAGGGTGTCCTGCTGGTAGAGTTCCTTGCCCTTTTGGCTGTGCACATGGCAGGTAAGCTGGAGGCTGTCCCAATGATCCCGGAGCTCACTCAAAGGCCAAAGATCACGGGCGAGGACATTGAGGCACATATTCTTGGACTTGGGTATGGAGTGGGCCTCCAATCGGCGATCGGTATGATCGGAACCTACTGTGACCAGAGCTTCTCCCTGATGCCAAAGAAGGACGAATTCGATCTCTCCTGAGGTCTGGTCTCCGTGGACCTGAATAGAATCCTCGGCGGTGAGAAGGTGATTGCCCAGGGCAAAAAGAGTGGGGACATGTTGGGGCCGAGGGATGCCGTGTTCGGCCAGTTCCTGGATATGGTGTTCCAGGGCTGATTTGTCCCGTCCGGCCCAACCGGCATTGAACATGCGCAAGACGTTGAAACGGATGGGTTCCGGGTCGCGATTGTTGCGGTGAATGGTCAGGGCAAGGGTGTTTTGCATGATATAATCCTATCAGCATTGCTTACATCATAAATCGGGGCAGCCAGGTAACAATGATGGGAAAGGCGGTAATCAGGATCACGCCCAGCATGAGTATGGCCAGGAAGGGTAGTGAGGCCATGGCCACCCGGCCCAAATCATCTCCGGTCAATCCCTTGATCACAAACAGATTGAATCCCACCGGCGGGGTGATTTGTCCGGCCTCGATGACCAAGACCAAAAAAATGCCGAACCAGATGGGATCGAATCCGGCCAGTTGGACCAAAGGCAGGGTCACCGGCAGGGTCATGACGATCATGGAGATGCCGTCCATGAAAAAGCCCAGAATCAGATAAAAGACGGTAAAAATGAAAATGAGTACATACGGACTTAAGTTCAGGGATGAGATGTACTGGGCAATATCCCGGGGGAGATGCAGATATCCCATGACCACGGATAAAAAGCTGGCCCCCACGATGATGAAACAAATCATGGCCGAAGTATTAATCGTTCCTTTCATGGCTGTGACCAGGTTGGTCCAGTTCAGGTCCCCCAATATCCAGGCAATAAGTAAGGAGATGACCACCCCGATTCCAGCCGCCTCGGAAGGCGTGGCGTATCCCAGGTAGATGGACCCCAGGATAAGCAGGATGAGGATGGTGACCGGGAGGAGCATGAGCAAAGAGCGCAAACGCTGGTTCCAGGAGAAACGTTCTTTTTCTTTCGGGGCCATATCAGCATTGAACATGATCCGAGAGATGATGTAGCCGCTGTAAAACACGGCCAGCATGATCCCGGGCATAATTCCGGCGATGAACAGCTTGCCGATGGAGACTTCAGCCAGAACTCCATAGATGATGAGCACGATACTGGGGGGAATGAGCAGACCCAGGGTGCCGGCCCCGGCCAGTGAACCTTGGCTCAAGGTCCGGTCGTAGCCGTCACTATCCAGTTGCTCCAGGGTGATCTTGCCGATGGTGGCCACTGTGGCCGGAGAAGACCCGGATACCGCGGCAAAGATAGCGCTGCCGAAGACATTGATGTGCAACAGCCGGCCGGGTATATACTGGACCCAGGGCCTGAGGCCCTGGAAGAGAAGATCGGACATCCTGGTCCGTAATATGATTTCACCCAAGAAAATGAACATGGGGAGGGCGGCCAAGGCCCAGTTGTTGAGACTGTGCCACAAGGCCTGGGCCCAGATCTTGTCCACCGGCATGCGGGTCAAGAGCTCCAGACTGATCCCGGCTGTGGCCAAAAGGGACAGGGCGATCCATAAACCGGAGGTTAAAAAAACCACTAAGCAGACAAGGATAGTGGCCAAAGCGATATTCATGGTTGAAAAGCTCCAAGGAAATATCAATCAGCTGGCTGCTTGCGGGGAAAATCCAGAAGCAGTTGAATGAGTCGGGCCAGGACCTGAAGAGTGAACAGAAACAGGCCGAGCAGAACGATGGCCTGGGGTATATACAGCGGAGTTTCGGCTACTGTGTAGGCCTGCATCCCCCTTTCATAGGAGGTAAGTACGGTGTGGAACAAAAATTTGGTGGATAAGATGCAGATGACGCCGGCAGCCAGGTGGCAGAATATCTCAATCCAATGATAGGCAAGGGTGGAGAGCCTGTTTTGCAAAAAGGTGATCCGGATATGAGCCCCTTCCCGAAAGGAAAAACCCAAACCCAGGTAGATCATGGCTGCCAGGAGGTAGCCAGAATACTCACTGGCAATCAATGTAGATTTGCCAAAAAAGGAGCGCAGGATCACTTCCAGAACGATAAGACCGACCATGAGCACAAAGGCGGCAGAGGACAGGACGGCCCCGGCCGAGGAGAGCCGGGAAACGGCCCTCCCCAGCCACAAACCGGTTGAGTTTGGCTTTATCATGGCAGCTTACAGATCTTTGCGTTTGGCGTTGAACTCATCCAGAATTTCCTGACCGTCCTGGCCCACCTTTTCCAACCAGTTGTCGATAATAAACTGTCCGCTTTCCCGCAGTTTGGTCGCCAGTTCATCGGATATTTCTTCATGCACCTCCATGCCGTTCTTGCGCAGAGTGGCAATCTCTTCGGTCATGGTTTCCTGAGCTTCCCGCCACCATTTCTTCTCCATTTCTTGGCCGACATCCACCAGAATGTCCTGCTGTTCCTGGGGCAGGCTGTTGAAGGTATCCAGATTGATGTTGATCATATTCAAGGGAATGGCGAAATTGACCAAAGTGGTATCAGTAAGAACTTCCCAGAAATTTCCGGCCACTGCACTGGTGGTGGAAGTGAGCACAGAGTCGATGGTTCCAGTGGCCAGGGCCGGGTACACATCGCCCCAGGACATGACCACAGCGTTCGCTCCGGCCTTTTGCAGGACCTCGGTTCCCTTTTTGTCATAGGTCCGAATGCGCAAGCCCTTGAGGTCTTCATACTCCTTGATGGGACGTTTGGCATGTACTGCACTCGGGGGCCAGGGGCAGGTGTAGAGGATCTTCTGATTCAGGCGTTTGGCTTCCTCTTCGTAATAAGGCATGGCGATGTCCCGCAAGAGCTTGGCCTCTTCAAAACCCTGAACCAGAAAGGGTGATGTGCTCAGAGCGTAAATGGGGGAAGTCCCCACTGCTGCACCCATGAGCACGCTGGCCATGGGTACGATGCCGTCGGCAACTGCGGTGAAGTGATCCTCATCTTTGAGTCCCATAGCTCCACCTTCTTGCACGGAGATAATAATTTCTCCGTTGCTGGCTTCTTTGACCTGCTGAGCGAAGTCGCGCAGGGTTCTGGCGTGCAGGTTTTGCCCGGAGTAGGTGGTGGCCAGATCCATCTTGGTTTCGGCCTGGACCGCAGCGGCCAGGGACAGAACAAAGAGAGCGGTGAACAGGATGCAAAGCTTCTTACGCATACGGATCTCCTTTTGTTTCAAGTTGTTGAGGTTTGCTATACCGAAACTTATCTCAAATACATGGAGTATGCCTGAGAATAGCCTTTTGTGCAATCAAGAAGTGGTGAAATGGTTTGCGCCGTAGAGTTTCAAAGACTGATTTCCTGCTCCAGCTGTAAAATGTCTTTTTGAAAGGCTTTCAAAATGTTGTGAGCCTGAGGCAGGGAAAGGTATTGAAAAAAGATCTTTGTGCCTGGAACAGCCTGGGCCAACCTGCACAGATCCCTGCTTATCACGGTGGCCGCCTTGGCATATCCGCCCACAGTCTGTTCGACGAGAAGGATAATGGGGCTGCCGTCTCCAGGAACCTGAATGTTTCCCGGCAAGCTGGGCTCAGAGAGGACCCGGCCCGGGGAGTCGTGGTTATGCATGATCAGGGGCCCATCTAAGCGAACTCCTCGACGATCCATGCGCTGAGTAATCGTATATGGACCTTGAAACAGCGTACTCCCTAAATCGTGGAAAAAATGGTCCTGGGGGCCAGGCAGGCACCGCAGGATCATGTCCTGGTTCATATCCGGGATGTAATCGCCGGGCATGGACCGTGGGTCAGGCAGGGCATCAGGAAGGCCCACGGACACAATATCTCCTTTGCGTAAGGGGCGTCCGAAAAAACCGCCCAAACCCGAGCCCACAGATGTGGAGCGGCTGCCCATGACCAAAGGGACATCGATCCCCCCACCGACGGCCAGATAGAGGCGACAGCCGGAGGTCACCTGGCCGATGCGGACTATATCCCCAGGGTGGACTTGAAAGGACTCCCAGCATGACCTTCTATGAGCATTGACCTTTATTTGAGCTTCAGCCCCGGTCACAGCCAAGCAGGCCGAACGAAGTACAGCCACAGTCATTCCGGTTACCGTCATTTCCAGGACGGCTGCGCTCCGGGCATTTCCCACCAAGAGGTTGGCAGCCAGGGCAGCATACGAATCAAGGGCTCCGGAAACAGGAACGCCCAGGGACTGCCAGCCGAATCGGCCCTGATCCTGAACCGTGGTCAAAGAACCGGGATCGATTACCAACAAGGTTTCAGCCATGATCCTGCTCCCGGAGCAAACGATAAAATTCTGATTCAGAGATGGACACGAACCTGAGACTATCCCCGGGACGGTAATAAGGGACAGGATTTTCGGCTTCCGGGACAAACAGACGTAAAGGTGTGCGTCCGATGATCTGCCATCCTCCGGGGCTGGATATTGGATAGATTCCGGTCTGGTTGTTGGCTATGCCCACGGAACCGGCCTCGACTTGAGACCGGGGGGTATCCAGGCGGGGGGTGTGCAAGCGTGGATCAAGTCCGCCGAGATATGGAAATCCTGGGGCGAATCCAATCATGTAGATCAGGTAGTGGCCAGTAGTGTGAATCTGGATGACTTGGTCCGCAGTCAGGCCGTTGTGCTCAGCCACATTGGGAAGGTCCGGGCCGAGGGATTCACTGTAACAGACCGGTATATCAACGACAGCACCTTCCTTTTCCGGAGCTGCATCTGTCTGGTCGCAGCAAGCCAAAACAGTTTCCTGTAAAGGAGAAATACCGATCAGATAAGGGTCATAGATGATAAGAAAAGAGGCATAGGCCGGAACCACATCCAGAACTCCACAAATAGCCATACGTTCAAGGCTTTGAGCTACATTTCTGGTCAGGCGATTTATGTCCCGATCTATACTGGACCCGAACTCGACCAGCAAACCCCGGTCTCCGGAAAGACGAAAAATTGGCTGAACCTTCATATGATCGGAAGGGGTGTTGACGAGGTGAGACATCAAACTCTCCGGAGAGGACGCAGGACAACATCATTATGCTCCAGCAAGGATCGGATGGCGGAAGCCAGCTCTACAGCCTGGCGGCTGTCTCCATGCAGACACAGGGTGTCGGCCTGGACAGAGACCATTTGCCCGGAGAGATCCTGCACTTGCAGATCCCGGGCTATGCTCAAGGCTCGGGAAGCCACAGTTTGCGGATCCTGGATCAGGGCCCCCTCCAAGTGTCTGGGAACCAGAGTGCCTTCAGGGGTGTAGCCTCTATCCGGAAAGGCCTCTCGAGCCACGGTCAAACCGAGCTTTTGGGCCATATCGGCCACTGCGTTCCCTTTGGGTCCGGCCAGGGTAACCAGGACCAGGTCAGGATCAAAAGAGCCCATAGCCTCAGCCACCGCTTGGGCCGTGGCCTCAGATTCCAGGACCATATGATATAATGCACCGTGGGGTTTAACATGAGTGAGCGTGGTCCCTTGATCCCGGGCAAAGGCCTGGAGAGCCCCTATTTGATACAAAACGTCCAGGCGAATCTCTTCAGGTGAGCATTCCATGCGGCGACGGCCAAAGCCAACCAGATCCGGGAGGCCGGGATGGGCCCCGATGGAGACCTGATTTGTACAGGCCAGGCCCACCGTCCGGTGCATGACCCGGGGGTCTCCGGCATGGAAACCGCAGGCGATATTGGCCGATGTGATGTGAGGCATGACCTGGTCATCAAAGCCCAAGGAATAGCGACCGAAGCTTTCCCCCATGTCACAGTTGAGGTCAATCCGGAACATAGTACTTCTCCTGGTCGTCTGTACTGTGATAAAAAAAATCACTTATCATTATCGCTTCTCATTGTGTTTTTATCAATAGCTCATCATGGAGCGCAGGATGCGCTTTTGAAACGTATGTATATGGGTGGTCAGCAATGCATTCAAGGCCTCTACGTCTCTGGTTTGCAAGGCTTGAAGCATCTGATCGTGTTCCTGCAACACACATTGATAATGGGCACGTAATGTATTTTCAGAGTCTATGTCCTGGCTAAAGGAAAGAAAAGCCAAACGCTTTATCTCCGTTCTGACCCGGCTTATAGCCTGGGTCAGATATTCATTCCGAGTACATTGAGCCAAATAGGCATGAAATTCTTCGTTGGCCTCCACCAGGCCGCGGATGTTATTGTTTTGAACTTCGTTCTTCATTTGAGTATTGGCCAAGTGCATACGTTCGATTTCCCGGGAGCAATCGTGTTTGACCGCCAACTCAGCCAGGCCGCCTTCCAAAAGGTAGAGGGCCTCAAAAACGGAACGGATACTTTGCAGGGTGATGGGGCGGACGAAGTAACCGCTTTTGGGTCTGGATTCCACCATCATATCGGCGCTGAGTCGCATCAGAGCTTCTCGGATGGGAGTTCGGCCAAGCTGCAAATCGTGCATGAGCTGTTTTTCTTCCAGGCGTTGGCCTGGAGCATAATCCATGAACACTATTCGCCGGGCCATGTGGGCATAAGCCACATCTGCGAGGCACTGGCCGGTATGCGGCGAGTTGGTCATCAGGTACTCCGCTACAGTATAAATCAATATATAATGAATATATTTTGCATATTCAAAGCTCAGTGTCAAGAACAGAATGAAGAAAGCATAGCGTTCCCGGCTGTGAGGTCGCATATCCTTGACCTTTGCGGTGTCCGCCCTGTACTCTTGTCGCATATGGAACCCATACGATTCAGGACAGTCCAGGGTTCATCACTTCATATGAAACGAGACGTTAGCTTATCTGCCGATCTTCATATAACATAATCGAAATGCAGAATATGGTCAGGGCTAGAAGAGAAAAGTGATGACTTCGGTTCTTGCGCAATCCTCAGGGGTTAAGGGGGCGGGCTTGGCAGTTCTGGCTGCTTTTCTGTTTTCCTGCCTCAATGTGGTTATCCGGTTTTCAGATCCTTATCTCACAGTGTGGCATATGATATTTGGTCGCAGCCTCTTTGGGGTGATCGTGTTGTTCTTTATGGCCCGAAGCCTTGGGGTTGGTTTGGCCGGTTCCAAGCGATGGACACTGTTTTTGCTGGGGTGTACCGGGACGATTGGAATAGTGCTTTTAACTGTGGCTTTGTTGCGGATTCCTTTGTTTCAGGCCTTGATCCTGTTTTACACCTATCCGATGGTGGCGTCTTTGATTTCACCCTGGCTGACTCCGGATACCAACTGCCTCAGAGACTGGGCATGTATTGCCCTGGCTTTTGCAGGCACAGGCCTGACTTTGTGGTCAGGCAGTGTCAGCGGGCTTGAATTGGATGTGGGGCATATGGCCGGACTTGGAGCCTCCCTGTTTATGGGCTTGACCTTGACTCTGGTTCGCCGGGTGAGCGGGGTGAATACTCCCTTGGCCCCTATTTTTTATATCAGTGTCATCGGCCTGGTGGCCAGCCTGTTTCCCATGCTGCATCCCAGTGTGGGGTTGGCAGTCCCTGCTTTGGGGCTGGCATGGCTTATTGCCATCGGCCTGTTCGCCGTCCTGGCCCATGTTGCAACCAACAAAGCCTTGGTCTATATCGCCTCGGCCAAGGTGGGCAGCATCAGTATGCTGGAGGTTGTTTTTGGGGCTGTGTATGGGTACGCTTTGTTTTCAGAAGCCCTGGACTGGACCACCCTTGTGGGGGGGACGTTCATCTTGTTGGCCAGCATCGGTTTAGCTCAGAGTGGGGGCAGAATGCCAGTCAGGGAACAAGGATAAGAGACTACTGATCTGCTCGTCGAGTAGGCACCTAATTCAAAGAGGGTACATGACATGCCGGCCATGGAAGATATGTTGGCGCACTACGGTTATACAGGCCAAGACCAGGAGCTGCGCGACCAATTGGCAGAGATTCTTTTGGCTGTACAGGATCAGTTTGCTGATGACTTTTATGAGATGCTGGAGGAAAATGCATATACCGCCTCTTTTTTTCCTAACCAAGCCGCGGTGGCCAAACGTAAAAAAACATTTAAGTATTGGTTGAACATTATGCTCACTGCCCCCTTAGATCACAGGCTGCACTTGAAATTGGAGAGGATCGGGAAGACGCATGTGCGCATAGGGTTGGATGGACACTATGTCAATGCAGCCATGAACTTTGTTCGTCGCTACTGTCAGCAGATCCTGTTCAAGTCAGTTACAGAGAATAAACATCTGGATGCCCTGCTGGAGACGTTGGACAAGATTTTAGATATCAGCCTGGATATTATGACCAGTTCGTATCGGGAGGCTGAACTCAAAAAGGTCTTTCTTTCTAAGCAGGTGGAATATTTCATGGTCCGCTGGGCGGAACGGGTCATGCATGGCTTAAACCTCATACTCATGGTCGGACTCCTGGTCCTGGCGGCTGGAGTGGCGGTTCTGCTGGGCTCAGATGTTTTTTTCGCCATTACCACCAGCGTCGAACAAGGAGTGATCAGGGCCCTTGGCTCATTACTTATCATGTGGATGATGGTGGAACTCCTGCACGCTCAGGTGGAACAGCTCAAAGGGGGAAAATTCAATGTCCGCATATTTGTGGACTTGGCTATGGTAGCCTTTATCCGGAAGATCTTTGTTGCCAGCTTAGAAGACAAGGATCCGTGGTCCTTTGGCCTGCACATCGGTGCTTTGTTGGTCTTAGGGGTGATTTATTTTCTGTTGGGTAGGTCGGAAAAAAGTAGCTTATAAACAGGGTGATGCATCGTTTTATGCAATCTGAATCTGGTATGAGTCCCCGGGTGGATGAGCTGCGGTTGCAGCGCATAAAAAAGCATGCCAAGCGCTCCGGAACTTGGGAAGGGATGTGCTTTTGGCTGCAATCGGCTATTCGAGATGATGATGCCTCTTTTTATCCATTAATCGCGGTATGGGTAGATGCTGAGAGCGGGATGATTTTGCACCACGAAATGGCCCGACCCGAGAAGGGGGCTGGTATCTTGCAGACGGCCCTGCTCCAGGCCATGGAAGACGCAGGGATCGTTCCAGAAGAGGTGGAGGTGGGGACTTCAGTAGCTGTGGATATTCTCAAGCCGGTGACCAGACCCCTGGGGATTGTTCTTTCTATGCAAGGGGATTTACCGGCGGTTCAGGAAGCGGTGCACTGGCTCCAATCGTGTATGATCCCAGAAGACGAGACTCAAAGACATGGTCCAACAAACCCGGCGGAAAATGATTTGATGGCTCAAGTGGAAAACGCCAACTACGAGCTCCTGGCCCTGTTTGAAACCTGGCTCATGGAGCATGGCTTGAGCCACGCCACCCGGGTTCGGCATCTGCAGACTATGGATCTTTTTCTCAATTCCTATCTCATGGACATAGGTCCTATGGCCCCGGATGAGGGCATATTCAAGCTGGACGAGTTTTTTGTGCAGTGGTTGCCCAAGGCCACTCCCTGGGTCTCCTTATCCGCTGTGCAGGGAATGCTCCCTGCTCTGAAAAAGTTTGCCGTTTGCCTAAACCAGCAAGGATTGTTGGCTCAGGAGGATCTGCAGGATTTTCTGGCCCTGATCAAGGCCAGGCGAAAAGATTGGGAACAGATCCGACAGGTGGATTAGGTTTCGTTTCATTTGAAACTTGCGGGGGTCACAGCACAGAGGTGCTTTTTTTGATCTTGTCTCTTGACTGCGGTCCATGAATATTTATAATTTTAAGAATATGCAATGTGCAGAAGAAATGAAAAGACAAGGAGAGCGTATGTCAACGGCCAAAAGCGGAGACCTGGTCAAAGTACATTACCGAGGGACTCTGCAGGACGGAACGGTGTTCGATTCCTCATATGAGGGAGAACCATTGGAATTTACCCTGGGTCAGGGGCAGATCATCCCCGGTTTTGAACAAGCAGTGCAAGGGATGACCCCAGGAGACAGTAAGACGGTTCAGGTGGAACAGGATCAGGCCTATGGGAACTATGACGAAAGCAAACTTATAAATGTCCAAAGGACCAATCTGCCAGACAATATCCAACCCGAAGAAGGCATGGTTTTGCAGGTAAATTCTCAGGACAATGAAACCTTTTATGTAACGGTTAATGAAGTCAAGGATGAAGAGGTGGTCTTGGATGGAAACCATCCCTTAGCCGGTAAGGACTTGACCTTTGAAATCGAATTAGTGGATTTACAGGCCGCTTAAAATTCTTGAGCCTGGCCTAAAAAGGCCAGGCTCAAGAATTTTATTGCAGATACATGGGGAACAAAACCCCGGCAGTGGTTATAGCCGCAGCCGGGGTTTTGTATTTAGACGTCACTGTCAAAACTCGCTTTACGTTCAGTTGCGATAAGATATGTAATTATAACACGTTGTTTTGTCTGACTTCTGACGTCTGATATCCTAGGGCCTTTTAATGGGTGATCTCTAGCGAGGGCAACAATTGTTGCACTCGCATCCAATTAGCGGGAGGTGGAAAGATTCATGTCCTTGGGAGCAGTGACTGTGACCTGGAGGGGTATGGACAGCTTCTCCCCGTGCTGGATGGTCAGGTCCCAGTAAATTGTCTGATCTTCGATCTGCAGTTTATAATCTGGGGAGGCCAGTTCGATGTTGATGTCTTCATGCCTGGAAACCGGCCTGGCTTCCTCCAGTCTGACCTGGACCGGATCATTTTTGCCGTTGACCAGGTCAAATCGATAGTGCCAGGTCAATTTTTGTTTATTGTTCAAGATACCTCGCTCACCTTCCTCCTTCCGGACCATGATCCTTTTCCCGGTCACTTGGGGATCAGAACCAAAGGAAATTTCTTTTTCTTGCCCGGAAAAGGAAAACCGGCCTTTGCCTATCATCCGCCCCTGGACCAGAAACATGGCCTCTCCCGGCGGTACATTTTGGGCCTTTTGGATCTCAATTTCGGCTTTCAGGAAGGCCTGGTTGTGCACAGCAGGGCGGAGAATGCGCTGAAAATCGGCCGGCCATGAATCTTGGGAGATATGCACCTGCTGTTCCTGTCCCGGCTGGATGGTTTGGTTTCCAGCATCCCAAAGGTCAAAGGTTTCATATTGGGTCCGTAGGGCCTCGGCCTGGTTGGGAGCCTGGGCGGTGCGCATGGCCAGCTCTTGCGTATTGGTCCGGCCTGCGTCCTGACCAACCATGGGCCGGGGCTTGGGAAAGGGCTTTATGATCCAGTCCGGCAGGTCGGGCGGGCTGACCCTTTGGTGGGTCCGTCCGGTGGAAAGGAAAAGGTGAGCATCTTCCCAAGCCATCCCGCTCTTCTGGAGAACCATTGCCTGCCATTGAAAATGGATGCGATCCTTGTTTGGTTGCGCATCAAGGGTGTAGCTCGGGCGCCATCGACTGTCGGGGAAAAGATAGGAAACGGTGACCGGAATCTCTTGCCCGATTGCAAAATAGGCGTCTGAGAGCTGGATGCGGACCTCCAGTTGAGAGTCGGGGTGATCGATGCTCTCCTGGAGTTCTTTTTTCAGGTCTTGAATCTTGGTTTCCAGGTCCTGTATTGTTTTTTCCTGGTCGGTTTTGTTGCGCAGCAAAGAGGGCAGAACCTGGGCCAGCTTGGAGGACAGGTCGAAGAGATCCGCAGTCCGTATGCCCTCCTGGGAGGAGGATACGGACTGAACCGCGTTGTGCCATAGATCAATCCGGGCCGTAATCCCGGCTAAAACGGCCTGCACCTGGTCCCGCTCTTGCTCCAGATCCTCGATCTTCTTCTGGATCTCGGCGATTCGCTTTTGATTATTGGCCCGTACCATCCCATGGGAAAGCCCCTGAAGCCCGGCCTCAGTGCCTTGTATATTCAGAATGCGAAGGCTGTCTGCATTGGCTGAGGCTGGAAGGCGCAGGACGGCTTGCCAACGACCAGGGGTAAGTTCTTCCAGTTCGGCCTGTTCGGTTTGGGTCACTTCGGATCCATCAGGGTAAAGAACGACTTGATCAACCCCGGCCTGAGCCAGGAAGGGAAAGAGAAGCAAAGCAAAGGCGAGGATCAGGCAGAAATGCTTGCTCATAGACAGTCTCCTGAACGTTTCTCCGGTTTCGATCCAAACATGGCTGAGGTTCAGGGGTTGGAACAGGCCTGGTGTGACGTGGGGATGGGAAAGCGGACCGGAACCTGACCGGTCAGGGCTTTTTTCACATCCATTACGGGCACCTCCCGGCGGTGGAAGATGCCAGCAGCCAAAGCGGCTTCAACATCGGTCCGGGTGAATACGTCCACGAAGTGCTGGGCCCTTCCCGCCCCACTGGAGGCGATGACCGGAATCGATACGGATTGGCACACGGCCTGAACCAGTTCCAGATCAAAGCCCAGATTGGTGCCATCCCGGTCGATGCAGTTGAGCAGTATCTCCCCGGCCCCCAGCCGTTCACATTCCCGGGCCAGAGTGATGGCGTCCACATCCCGCCCTTCCCGGCCTCCCTTGACCGTGCATTGGTACCAGCAAAACCGTTGTCCATGGGCATTGGGAAAAACGGTCTCTATGACCTGGTGAGGGACATCAACTGGGGAGGAAACATAGACCCGCCTGGGATCTACGGAGATGACTACGGCTTGGTTGCCGTACACTCGAGCTATGGACTCAATGGAGCTTTGACCACTGGGGCCGTATTGCAGGCTGTTCTGGACGATATCCACGGCATCACTGCCAATGGAGATCTTGTCCGCGCCGGACCGAAAGTAGGCTGCGGCCACATCCAGCGCGGAGTGATAACACCCCTCTGTATCTGTATAATCCCGAATTCCGCCGCCAATGGTCAGGGGAACAAAGACCTTGGCAGAGGTCTGCCGCAGAACCTGGAGCATGGGCAAGTCAGTCAAAGGATAATCCCGAAAGGCAGTGATATTTAAAAAGGTAATTTCATCAGCCCCTTGCAGGTAGTAATCGTTGGCAAGTTGGACCGGCTTGCCCAGATTGCGAACCTGTCCGTGTTCCCGGACGTCATACTGGTCTCCTTTGGTCACCACCAAATCTCCCTGGTCATTGGAACGGACATCAAGACAGGCGATGATCCTTTTGGCCAGAGATGTGTTTTCTGAGGCCAGGTTTGGAGAAGGGCGGCCGGGCAGGGACTGGTGCAAGAAAT
This sequence comes from uncultured Desulfohalobiaceae bacterium, assembly GCA_964619345.1. Classification (GTDB taxonomy): domain Bacteria; phylum Desulfobacterota; class Desulfovibrionia; order Desulfovibrionales; family Desulfothermaceae; genus Desulfovermiculus. The sequence continues at coordinate 37,293 of CAZUER010000004.1, forward strand.
TATGTAACACATGGAGCCCCACTGGGCCGCTTTTTTCCGGATGGAACTGAGTGGCCCAGATGTTTCCCCGTTGCACAGCGCTGACAAACTTTTGTCCATAATCCGTGGTGGTCAGGATCAGATCTGTATCATCCGGGACAACGTGGTAAGAGTGCACAAAATAGAAGTGCTCGTTTCCCCGGAGTCCGCTGAAAAGAGAAGATGCTTTGTGGGCCCTGATCTGATTCCAGCCCATATGAGGCACGGAAAGATCGGTTTGAAACCTTTCTACTCTCCCGGCCAGGACTCCCAGTCCAGGGATGCCCGGGTCCTCCCGGCTGCCTTGAAAGAGGGCCTGCAGGCCCAGGCAGATGCCAAGAAAGGGTCTGTTCTCAGCTAAATAGCGACGCAGGGGCTGTATGTAATCCTTTTCTTCCAGAATGCCCATCATGCTTCCAAAGGCCCCCACTCCGGGAAAGATCAGAGTATCAGCCTGCAAGATGTCTTCCGGGGTTTGGACCACGTGCACGCGTTGTCCAAGGTGCTCCAGGGCATTGATCACACTGCGTACATTGCCGGCCCCGTAATCCAAGAGGGTGATCATGGACAGAGATTCTCCTTTAAAGGGTCAATATTTTTTTGTCTGTTTTCAACCATTCGGTTAAGAACTGACCGGTGTAAAACACGTTGATGCCCAGGTCCTCCAAGGTTTGGACAAAGCCCAGTTTCTCGGCACACCGCTTACAAGCGATGACCTCCACCCCGGCCTCCCGGACTTGAGTGAGCTGGTCCTGGAAACGGGTATCTGTGGCTATAAGCCGGGTAGCACCTCCCCAGACAAGCAAGGTCACTTTATCCCACCAGTTGTTCAGTTTTGCATTTTGGGCATACATAAAGACCATGTTTTCGGCTGTGTCCTTATCCGGTGTGGCCCATAAAATGAGTAATTCCGTGCTTTCCATGTTCATGGAATGACCTCCGTCTTTGTGGTATTCCTTTTTCCTGCCAACCTTGCCCAGCAATACGTCCGGACATACTCATGATGGCAAAAGTATACGCTTTTTGCCAGCTTCGCTACCGGCAATCTGTTTTTTGCGCTTTGGCAAAACATATTTCAGACTTACCGGAGGGAAGGCTGGACCGGGATTGACGCCCGCATGGCGAAGAGGTATGGTTTCCGTGTTACAAAAAAATGTATCGTGCCAGTTTATGATCAAGTCTTGTCCTCAAGTATTCAAAAAGGTCTTTTTACTATGTGCAAACGGCTGAGCGAAGTGAAGGCCAAACGCTGCCCCTATCTGTTGGTTGCTTGGGTACTTGTAATCAGCGCATTTCTGGGCTCAGCAGCTCAATCCCGGGTCATAGAGGATATGGCCGGACGTCGGATCAGAGTACCTGAGGAGGTGGACAAGGTCTACTGTTCAGGCCCGGGGTGCCTGCGTCTTTTGACCTATTTGCAGGCCCAGGACCTGGCTGTGGCTGTGGATGATCTGGAAAAGCGGGAACAATCCCTGGAAGCCAGGCCGTATGCCTTGGCCCATCCAGAGCTGAAAGACCTGGCCCTGGGTGGAGGATTTCGGGGCCGGGACAACCCGGAACTTCTCCTCAGTCTTGATCCGCAGCCCCAGGTCATTTTCAAGACCTTTCCCCGTATGGGCTTGGATGCAGAGACCCTGCAAAAAAAAACCGGTATACCTGTGGTGGCCCTGCACTACGGAGATCTGGGAAAGAATCGATCGCTGGTCTATGAAAGCCTGAAGCTTATGGCCAAAGTTCTGGATTGCCGTTCCCGGGCAGAGGAAGTGGTCCGGTTTTTTGAGGCCCAGATCCAAGAACTCCGGGACCGGAGCGGGAATATACCCCAAGACCAAGTGCCCACTGTGTTTGTGGGAGGGGTGGCATTTAAAGGACCCCATGGCTTTCAATCCACTGAGCCTGGATACCCGGCTTTTCGTTTTGTCCCAGCCCGCAATCTGGCCGCCGAGTCAGCTCCAAGCGGGCAGGAACTCCGGCATTCCATTGTAGCCAAGGAACAGATCATGATCTGGGATCCGGATGTATTGTTTTTGGATCTGGCCACTTTGCAAATGGGCCAGGGGGCCGGAGGGCTGTATGAACTACGAAACGATCCTGCGTACCAGGCCCTCTCAGCTGTCCAAGAAGGTCGTGTTTTCGGTCTCCTGCCATATAATTGGTATGCGACCAACTTCGGGTCCGTGCTGGCCAATGCCTATTTTATCGGCTCTGTCCTATATCCGGAGCGGTTTGCCGATATTCATATACAAGAACGTGCCGATACCGTTTTTTCGTTCCTGGTGGGGGAGACGGTTTTAAAACGTTTGAATCGAGCACTGAGTGGTATGGTCTTCGATCAGGTCAAAGTAAACTAACATGCATTTTGCTGACGGGGAGATTCCCCGCGAATATACTCGGTATACAGGCCGGAAAGTTCTGTTTGTGGCTATTTTGGCCGTATTGCTGGCCGCTTCTTTGCTTGTGGCAATATCCCTGGGATCGGCAGTGATTCCCTGGACGGATGTGTTCAAATCCCTTATCGGCATGTCCACGGATCATCGCTTTGAAATTATTGTCTGGAATATCCGCCTTCCCCAGGCCCTGACCGCGATTGTGGCCGGCGCCGGATTGTCCGTGGCTGGAGCGTCCATGCAGTGTATACTGCGCAATCCTCTGGGCTCGCCCTTTACTCTGGGTATTTCCCATGCTGCAGCCTTTGGCGCGGCCTTGTCGGTCATGCTCATTGGGTCGGGGATGGTTTTCGGACAACAGGGGGATACGGCCTCGGTAATCAGCCCGGTCCTGACCACTGTTTCTGCCTTTGTCTTCAGTCTGGCAGCAGCCGGGGTAATCATTGTCATTTCCCGATTGCGCGGGGCCACGCCGGAGGTCATGGTCCTGACCGGAGTGGCCCTGGGGGCCTTGTTCACGGCCGGAACCATGTTCTTACAATTCTTTGCCGATGATCAGGAATTAGCGGCCATGGTTTTCTGGACTTTCGGAGATACGGGTCGGGCAAGTTGGGGAGATCTGGCCTTGCTGAGCGGGGTGGGAGGTCTGGCATTTGTTTTTTTTCTGGTCCAGGCCTGGAGCTACAATGCCATAGATGCCGGGGACGAGACGGCCAAAGGTCTGGGGGTGCGGGTGGAGGGGGTGCGCATGGCCGGAATGATGGTGGCCTCCCTGGTTACAGCGGTGATCATTGCTTTTTTGGGTATCATCGGATTTGTGGGTCTGGTGGTGCCGCATATGGTTCGTCGGATTATTGGCGGCGACCATAGATTTTTGCTCCCGGCATCCATTTTGGGCGGTGGCTTGCTTTTGCTTTTATCGGACACTGCGGCCCGGCTGATTATCGCCCCGCATGTCCTGCCAGTATCTGTTTTGACGGCTTTTTTAGGGGCCCCGGTGTTTATTGCCCTGATTATCCGTGGGAGGAGTCGATGATTTTGCAGGCCCAGGGAATCCGATTTGCATACAACAGCCATCCGGTCTTACGCAATGTAGGTTTTGAGGTTTGGCCAGGCCAGTTGGTGGCCATTTTGGGACCGAATGGGGTGGGCAAGACCACCTTGCTGAAATGCTTGAACGGGATCATGCGTCCCCAGACCGGAACGGTCTTGGTCCTGGAAGAGGACGTATACAAGCTCAGGCCTATGCAGGTGGCCAAGAATATTGGCTATGTGGCTCAAAAAAGCGAGGCGTCCCGGCTGACTGTCTTTGACGCCGTGCTCATGGGCCGCAAGCCATATGTTCGCTGGGCGGTCTCTGATCACGATTTGAGCGTGGTCAATGCGGCCTTGAAGCGCCTGGACCTGGAAGGCATGTCCCTTCGCTTTCTTGATCAGCTCAGTGGAGGAGAGTTGCAAAAAGTTTCCCTGGCCCGGGCTCTGGTCCAAGAACCCAGCCTCCTCCTCCTGGACGAGCCCACCAGTTCCCTGGACCTCAAAAACCAGATGGAGATTTTGGGTATCATCCGCAGGGTGGTCAGTGAGCATCAAGTAGCCGGGGTTATGACCATGCACGATCTGAATTCGGCCTTGCGCTTTGCTGACAGCGCCTTGTTGCTGAAAGGAGGATCCATTTATTTCGCCGGACCAGTTGGTAAGGTGAGTGGGGAGATAGTGGAAGCAGTTTACGGTTTGCCGGTGGAGATCCATACCGTGAACGGCTATCCACTGGTGGTCCCCAGAGCGGCCTGAAAGTTTTATGACTCCCCTGGTTGAGATTCTAGACTGCCATAAGCAAAGGGCATGGGGCTGTCCTCGCACCCGGAGAGAAGGTAGGCCTGAATAGTTCCGTCCAGACGCAGATATCCATGGAAGCCGGTCGGGCCCACCCGTTGCCAAAAAGCCTTTTCATCAGGGGTCAGTTCCCTTACCGCACCTTGTCTGAGATCCTGAAACCAGCATAAGATACCATTTTGGTCATGTCGGGAAAAGGCGGGTGGGAAAAAACGTTTTTGGGGGTGAATCATTGGGCTGAGCCCCTGTTCGATGGCCTCAAGCTCACTGAGGTCGTGCTGATCGGCGGTGTTGAGTTCCCGGCCCCAGTTGACCTTATTGATGATTGACAACAAACGATAGAGTTCATTGCCGCGCAGGCGAACAGACGGTTTCAGGCCACTGTCTGGAGCCTGTCCTTTGAGCCTGGCTTGCAACTTCAGGACCCGGCCTTTGTGCTTGCTCATTTCTCTTTTCCTCGGCACTCAAGTTCATTAGGGGCATGGGGCAGATGAATGGGATCAGGAGTGGTGGAAGCCTTTTTCTTCTTCCAAAAACGAATTCGTCTCCAAATGGCTCTCAGTCCGCGCAGGATCTTGGGCAGTAGCCAGATAATGGCCACAGCCAGGAGGAGCAAGAGGACAAAAGAGGCCCAGGGATGATAGAGGGCCGTCCATATCCCGGCCACCACCAGGGCGTCTTCGGTCAAGGAGGCCGCGGAATTGGTGACCGGTTCGGGAGAGGTATTTATCAAAATCCGGCTGGATGCCTTGGTCAGATGGCTGCCGGCGGCCAAGCCACCGCCGATGATGGCCGCGGCCACCTGGGCGGCCGGGCCGATCTCCATGCTGGCAGCTGCGGCCAAAACAGCTGCTGCCGGGATGCGTATGAAGCTGTGCAGCACGTCCCAGCCGGTATCAACCCCTGGAATCTTATCGGTGAAGAACTCCACGGCGTACATGAAGCCGGAAGCGGTCAGGACCAGAGGGTGGGTCAAGATTTCCAAACCAGGGGGGAGCTGGGCGTGTCCAGTGGCTCCGAGCAGGCCAAGGGTGAGCATGGCTGCATAAAGGTTGATGCCGCTGGCCCAGGAAACTCCCAGGGTCAGAGCGATGATCTGGACCAGACTTTGGGCGTGTTCCATAGTCAACCATCCACCAGGCTGTCCATACGCAGCTTGAGGTGTTTGAGTAGGGTCAGACCAGCCTGTTGAGGATTTTCCAACTTGTGGACATCTTCAAAAATATCTTCCTGCTCGGTTTGTGCGGAGGATGGCTCCATCAGGCTCAAGACCAGACTGGGTTTGTCCTTTATCATATGCACTACTTCTTGCAGGTAGTGGACCGAGTCGGGATCAAGCTCTTCCCGTTTATTGTGCAAGGCCCAAAGCATAAGCTCCGGGGCCCCGATGGTCCCCTGGTCAACAGGTTCACCGGCTTTTTCCAGCAGGCGGCGGCAGTGGGCATGCAACGGTCGCTTTCTGACTTTGGCCAGTTGGCGCAGGGAAATATTCGATGAATGCATGTGATCTCCCGAAAAATACCTTGATATCGAGAAAGTAGCGGCTGCAACAAAAAGCTTTGCAGCCGCCGCAACATAAGGAAACGCGAAAGCTCTCAGGGTAATGTGCTCCTAATCGTCGAAATCACCTGCCGGTCCCTTGTTCGAATCCAAAGTTTTGGCTCTTTCAACGATACGTTCTTTGGTCCAATCGGCCGGATCTTCGACCCGCTCCGCCTTAGGTCCGGGATGGGGGGCCTGGGCCTGTAGAATGTCTTCCATGACCATAGGAGCCGTATCCTGAGCGTTGAACACATCCTGTATAAGCCATGCGGAAAATTCGGCCACTGCCTCAATCATCCGGTCCCTGATCTCTTTGGGTTGGCCCAAGAGCTTGTTTTCAAAAGGCAGGTTCAGTTTTTTGTAGTCCCCACCTTTGAAGCCTTTCTCTTTGGCGTATGTGGTCATCTCCTGCCATAACTCGTCGCCCATGCCTTGGCCGGGAACTTTGACAAAATTGCCCTGTTCATCCTGGATGGCGTTTCCGTAATCATTGACCTTCACCCCCCAGGAGATCATTTGCAAGGCGGTGGCCACATTGGCTTTGGTGGTTCGTGTCTTTTCGGCAATCTCCTGCAGATGCTTGGAGCTGTTACCGGAAGTACCATGCTGGGCCCCGGAGATCTTATAGGGAGCCAAGGCTTCGTGGATGCGCTGAGTGAGTGCGACATCGATGTCGTCCCCTGTGGCTTCCAGACCGTGTGTGGAGCCGTTGTTGAGGGCGATCCAGTCCGGAAAGATATCATGGGCATTGAGGCCACGAACCAGAAAAAGAGCTTCTTCCGGGGTGGAGAGCCCGGCCTTGCCTTTGATTTCGCCCACTTCGGTTTCCAGCCCGGACCATTCCGGAACCAGAGGGTTGAGTTCGATACTGGCCAGGAGATTCTGGTCGTCCGGCAGATGGGAGGCGTCGATAGCGATGGAGGTAATGCCTGATTCGAAGAGAGTAGGAATTTCAACCTTGGCTGCTTTCAGGTCTGCCTCTTTCTTGATTCCGTAGTGGTCTGCATGCACAGTCACAGGGATAGTTATTCCCAATTCATTGCAGGCAGCATCCACTTGCCGGGCTATGTTCCATAAGCTGACCGGGCAATAGGCGTTGGCTCCGCCTTCGCTTTTGGCGATTTCAATAATCAAGCAGGCATTGGATCGTTGGGCTCCGAGCAGGGCACCTTTGAGAACAAAGCTGTTTCTGGCATTGGCGGCCAGGCAGATGGCTTGTCCCTTGCGCAACATGGCCCGATCTACATATTTGCCGCTGACCAGTAAGGCCTTGGAATTGGGAAAGAGTGATTGTACATTCGGTGGACGGCCTACTTGCAGGCATTGTTCAAAGTCGGCCTGCTGCGTGCGCGTTGATGACATAAAACCTCCGCAGGATATGAGATGATTGGGTTTTGAGTGTGGGCCCTTTCTTCATTCTTATATACCTCAAATAGCCAGGGTCGTCTAGAATGTGGCCTCCTGCCTCTAGGTGCTTACAAAAGTGATTTAATCCGGTGGAGCGTGTTGTCAAGAACATGTGGGGAAAGAATGATAGGTTGAGATTACAATGCATTCAAAGAAGGAGGAAAACCCATGCCCATTTATGAATTCTATTGTGCAGATTGTCATATGATTTTCAATTTCTTTACACCCCGGGTGAACACAACGGACCGGCCGGATTGCCCCCGGTGCGGACGGGCTGATTTGGAACGCAGAGCCTCCTTGTTTTCTATTTCCAAAAACCGGGAAGAATCGGAAGAGGAGGGGATGCCGGATATCGATGAATCGAAGATGGAGCAGGCTATGCAAATGATGGCCCGCGAGGCCGAGGGTATTGACGAAGACGATCCCAGGCAGGCGGCCCAATTGATGAAGCGCTTGTGTTCCGTGACCGGATTGGAGATGGGCCCTGGGATGCAAGAGGCCATGCGCCGCCTGGAGGACGGTGAAGACCCGGACCAAGTAGAGGCCGATATGGGAGACGTGTTGGAAAACGACGAACTATTTACCATGGCCAGGCGGGGACGACCCTTCAGGCCTCAGCCATGGATTGATGAAACCATATACGATCTATAAGGACTGAAGACGCTGGTCGCAGGCGTCAGGCTCTGTCTGTGAATTTCCACCAGCTTCCTCGTTCGATCAATCCGGCCCAAAAATATGTCAGATTGGCCGGAGGCAAAGCTGACTTGCAAAGTCCGGCCGTTCATCTTAATTTTTTCCATCCCAGCTGGGATGGAAAGATAAGGAGTGACCCGTTGAAAAATATTCTCATCCCTGAAGGTATCTGTGCGTACTCCATTTAGTCCAAATCCGGCTCATCCCTTTCAGTTGGTCAAATTTTTGTCTTGGAGCTCCTTGCTCCTGATCCTCTGCGCTTGTTTATTTATGGTTGTGGTCATCGGCAACTATGCTGAGCGCTCGGTAATGACCAAGGATAAGGAGTTTTCCCGGCTGTTGGCCGAAAACCTCAACCACCAGATATATCAAAGGTTCACCTTACCGACCGTTTTAGGATTCGGGAAGGTCCAGCTCAAGAACAAGGCCCAGTATGAACGTTTGGATCAGATTATCGACTACACGGTCCATGGCTTTAAGATTCTTAAGCTACGTATATACGATCTGCAGGGGCGGGTGTCCTATGCCGAAGATGAGAGTTTGCTGGGAAACCAGGTCCTGGAACCTCAAGATATGCATTCCGCCCTGGAGGGGAAGACCACCTACTTGGTCCAGAATACAGCCCGATCCTGGTGGTCGTATCTGAAATTAAAACTCCCCCCCCAGAGCTATGTGTTGAAGACGACTTTTCCCCTGCGTACCGAACAAAGTCTGTCGCCGGCCCACCAAGGGGTGATTATAGGCGTTTTGCAATTTACTCAAGATATCACAGCTGATTATGAAAAAATTCGATCCTTCCAGGTCATGATCACCCTGGTTATCCTGGTTTCGGCCATGACCCTGTTTGTTCTTTTATATATGATTATACGCCGGGCCGACCGGCTCATTGCCGAACGAATCCAAGAAAAGGAGCGTCTGGAGCGAGAGCTGCATCAGAACGAGAAACTGGCCAGTATGGGGCGTATGCTGGCCAGTATCGCTCACGAGATAAGAAATCCCCTGGGCATCATTCAAAGCAGCGCGGAGCTTTTGGCCAAGCGCTCGGCCCAGGCCAATGATGTCGGGCACAGACTGGCCCAGGCCATTTTTGATGAGTCAAGGCGTTTGAGCCGAACAGTGAACGACTTCCTGGATTACGCCAGGCCCAAGGAACCCAAAATGGCCCCTGTCTCCCTCAGCAGTATCATCGGACAGGCCAGGGATTTTTTAAGTCACGAACTTCAGAAAAATGAAATCGAAATCGATGTGGATGTCCCGGAATCTGCGGTAGTCAACGGGGATAAGGATCTTTTGTACCGGGCCATATACAACTTATTGTCCAATTCCTGCCAGGCCATGTCCGGGCCCGGCCGGATCAGGGTGTATTGGGAGGAGGCGGACCAAAAGCTGGTCATAGATGATCAAGGTCCGGGTTTTGAACCGGACATGGATGACAAGTACGTGGAACCTTTTTTTACCACGAAAGATACAGGAACCGGATTGGGACTGGCCATTGTTTCCACCATCATCACTAACCATAGGGCCACAATGTATTTAGGCAAGAATTCTGAAGGTGGAGGTCGGGTGGAGTTGGACTTTCCTGCCAATGCTTAAGATGGATATTCAAATGATGAAACGAGGGGACCACACAGAGAGCCTGCGGCCTGAGAAGAAGTAAAAAGCGAGAAAAATATTTATTTTAATAGATTATGAGAAGCTACAGGGAAGGGACAAGGAAAAATGCCTGCACATATATTAGTCATTGACGACGAACAAAATTATTTACTGCTTCTGGAAACCCTCCTTGCGGAGGAGAGCTACAGTGTGACCACCCTGAAGGATCCGGAGCTGGCCCTGGAATATTTGGTGGAGTCTGATGTGGATGTGGTCATAACTGATATGAAGATGCCCAAGGTATCCGGCCAGGATATTCTGGAACATATCAAGAAGAACTATCCGCATATTCCGGTCTTGATCATGACCGCTTACGGCAGTATCGACGGCGCGGTGCAAGCCATGCGTTGCGGGGCTTTTGATTACATTGCCAAACCCTTTTCCAACGACGAGCTTTTGCTTTCTGTGCATAAAGCAGTGAAGATGAGTGAAGCGGAACAGCAAAACCGTCTCTTACGCCAGAGTCTGCAGGACAGGCATGGGACGCACAATATCATCGGCCGCAGTCAAGGAGTGCGCCAGATACTGGACTTGGTAGCCAGGGTGGCTCCGAGTACCAGCAACGTCCTGATCACCGGAGAATCCGGGACCGGGAAGGAACTGATCGCCAAGGCCTTGCACTACGCCAGCAACCGCAAGGACGGTCCCTTTATTTCCGTGAACTGTATGGCCCTTAATCCAGGAGTAATGGAGAGCGAGCTCTTCGGGCATGAAAAAGGCTCATTCACTGGAGCGGTGGTCAAAAAGAGGGGCCGGTTCGAGCTGGCTCACACAGGAACCTTGTTTTTGGATGAAATCGGTGAGCTGTCCTTTGATACCCAGGTCAAGCTTTTGCGGGTCATTCAGGAACACTCCTTTGAGCGGGTGGGGGGCAGTGAGTCGATTCAGGTGGATATCAGGCTGGTGGCGGCCACCAACAAGGATCTGCACCAGGAGGTAGAAAGCGGCCGCTTCCGGGAGGATCTCTTTTATCGCTTGAATGTGGTCAACATACATATTCCCCCGTTGCGGGAACGAGTGGAGGACATTCCTCTTCTGGCCGCCCATTTTCTGCAAGCCTTCAGTCAGGAAAACCAAAAACAGGTCAAGGGGTTTGAGCCAGAGGTTCTCCAAGCCCTGACCGCCTATCACTGGCCGGGCAATGTACGCCAGTTGGAGAATGTGATTGAGCGATGCGTGGTCCTGGCCCAGGGAGAAAGCATTCGTATGGAGGATCTGCCGGGCGAACTGAAGGAGGAATCCACCCAGTTCAAAAGTGCTGCTGATCTTTTGCCCACAGAAATCGACCTGGGAGACACTTTGGAAAAGATCGAGGCCGCCCTCATCCGGAGGGCTTTGGCCCGGAACAATTTTATTCAGGTCAAGGCTGCAGAGAGCTTGGGCGTTTCCAAAAGTCTTTTGCAATACAAACTTAAAAAATACAATATTTCCGGGAAATAGCAAAAAGTATGGCCTTTTCTCCTATTCAGGCCTTTGTCTTGGACCTGTATGAAATGGAACAGGTGGGACCGCACATTGTGCATGAAGAGGTCTTTGCCGGTTCCAAAGCCAGGGTCCAGAATGCCCAAAAGCCCTGGTCTCCACCAATCCAACATCTCCTCCAAGGCTTGGGCTTCTCCGGTCTTTACTCCCATCAGGCCCGGGCCATGGATCACATCCGTTGCGGGCGGCATACAGTCATTGCCACGCCTACGGCCAGCGGCAAAAGCATGATTTATGCTTTGCCGGTTCTGGACAATATATCTGTCCATCCCCACAGCCGTTCCCTGTTCTTGTTTCCCTTAAAAGCCCTGGCCCAGGATCAGCTCCGGGGTATGAAGGAACTCACTGCTTATTGGCCTGGCCCCGAGCCTCCCAGGGCTGCAGTCTATGACGGCGACACACCGACCCCGCAGAGAACGTCTTTGCGCCGAGATCCCCCTCACATGCTGTTGACCAATCCAGAGATGCTCCATCTGAGCCTTCTGTCCTCTCATCAGCAATGGAGTTCCCTGTGGGCCAATCTGGACTATGTGGTGGTGGATGAAGTCCACACCTACAGGGGGGTGATGGGGTCGAACATGGCCTGGGTTTTTCGTCGCTTACGGCGCATCTGTCATCGCTATGGGTCAGACCCGACTTTTGTCTTCTGTTCGGCAACCATCGGCAATCCCGGGCAGTTGGCCCAGAACCTGACCGGCTTGCCGGTGGAGGTGGTGGATACCAGCGGTGCCCCGCAGGGACGGCGGCATTTTGTCTTTCTCAACCCCTTGCATGGAGCAGCCCAAAGTGCTTTGCATCTCCTCCAGGCCAGCCTGGGAAAGGGCTTACGGACCATCGTCTATACCCAATCCCGCAAAATGACCGAGCTCATAGCCGTGTGGGCCAAAAAGCGCTGCCCGGATTGGGCCCACAAAATAAGCGCATACCGTTCCGGTTTTCTGCCCAGTGAGCGCCGGGATATCGAAAAAAAGATGAACAAAGGGGAAATCCTGGCTGTGATCACCACCAGTGCCTTGGAACTGGGCATTGATATCGGTGGCCTGGATGTTTGTCTGCTGGTGGGATATCCAGGTTCGATTATGGCCACCTGGCAGCGGGGAGGCCGGGTAGGCCGGCAGCAGCAGGACAGTCTGGTGGTCTTGATCGGCCACGAGGATAATCTGGACCAGTATTTTATGGCCCATCCGGAAAATTTTTTCCGCCTTCCCCCTGAAGATGCGGTGGTCAATCCTTTCAATCCGGTGATCATGGATACTCATGTCCAGTGCGCGGCTGCGGACTGGGCCCTGGACCGGCGGGAGCCGATGATGCAGGAGAGCGAGACCCAAGAATCTGTCAACCGACTCCTGCAGGCCGGTCTTTTAGGCCAAAGCCCGGATACAATGCGTATTTTCGCTCGTGATCCTCAGGTGGCCGGCAGGGTGAACCTGCGTGGCTCGGGACGGAACTTGAGCATCGTGGATCATAACAGCGGCCGGGTAATTGGGAGCATCGATCATTTCCGGGCTTGTCATGAGACCCATCCCGGAGCTGTCTACCTGCACCGGGGAAAGACCTATGTGATCGATGATTTGCAGCCCGAGAACGGCGTAGTGGCGGCTCGGCCGGCCCGGGTCAATTACTACACCCGGGTGCGGACGGAGAAGGAGACCGAAATCTTGTCCTGCCAGCAGACGACGGCAATCGGCAGAACCAAGGTATCTCAAGGTCGGTTGCGGGTGACAGTACATATTATCGGCTTTGAAAAACGAATGGCCAGGGGACACAAGCTCATAGATGTCCTGCCCCTGGAGCTGGAGCCGTTTGTTTTTGAGACCGATGGTCTGTGGCTGCAAATCCATCCGCGCGTCCGGGTCCAGACCGAGGCGGCCAAGCTTCACTTTATGGGCGGAATTCACGCCTTGGAGCATGCCATGATCGGGCTTATGCCCCTGTTGATCCTGGCCGACCGCAACGATCTGGGGGGAATCGCCCATCCCCACCATCCGCACCTGGAAACAGCTGCAGTCTTTGTTTACGACGGTATTCCGGGTGGAGTAGGACTATGCAGGCAGGCATTCACCAAGGTCCAGAGCTTGCTCGATCAAACCTTACGTTCGGTCCGCAGCTGTCCCTGTCAGTCTGGGTGCCCGGCCTGTGTGCATTCTCCTAAATGCGGAGCAGGCAACCGTCCTCTGGACAAACAGGCGGCCGAATATATTTTGGAGCTCTGTCTGGGATTTGATCCCCTGCCCCCGGAAGTTCAAGAGGAACCCCCATCCCTGCGCAAAAAACAGGACAGGCAAGAGCTGTCCGCAACCAAGCAACAACAAGACAACAGGCCGCACGTTTCTTTACATTTTTTGGTATTTGACCTGGAAACCAAGCGCTCGGCTCAGGAAGTCGGCGGCTGGAATAATGCCCGGGATATGGGGGTCAGCTGTGCCGTTCTTTACGACTCCGGGACCCAGGAATTCTTGCGTTTCGGGGAACAGGACATGCCTGCTTTCTGCAGACGCCTGTTTGAGGTGGATCTGGTCATTGGTTTCAATATCCGGCGTTTCGACTATCAAGTTTTAAGGCCCTATACCCAGAAATCCCTGCATTGCCTGCCCACTTTGGATCTGTTGCAGAGTATACGCTCCAAGTTGGGCTACGGCCTGTCCCTTGATCATTTGGCCGGGGCCACACTCGGGGTGCACAAGACTGGGAACGGCATGCAGGCCGTGACCTGGTGGAAACAAGGAAAACTGGACAAGATCATGGACTACTGCCAGGAGGACGTAGCCCTGACCCTGGGGTTGTATATGCATGGCCGGGACCACGGCCATATTCTGTTCTACAACAAGGCCAAAAAAATTGTGCGGCTGCCCGTGGATTGGAGCGATGAGGTGCAGGTATCCGTTCAGGGGGCCTTTCCCAGCCAGGCGCTCAAGACCTGATCTGGGCTGTTTGGTTGTCTTTCGTATCAGCCCCAAAATTATGTCTGGAGCTCATCCCGCAGGGCCCGGGACACTTCCCGGGTCAGATCCAGTACCTTGCGGGCATGTTCTGTGGACAAGGATCCAGTGCCGCAGCTGGGGGTGATCAGGGACTGGGCCATGAGCTTCTCCCGGTCGATGCCCAAACCGATAAGGTGGTCGAACTTGGCCCGCAGCTGGGTTAGCAGGGATTGGGACGTTTCCCGTTCGATATTCTCCGGCTCCAGGGTGGGAACGATGCCCCAGGCAATGATACCTCCTCGGTTCAGAAAGCGAGTCAGGTCCTGACTGAAAATGGCCAGCTTGTCAAAGTAGGTGTAGGCGTCGAAGCTCAGTATATCGGCCTTGGAGTCCAGGATCACCGACCAGTCGGCATTGGCGCAGACATGGACTCCGGCCAGCCCTTTGCGGCTGTGTATCTGGTCTATAATCTCGTTGAGGCTGTTCAGGACATCCTGTTTGGAAATGCTGATGAATTCAGATGAACCGAAGCCGGCCAGGGCGGGCTCGTCCAAGAAGATAATGACCGGGACATCAAACCGGCTTAAATGTTTGACCTGCCAGGCGGCCTTCAGGGCCAGGAGCTTAATGGCTGCATCCCGGAGCTGGTCTTCGTAAAATATGGCCCGTTTGTCCTGATCTTTGACCCCTGTGGCAAAGGTGATCGGACCGGTAATCTGCCCCTTGATGGCGAATAACTCCGGCTTTTTCTCGGCCAGCATCTCTATCAGGGTGGAAAAACCTTTGGCCCGGGTATCGTCCAGGACGAAAAGGGTTTCATCCAAGGGCTGACCGGACTCGGTAACCGCCATGTATTGTTCGTAAAAGGAGACCAGATCGGCTTCGAATGCTTCAGAAGCCGTATTTACATATTCCTGTTCCCCATCGCTGACATGTCCTGGCAGGCCGGGCAGGAATTGGGCCATCATTCCTTCCTGGGCATACAGGGGCAATTGGGCCCAGAGAGGAATCTCCGGAGTGGATTGCAAAATGAGTTCTGTGGCTTGCCGGTGGTCCTGCAAGGGAATGCTGCCTATCAGTAAAGGACGGCAATACGGCTGAAATTGTCCTTGAATCATACCCGATACCCTTTTCTTTCAGATATTTTTGTGAACGTATTGCCCGATGAACAGGCCCAAGTCCTTTCGTGTCCCCTAGTGCTTGCGGAAATGGAAGAGACCCCAGGTGATATGACCGTAAGTCCCGCCCAGGACCCAATTTTTGAGGCCTTCCTTCATATGCTGAAGGTATTCTTCACTCACCCCTTTGTCCTTCAGCATCTGCTCTCTGGCTGTGGTTTCTTCCAAGACCTTGGCGTAATGGTTGACTAGCTGTTGAGGTTGGTTTTCGTAGGCCAGGACTTCCAGGCCCAAATCAAGGGCGGTGCGACGGTAAAAATCCGGAGTGGCCAGGGATTGTAAAAAAAGACGCTGTAAAATGGGGTCCAGAAATTCGTGGTAACAATCTTCGGTCTGCATAGGATCGGTAAAGATCATCTCCCCTCCGGGTTTCAGGACCCGGTTGGCCTCGGACAGGACCTGTCCTCGATTGGCGCTATGCAGAATGGCGTCCTGGGACCAGACCAGATCAAAGCTTGCATCCGGCTTGGGTATGGACTCAAAGTTGCCGTCAATGACCCCAATGAGATGATCAAGGCCTTGTTCCAGATTCATTTTCCGGTGCCGCTCATTTTCCACTTCACTCAGATTGAGACCCACTACCTGACATCGGTACGTTTTGGCCAGATAACGGGCACTGCCTCCAATACCGGAACCCAAATCCAGGACCGTGCATCGATCGGAAAGATTGGCGGACAGGGCGGCCATTCTCTTCACCGTACGCCGGCTGGCTTCAAAAATGCTGTCCTCCGGGAGGCGGTAAGTGCCGATGTGCAGATCCTCGCCACCCCAGACTGAGTGGTAAAAGGTGTGGGCATCGTGGCTGTTGTAGTATTCACGGGCCGTTTCCACGGCTGTTGATGTATCGGTCATAGAATGCATCCTCCTTGTCAGATTTGGTGCGGCAAATCTGACGTATTTTTGGGGCCAAAGAGACCAAAAAAATTTTGCCGGATTGATCACCCAGTTTCATGCGAGGCAGCACCGGGTGTGGGAATCAATCGGGCTGGCCGCTCTTATTGGTAGGCGGAGGCGTGGCGATTCCAGAACTGATCGAGAGTGAATCGATGTTCCTGGGTCCCTTTGTGCTCAACGCAAAAACTGGCACAGGTGGCTCCCATTTGGGCCGACTCTTTCAGGTCTTTGCCCCGGCAAAGGCCCTTGATCAATCCGGAACGGAAGGCATCGCCGCAACCGGTGGGATCTTGGGCATTTTGTACTTTTACCGCTGGAATTTCCTGCTCTGACGATGTGTTTGTTATCAAACAGCCCTGTTCGCCCAGGGTGGTAATAATGGCCGAGGTCAACTGAAGGAGTCCCTTTTTGTCCAGCCCGGTAGCTTCCATGATCAGGCTGAGTTCATAATCATTGGCAATCAAAATCGTGGACCCCTGGATCATGGATTTAAGCTGGGCCCCGGAAAAGGCCGGGATGTTCTGGCCGGGATCAAAAATAAAGGGGATGTTTTTTCCCCGATATATCTCCGGAAATTTTTGCATATCTTCCAGGTTGCCCGGAGATACGATGGCCAGGCTGTCTTTGGTCTCGAAATGACTCTGAAATCCGTTGGTGGCCGTGTTCATGGCTCCGGGGTTAAACGCTGTGATCTGATTGTCGGCATGGTCGGTGGTGATATAGGCGCTGGCAGTGGGCACATCCTGGACCAATTGAATGCCATCTTGACTGATTCCGTGCTTATGCAGCCATTTTTGGTAGCGTTCAAAATCGTTACCGGCTGCAGCCAGGATGGTTGCATTTTCTTCCAGCAGGGCCAGGGAATAGGCGATGTTTCCGGCTGTGCCCCCAAAACGTTCTTCCAGGTCGTTGACCAGGAAGCAGACGTTTAAGATATGCAGTTTGTCCGGAAGGATGTGATTGGAAAACTTGTCCGGAAAATTCATGATCCGATCATAGGCCAGGGATCCGGATATATAGATACTCATAGTCATATCCTAAGAGGTATTCTCGTTTGTCGGTGAATGAACGTAAAAGGTGAAATGTCCTGTGTTTCTGGCTTGGATCACGCCCGTCTCGCGGAGAGCGGGCGTGAAGTGCCGCCTAGACCTTGCAGGCTGTGCGCAGGTCCTGGGCCGCATCAGTCTGTTCCCAGGAGAAGTTGGGGTTTTCCCGACCGAAGTGTCCGTAGCAGGAGGTGTCCTTGAAAATAGGCCGCTTGAGATTGAGGCGTTCCAGGATGTAATAGGGCCGGAGGTCAAAGACTTCCCGCACAGCATTGGTCAGTGTGGTGTCGTCCACTTCGCCGGAGCCGCGGGATGTGACCAGGACTGAAACCGGTTCGGCCATGCCGATGGCGTAGGCCAGCTGAACTTCGCATATCTGGGCCAGGTTGGCGGCTACCACGTTTTTGGCCACATAGCGGGCCATGTATGCGGCGGAACGGTCCACCTTGGATGGATCCTTGCCGGAGAAGGCCCCGCCGCCGTGTCCTCCCATACCCCCGTAAGTATCCTGAATGATCTTTCGGCCGGTGACCCCGCAGTCGCCTAAGGGGCCGCCGACAACAAAGCGCCCGGTGGGGTTAATGAAGATGCGCAATTTGTCGTCAAGTAAATCTTCCGGCAGAGTTTTGAGAAGGACTTCCCGCTTGATCCCTTCTTTTAAGTCCTCATACGAGACCTTGTCGTCGTGTTGAGAAGAGACCACCACATTGTCGATACGCACCGGCTTACCGTCTTCGTACTCCATGGCCACCTGGGTCTTTCCGTCCGGACGCAGGAAATCCAGAATCCCTTTTTTGCGCACATAGGTCAGGCGGCGGCTGAGCTTGTGAGCGTAATGGATGGGAGCGGGCATCAATGGTTCGGTTTCCCGGCAGGCATAGCCGAACATCATGCCCTGGTCCCCGGCTCCCTGCTCTTCCGGGCTTTTCCTGTCCACACCCTGGGCGATATCCGGGGACTGCTTGTCGATGGAGGAAATTACAGCGCAGGTTTCCCAGTCAAATCCCATATCGGAGCTGTCGTAACCGATGTCCTTGACCGTTTGGCGGGCGATCTGGGGAAAGTCGGCAAATCCACCGGAGGTGATCTCTCCGGCTACAAAGACCAAGCCGGTGGTGACCAGAGTTTCACAAGCCACCCTGGAGCTAGGGTCCTGGACGATGAGGTTGTCTAATATGGCATCAGAGATCTTATCCGCTACCTTATCTGGATGGCCTTCAGTCACGGATTCGGAAGTGAACATGTATTTACCTGGGGTTCCAAACATTTCTTACTCCTTGATTTAGAAGTTCTCATTTTCGGCCGGGGATGATGAAAAGGCCTGCACACACCGCGGCCTGCATCTCTGACCGAACAGAAAAAACCGGATCTGGGCTACAAAGCACAATTGGGGCAAATGGGTCAGAAAGGGGTAAGCAAGCTCAAGCGAAGTCTATCGCTTTGCTCCAAGGCGAAAATTGGTGGTTGGCAATGCATCGTGTGCATGGCTTTTGATTACGATCCGACAGGACCGCCGTTTTGTGGTCCTTTGTTTTGGTGTTGTGAATTGAGCGTGCTGCCCTTCAGCGCTCCCCGAGAGCTGTAGGCATTGAGAACCACTGCAACAAACACAAAGCATTGGCAGTGAGACCCTATGCATGTGAACGAAGCATACAGGGCAAAAGGTGCAGTGTCAAGAAAAAAAAGATATGTTTATATCAAGCTATATTGATATATAGTTTCAGTAGCTATAGGACCAGGAAATAAACATGCCCTGGTGCTCGGAGCCGGCCTGGGTTTCTATGGAGATGCGCGGGGTGAGGCGGATATTGACCACCACCCGCCCGTCGTTTTCCTCCAGCCCTTTTTCAACCTTAAAATACACATCTTCGTTTAAATATTTCCCGGCCCCAACAGTCACCCCGGGGCCAGCAGAAGATTGAGGGTCGGTATCAATGGACAGCTCATCAAGACCCATGTGTTGGCGTAAACTGCCCATGACACCGCCGTTGTCTCCGCTGGTCAAAGCGCGGACGGCCAGGGCCAGCTTTACAGCTTGCAAGGGCGTGATCTGGCTGAGCTGGCGGTTGAAGAGGATGCGGGCCAGGATCTCATCCCGGGGTAGGGCTGGTTCAGAGCTGAGCTGCAGGGCTGGTTCGGTGGCCTTCCCAGTGATGTGCACCTTGGCCAGCAAATCTTTTGCCGAGGTGCTGGCAGTCAGGTCCAGCTCTGGTTCAGGGGGGTGCTTGGAGAGGAAGGTGACCCGGCCCTGGTCCAAGGTAAAGCGCTTGGTCAACAAATTGAGGTGACCGCGTTTTATAGCCACGTGCCCGGCTATCAGAGGGCGCTTAGCCGTGCCCTGGATATGCAGATCGCCCGTCCATTCCGAGTCCAGACCGCGGCCGCGCACAAACAGGCCGCCGGGAATTTGAACATGGATATCCAGGGTCGTGTTTTGAGCCAAGGAAGGCGATGATTTCTGGCTGTCGTTGGCATCCGGCGTCGCAGGGGTATCCTGGACCGAAATGATGTTCAGGCCTTCCAGGCCGGATGGCGAGGGATCGGGAATCCCTACGTTGATGGGAAAGGCCTTCAGATCACCTTGGACGGAGGCTTCGTTTCCGTTTCCTTTGAGTTTGATATCCCCACTTATGGCCCCGGTGGCCACTTCCATCCGGATCAAGGTGGCCTGGTCCAAGGAGGCCTGCAAGGTATAGGCCGGCTCCTGGTCCAGAGAAAAGGCGATATCTCCTGAAGCCTGCACGCCCCCTTGCTCTCCATCCGTGGCCTGGAAGCGAACGATTTCTGCCCTGTCTCCGTGGAGTTCTATAACTCCCTCTATGTTGCGCAGGATGGTTCCGGTTTGAAAAAGCTCAAATTCTCCCTTTGTGAGCTGAGCCCGGCCATGCACCTGGGGCAGAGGAAGGGACCCGGAACAGGACATATCCCAGTTCAAAGATCCGGACACATCCTGACCATCCACAGGCAAAGAGGTGAAGATCTGGCCCAGGTCGGCCCGGCCTCGTGTTTGGCCGGAAACCGTATTTCCAATCTGGAACTGGAATGGGTGCAGGGAAAAGTCCAGGGGAAGCTGCAGCCCGGCCTGAAGGTCAAGACCCGGTCCGGCCTGCACAGAGGATTGGGCCTGCATTTGTTCAGAACCAAGCCTTCCAGCGCCATGGATATGCACTGGGGGCAGGTCTTGAGTCTGGCTGGCCTGAGACGTGAGATCCCTGACCTGCACATCGAACTGGAGATCCGGGGCTGCGCGGGTCCCGGAAAGTTGAGCCTTCATATCGGTGATCCCGGTCAGGGCCCATTGCGTCGGTAAGGGCCACTGAGCCAGGTCAATCCCCTTGATCTGCAGGCTGCCCTGCACCGCCTTATTCTCCGTACTTCCTTTGATTTGGAGGGTCCCCCGGCCCAGATTCAGGCTGGGCCAGGAGAGGGACACATCGTCTTGGCTCATCTCGGCTTGGAATGCCTGGGTCCAGGAAAAAGGCAGATCGGCGAAGTTTCCCTGGCCTTGGGGCAGGATGACTTGGATGAGATCATGTTGCCGTCGTATTTGAGCTTCGGTCTGAAGCTTCAGATCGTGGCCTATGTGTCCGGCCAGGTCCAGATGGGCTTGGGCCCGCCCCTGGTTTCCCCGGGCCTGAAGCTGAAGCCGACGGATGCGGTTTTGCCCCCAATGCATATTTGTTGCTTCGGCCTCCACCCGGCCCTGAATGGTTTGCATATCATCAATTTCCGCTAGGAAATCGAGATGATTGACTTTGAACTCGGCTGCTTGCAGGTCATTGCTTTTCCCCTGGACTGAGAGCCGCAGGTTGGAGAGAGGACCGGATATATCGGCCGCCAGGGACAGACCGCCAAGAACCTCGTGTGGGGTGAAGGTTTGCATCCACTGGGTGTCTTGGATTTCCAGATTGAGCTCTGACTCCAGGATATCCTTCTGAATCTGATAGCGGATTGCCGCCGTGAGTTCAGTAGCCGGGGCTGCAAGATGCAGATCGGGCAGATGAAAAAATTCCCGATCCATTTTGACCCCGGTCAACACGTGAATTTGATGCTCATTATTTTTCAGCTTCAGATCCAGAGCGCCGTCGACCTGGCTTTTCCGGGGCCGGACACGTCCCTGGAATCCGGTCTGCATGGTACTGGGCTTGAGTCCAGGAGCCTCTAGTCCGGTGATTTGCAAATCAAGATTGGTGTTTAAATCCTGTACCGTCCCATTGACCTGACCGCCTGCAGTGATCAGCCCGGACAGCCCCAAGCCCTCTAAAACCGTCAAATTTGGGCCCTGAATATCCCACTCTGCGTGTAGATCATTGTTCTTCAAGTCCAGTGCGGCCTGACTCCTTACTTTTGTTTTTTCACCTTGAATGCGCAACAGGTTAAGAGTCAGGATTTGGTCCGGAGAAAGATGGGTCTGGGCCTGGATGGAGACATTGGAGCCGAGGATTTCCGCGGCCGGCTGGGGAAGTCCCTGGATCTCATTTAAAATGATGCGCAGATCATTATGCAGCTGGCCGTTTTGCCAATTGCCTTGAACCGTGCTTTTCAGCTGCAGCCCGGAATGCAGGGCCAGATCCTTGAGTTGAGGAAGGTCATGTACATCGTCAATTTGCCCGTCGATCTGAACGTGGAAAGGGCCGTTGGCCTCTGCTCGTCCCTGCAAAATGGTTTCAATTCCCGGTAAATTGAGGCGGAATGACTGCAAATCAATTTCCTGGTCGATAAGGTCCAATATGGTGCTAAAAGTACCCTGCAGGGGACCGGGGAAAAGGGGAGTTGACTCCTGATACAAAGGTGTGGCTTCCAGTTCCCCGCTCAGCAGCAAGCGTTCCAGTTCCCCGCTTTCAGCCATTGACAGGGATGGTCTGAGGATCAAGCCCGCTTGTTGGATATGCACAGTGTCGAAAGCCAATTCCTGCCCTTGGACTTTGAGCAACAGTTCTGGCCGGTTCCAGGGGCCCTTGGCCGTCATGTCCAGATGGGCGGCTCCGGAAACATTTGCCCCAATCATGGGTTGCAAGGAACCAAGGTTCGGAATTCGAACAGAGGCGTATCCATCAACCTTCCGGGATTTGATCTCGGCTTGGGCTTGGAACTTAAGTGTGGCCAACCCGGATTGAAGGCTGAAATTATGAATCTCGATGTGGTTCAAGTCTGTTCCCAGAGTGGTGGTCAGGTGCAGATCAATGTTTTGCAGTTGGTTTTGGATCGGTTGTAAAGCCTGGGGCAATACCGATGCCGGAGTTATTTGGGAAACGGCTGACACCTTCAGTTGTTTGGGGCTGTACTGCAGGCTCAGATCGGTGGCGGCTACAGGGGTTTGGCCCAGGTCCAGGTTTATTTGGCCCTTCCAGCTTTCAAGGGGGCCGGAACCGGCCAGCTTGACACCTAAAGGGGCGGGAAAATCCAGACCGGATCGGCCCAGGACCAGACCGTCAGGCTGATCCTGAAAGTTCAAGGTGACCTGCAAATCAGGACTTGGACCCTGCATTGCCGCATCCAGGTGCAGGTCCAGGCCCAAACTATTGGTCTGGGTTAAATCGGCCAGAATTTTCCACTGACTCATGTCCTTCCAGGATCCCTGCCCGGATAGGGCCAGGTGCACATCCTGTCCGGCTATATCCTGTCCGAGCTTCAGATGGGGAATCTGGATTTTGTCCACCGTCAGGGCCAAGGGAAAACCAGAGGAAACGGGTTCTTGGTCTGCAGGGGGCGGTTTACTAGGGGGTTCCTGCCCGGGGAGGCGGCTGAGTTCCAGTTCGTGTATGGATAAACTGGTGATCCGCAATGTGCCCTGGACCAACTCCCAGGGGGATATCTTCAGCTCAAAGTGATCCAGATGCACAAAGGGGCCCTGCCGGTCTGAGCAGATCAGGCGTTCAAGACGGATGTGAAAAGGGAGAAAACCTTCCAGGTTGTCCATCTCCAGATCCAGATCTCCCAGGTCCATCGCGTTCACGGCCTGGATGATGGCATCTTTCACCGGTTGGGTCTGCACAAGGCCAAAGGCCAAGAGAACGAGGAAAAAGGGGAGGGCCAGAATACAGAAGACGGTTTTTTTAATTCTGGATTTTGAGCTCTTCATGGCTAAAAGGCCTGGCCCAAACTTATGTATACCTGGAAGGAATCGTCAATATGTTCATCAGCGGTCAGGGGAAAGGCAAGATCCAAGCGTAAGGGGCCGATGCCGGTGTAGTAGCGCATACCCAGGCCGGCCCCCCAGAACATCTTTTCCCCTGGATCAGGCCAGGTGGAATCAAAGGCGTTGCCGGCATCGACGAAAGCCACTGATCCGATGGTATCGCTCCATTTCCAGCGCAGCTCGGCTGAGGTCTCCAGTACGGAACGGCCTCCAAAAGGATCACCGTCCTGATACGGCCCCACTTCCTGATAAGGATAGCCGCGGATGGACCCGCCGCCGCCAGCGTACCATCGTTCATCTGCCGGGACCTCCTCGGTGCTGGAGGCGTTGATGATCCCCAGTTTTCCCCGCAGAGCCAAAATGGCCCGGCCTTTATCCGGCAGCAAGTCAGTATACCACCGGGTGCTCAAGCTGGATTTGATTAAGGAAAACTCTTCTCCCAACAGGCCGAGCATGGGGGTGATTCGCAGATTCACATTGGTTCCTTGACTGGGATCCAAAGGATCGTCGCGGGTATCCCAAATGGCAAAGGCAGGCAGAGAGAATTGGTGAAAGACTTCTTGGCCCTTTGTATCTTCAACCCGGCTGCCTTTATAGCCCAGCCCGCTTCCAAGGCGGAGATGGTCGGTGGTTTGTTGCTCTAAATGGGCAGAGACTTTGCCACCGGTGGTCATAAAGGCCTCCGAATCCTCCCGGAAGACAGATGCGGACAGAACCAGATCCATGTTCTGCCCCCAAAATCGTTCCTGGCTGTATCTGCCCTCCAATTCCTGCCTGATCCCAGAGGCCTCCAACTGCAGGAGCAGGTCTTTTCCTTCTCCCTGCAGGTTGTTGTGTTCCCAGGATACACCTCCTTTGGGCCCGATATCCGTCTCGTATCCCAAACGCAGGCTTATCCGCTTGTGATCAACTTCCTGGACTTTAATGGTCATTGGCAGCCGGGATGTATCATTGAGGGAGTTCGCATGGTCGACTTGGACCAGATTGAAAAGCCCGGTCTCTAAAAGGTTATTTTGCAGTCTGCGCACGTCCTTGGGATTATAAATGTCGCCTTGATCCCAGGGGATCTTGCTGCGCACATAGTCTGTCTTCACATTTTTCAGACCCTGGATGTGCACCGGACCGTACCTGGCTCTGGGCCCAGGTCGGACAGGGTAGACCACATCCACACATTTGTGTTCCGGATGGACATAGACATCCGGGGCATCCGTTTGAGCCAGGGCGTAGCCATGGGATATGAGGCTGGACTGCAGCATGGATCTGCCTTTCCGGATGGCATCCGCATTGGCAGTGGTCTCCGGAGGAAGCCCCAGATCTTGCCGGTTGGGCAGATGTTCATCAGGAGGTGAGGTTGAGTCCGGGAATCGGAAATCTACGTTTCGGATTCTGTATTCAGGTCCTGTGCTCACAGTAAACAAGACTCGAGCCGGTTCATCTGCTTCTGTGTCTTGGATACGGTAGTCTATCCGGGCATCAAAGAATCCCTGGGCCTGGAGGACCTCAGTCATCCGGTTCAGATCGTTCCGGGCCCGACGTCTCAAAAGGCCCAGGGTGGCCGGAGGCGTCTTTGTGTTTTGGGCTGTAGTGGAGGTCTGCTGGAGCTTCTTTTTCAGTCCAGAGTCATCTATTCCTCGAAACTCAACGCTGTAGGGCACTTGCAGATCTGAGGCCACGGCTTGAGCTGGGCAGAAAAGGGCCGTGAGGTTTGGTCCCAAGGCCATGAGGCAGATAAGGTGGAAAAGAATAAGAACATGAAGAAAGGGCAGGAGTTGGCCGTTTTCCCGTTTCATTCCAAAGATCCTTTGTGCAGCCCAGGTTGAATCTGGGCGGTGCCCCCATCTCTATCGGCCTTTTGCCGCAGGATGTCGTAATACGAGAAAATGCGTTTGACGTAGCGAACCGGCTCTGTCCCCCGGGCATATCCGTATTTGGTCTGGGAATAGTACTTGGGTTGGCGAAGCTGGGGGAGGGTGATGAGTAGAGAGGACCATTTATTGGGGTCCCTGCCCTGCTTCTGGGCCAGGCCTTGGGCGTCGAGGACGTGACCGTAGCCTATGTTGTAACTGGCCAGGGAAAAACGAAGACGTTGTTCCCGGTTTGGTATTTCTTCGAATCTCTCATAAATATCGGAGAGATATTTGACCCCGGCATGAATGCTTTGTTCGGGGTCCAGCCGGTTGGAAATCCCCATTTCTCTGGCCGTATCCAGGGTGACCTGCATCAGGCCTTGGACCCCGGTATAACTGGTGGCCTGCGGATCAAAGTGTGATTCCTGGTAGACCACAGCGGCGATGAGCCTCCAGTCGAAGCCGAACTTGCTGGCTTCGTTTTTGATAGTGGCTTTGTATTTGGGAAGTCTGGTTTTTATGCGTTGGTGGAATTTTTTCAGGTCCACGTAGTCGAAAATGGCCACGTTGGCGTAGTACTTCTGGTAGATGCGGGCGTATGTCCCGTCTTCCCGGGCTGAGACCAAAAAGTCGTTGATGGCGTGCAAAAGGTCTTCATCCTGCTTACGGACGGCCCAGCCCAGGCTTTGCTTCTCAGAGATGGGAAACGCTATGCGTACATCCGGATAATAGCGGCGATTGAGTTCAGCTATATTAGAGTCGGCCACAGTGGCCTGGATGTCCTTATTGGCCACTAAGCGGATGAACTCCTCAGTGGGCACGTTGGTATGTACTTTAACCTGCAGATCAACTCCGTTTTCTTGCAGTTCCTGCAAACGGCGCTGGTACGATGTATGTTTGCGAACGTGGATGGTCGTGTTTGCCAAATCATCCAAACATTGCACCGAATTCTGGTCTTTATGCACAATGACCATCTGCTGCACATCCAGATAGGGTAGAGAAAAGTTCACCAACTCCTGCCGATCTTCGGTTATGGTCATTCCGGCGGCGATGAAGTGGCCTTTTTTCGATTGCAAAGAAGGGATCAGCTGGCTCCAGCCGGGTGTTTGCACCTGCAGGGAAACGCCCAGGCTGTTGGCAAAAGCCTGGGCCAGGTCGTACTCAAAACCCATTTCTTGTCCCCGGTAAATATAAAAAGAGTTGGCGTTGTTTTGAGTCAAAACGGTCATTTGCTCAGAGACCAGGATCTGTTGCAGCGGGGTGATTTGATTTATACTGAAGGGTCGCCACTGGGCAAGCACGGAGTCATTTTCTTTCCAGGTGATAAGAAAAAGAATTGCTACGAGGAGAGTCAAAGAGAGGATACGAAACAAGGATGCAGCGGATGCTAAGGTTACCTGTGGAACTTGAAGCAAACACCACCTCCTTATCTGTTGGTTTCTCAGCTAGAGATTACAGTATACTGACCTCTTATGAGTGCCTGAAAATTATGTGCATGTAAAGAGACAAAGGCAGGAAGTCCAAAGAGAGGAGCTTTACGCTCTCATGATGAGCCACAGCTCTGTTCACGGCCTTACTGGGTAAGTTCGATGAACTCGTATGTACCATTTCCGGAAGCTGTGACGGTTTTTATGCGCAGATACAGGCAGTAAAGAAGTATTCACCCAGGGCTGATTCCGGGTTTGGAAGATGCAAGTCTAGAAGTCGTCCTTTACCGGGGTTTTGCTTCAGGACCTGGTGTACGAGATTTTGATTTTCGGCCGGATTGAAGGTGCAGCTCATGTATATCAAACGCCCGCCTGGAGGCAGTATGGACAGGCAGGAAGTGAGCAGAGAGGACTGCAAGGAGATAAGACCAGGGATGTCTTCAGGCCGGCGTTTGGCCTTGATGTCCGGCCGGCGGCTGAGTACACCCAGTCCGGAACAGGGAACGTCCAGGAGGATGCTGGAGGCTTTTGCCCGGCCCAGGGGCGGTCTGGCTGCATCCGCGACAAATAATGGAATATGGGGCAGATGGAGTCTGCTTAGTTCAGATCGGCAGGCGACGACCTTACGGGCATGGATATCGCTGGCCCACAGGGGAGAGCATTGTCCTTCCAGGAGCTGACCGGTCTTTAATCCCCTTCCGGCACAGGCGTCCCATACTGGTCGTGGCCAATTGGCTGGATCGACCCGTTCCAGGGCCTGCTGGGCGGCCAGGCTCTGTCTGGTAAGGAGCCCCTGAGCCTCGGCTTTGCGGATTTGCCGGTCCGGAGCAGACTCCAGAGCCAGGCCGCGAAAAGTCTGTTTCCTGGGCGAAGACTGGGAGGCAAGATGGGCATAGAGTTCTGTCCATCCGCAGGCCCCAGGATGAAAACGAAGACCCACCGGAGGGGGATGCAGGCATCTGCTCAAAACCAGTTCTCCTTTCTCCGGTCCAAAGGCATCAAGGCACAGGCGGACGATCCAGGTCGGGCAGGAAAAGTAGCGGGCCAGAAATGTGATCCGGTCCGGCTGGTCCCATGCATAGAAATCACGTTTCAGGAAATCCTCTTTCTCCCTGCATACCCGGCGCAAGACCGCATTGGCCAAGCCGGCCAGCCGTGGTGAGGAGTGCGTTTTTATGTGCTGCACATACCAATGGACGGTGGCGAAATCCGGGATGCGGCTTAAAAAGCAAATCTCGTAAGCTCCCAGACAGAGGAGGCGGAAGACCCAACCAGGCAGGGAGTTTTTCTTTTTGGTCAACAGACTGGAGATGATACATTCCAGTCTGAACTGGAGGCGAAAATAGCCGTAGACCAACTGGGTAGTTAAGTGACGATCAGGTTCGGTGAGGATCTGGGAGTTCAGCTGACGATGAAGAGCGGCCTGCAGTTCAGCTCCCTGTAAGGTCTTGTCGATGACCTGTCGGGCCACATTTCTGGCATTGGGAGTTTTCTGGGCGGGCATGTGATAAATCCTCTTTTGTATCCTGCGGCTGGGGGCGACCCAAGAAGTGGTGCAGCCAATGTCTGACTTGGTCTAAATCCACATTTGTGTCCAGGCATGGACCAAACGGCCGCTGATTGAGAATGCCGAACACCGGCAGGGGATATGTATCCTGGATACCGGAAGCCAGGTCCCGTTCACAGGCCACAGCCAAGATGATCCGGGGCCTGGTTTGGACCACTATCCTTCTGGCAATGGTTCCTCCAGTGGCTATGGCCAGGTGGACGCCAAATTCTTCACTGAGTTGCAGGAGTCCGGCAATGGGGCATTCACCGCAACGACGGCAGTTGTGGATATTATAGGTCAATCGATATTTGCACCGGCTGTTTTGCAGGCAGTGGGGCATGAGGAGGAGGATTTCCTCTGGGGTATACCGTCGCCCTTCCGTGGTCACGATTTCGTTGTTCACCCGAATAAAAGAACCCCGGACTTTCTCCTGGGATATGCCCATGCATTTACCCACAATGGTCATCAGGGGGAGGAAGCATTTGACCGTTATCCCCCGTATTCTGCGGGAAAAGAGAATTGGTCTTTTGCACAGGATATTTAAAATCAGGGCCAAGGTAGACCATAGGACGAGTCCGGCGGCCACCAGGAGGACCGCGGCCAGGAGCCATGGGGCCCAAGGGTGGAGAGCTGACAGGCCCACAAAGGGGATAACCCAGGCCAGGGCCAGGAAGAGGACGATCAACAGGCTGGTCCCCAAAAGCAGACCGATAAACAGCCTCTTTTTGGACTCAAAGGTGTCCGCCAGAGCATCGTGCTGCGGGGTTTGGCGGCGGAATATGGTCATTGGGCCTGCCTTAAGGATTGCAGACTGCATACGAGGCCGATGGACTTGGGCCTTGATTATCGGCTGGAGAACCCAGATATCCGCAAATGAAGGCTGATGAGGACATGGGGCTCTTGGAAGCCGGCTTGACTGTGTGCACTAGATAGTAACGGTCCAAACAGGCAATACGCAAGGTAGTGTTATTGTTTCGAACCACAGTCCCCGGGGGCCTATCTGCTTTGATTTCCGGACCGATATGACCGGGAAAAATATGCAGCTTGATCTTTTTTCCGCCCGGGCTTCGTTGGAGTTCGGTAAAGGCGCCGGGCCAGGGATGCATGGCCCGGATATGGTTATGAACCCGGCGGGCCGGCTGATGCCAATTGATCCTGCCCTCATTTTTGCCCAGCTTCGGGGCGTAGGTGACCATACCCTCGTCTTGAGGAACAGGGACGAGGTCCTGGGCTTGCCAGCGATCCAAGGTGTGGACCAAACATTGTCCTCCCAATTGAGCCAGGTTGTCGTGCACTGTAGCGGCCGTATCCTGTGGTCCGATGGGAATGGGGCGCTGGAGGAGGAGAGGGCCGCAATCCAGGCCGGGCCGCATGCACATAATACTGATCCCGGTCACGGCTTCCCCGTTGGCCAAGGACCGTTGGATGGGGGCTGCTCCCCGGTATTTGGGAAGCAGGGAAGCGTGCACGTTCAGGGAATCGTATCCGGGGATGGCCAGGATTTCAGAGGGCAAGATGTGCCCATAGGCAGCCACCAGAAGGAAGTCAGGAGCCAGGGAGGTCAGGTACTCTTTTTCTTTTGACCCGGAAAGAGTGGACGGCTGCCACAAGTTGAGACCTTTTTGCTGGGCCAGAAGCTTGACTGGGGAAGGGGTCAGCTTGCGGCCCCTGCCCTTGGGGCGATCGGGCTGGGTGATTACAGCCGAAATCGTGGTTTGAGGCCGGAATAGAAGGTGTTTGAGGATAACGGCCGCAAAATCCGGCGTGCCCATAAAGACAACATTCAAGTGTGCTGCCATTTCCGTACTTTTTTTTCGTAGAAATTACGTTTGAGCCGGCTGGCATGGTTCAAAAGCAGGGTGCCCTGCAAATGGTCTATCTCGTGCTGCAGACAGATGGCCAGCAAACCCTCAGCCTCAATGCGCTTGACCTGTCCTTCCATATCCTGGGCTTGAACCACGATCCGGGCCGAGCGCTTGGTCTTGCTGGTGAATTCCGGCAGGCTGAGGCAGCCTTCTTCATATTCGGTTTCCCCTTCCTCCTCTTCAATGCGGGGATTGAAGAGGACCTGGAGATCGGTCCGGGACTCGGGCCCGGAGACGTCCACGGTGATCAGCCGGCAGCTGTGGCCCACCTGGGGAGCGGCCAGACCAATGCCCTGCTTCTCATACATGGTCTCCACCATGTCTAAGGCCAGGGATTTCATGTCCTCGGTTATTTCTTCCACTTCATCTGCCTGACGTTGCAAAACCGGATCAGGGTACGTTCTAATATCCAGAATCATACGAACCTCACGTGCGCAAGCGCAGTCCCAGCTCCCGCAATTGGGCTGCTGATACCACTGAAGGAGCAGAGGTGAGCAAACAGGACCCCTTTTGAGTCTTGGGAAAAGCGATCACGTCCCTTATGGAGGATGCATTGCTTAAAATCATGATCAGACGGTCGAAACCAAAAGCGATACCTCCGTGGGGCGGAGCACCGTAATGCAGGGCCTCCAGGAGAAAGCCAAACTTGTCCTCCGCTTCCTGTTCGTCGATCCCTAAGGCCCGGAGCATCTCCATTTGGATCTCTGGACGGTGTATGCGGATAGACCCTCCGCCGACCTCGCTTCCGTTGATGACCAAGTCGTAGGACCGGGCCCTGACCTTTTGCGGATGTTGGCTGAGGAGGTGCAGATCGGCTTCTCTGGGAGAGGTAAAGGGATGGTGGCAGGACTCCCAGCGTTTGTCCTCCGCATTCCATTCCATGAGGGGGAAATCGGTTATCCATACCGGGGCATAGGTGTCCCGGGGAATGAGATCAAAACGGTTGGCCAATTTCAGACGCAGATTGCCTAAGGCGGCGTTGACCATCTCGGGTAGGCCGGCCTGGAAGAAAACGATATCCCCTGGTTCGAGGTCCAGAGACTGAGAGAGGCCCTTGCGTTCCTCTGGGCTTAAAAATTTGGCAATCGGGGACTGCCAGTCGTGATCCTTGATTTTGATCCAGGCCAGGCCTTGAGCCCCGTAGATTTTGACGAAATCAGTCAAGTCATCGATTTCCTTGCGGGTCAGGACATCTCCTCCCGGAACGCGCAGGGCTTTGACCAAATCAGCCTGAGCAAAGAGGCGGAATTCAGATCCGCGAACCACCTGGGTCACATCTTGAAGACGCAAGTCGAATCTGATGTCCGGTCGATCCACTCCGTATTCCTGCATGGCCTGGTCATAACTCAAGCGAGGGAAAGGGGGAGGCAAATGTTGGCTTAAGGTATCCTGAAAGAGGGACGAGATTAAGCCCTCAGCTTCGGCCATGACCTGTTCCTCGTCCACAAAGGACATCTCCAGGTCAATCTGAGTGAATTCCGGCTGCCGATCGGCTCGGAGGTCCTCATCCCGAAAACAGCGAACGATCTGGTAATAGCGGTCCAGGCCCCCCATCATCAACAATTGTTTAAAGAGTTGCGGGCTCTGCGGGAGGGCGAAGAACTGTCCCGGGCTCAAACGGCTGGGGACCAGGAAGTCTCTGGCCCCTTCCGGGGTGCTTTTGGTCAACACCGGAGTCTCAACCTCCAGAAAATTCTGGCTGTTCAAATAGGAACGGACACTTTGGGCCGCCGTATGCCGCAGTTTGATATGAGCGGACATTTGCGGCCGGCGCAGATCAAGGTAGCGGTATTTAAGGCGTAAGTTTTCAGAGACATCGATCCGATCTTCCACCAGAAAAGGCGGTGTCCTGGACATACTGAGAAGCTTCCACTCATCCACCACCACCTCCACCTCTCCGGTGGGTAGATTGGGATTGTGCATTCCCTCCGGACGCATGCGGACTGAGCCTTTGATGGCCAGCACGTATTCACTGCGCAGGACATGGGCTTGGGCATGGGCCTGGGCATTCACTTCCGGGGAGAAAACCACCTGGGTCAAACCGCGATGATCCCGTAAATCGATAAAGATCAGTCCTCCGTGATCCCGTCTGTACTGTACCCAGCCCATGAGGCAAACGTGGTGGCCGATGTGGGCGGATGTGAGTTCATTGAGGTGATGGGTGCGCTCCCAGCCCGAAACATCGGAGAGGAGATCGGAAGCTTTGAGTTCAGACATATGAGGGTCTCATTGTATGCAATTTGATTGTTTATGATTGCCAAGCCCGGTCCAAAGCTGCTGGCAGTTCGGCCTGAGGTATGGTGCGTTGTTGACCACTGTGCATGTCTTTGAGGACCATGGTTTGAGCTTCTATTTCCTCGGGGCCCAGCAAGAGACAAAATCTGGCTTTCATTTTATTGGCCAGGCGGAGTTGGGATTTGGGGCCTTTGGCCTCAAAGCTGACCTGGCCCCGGAACCCCTGGTCTCGGAGTCCAAGGGCCAGGATTTGTCCCTGATCCAGAGCACTTGGATCCAAGACAGCCAAATAAAAGTCCAAACCCGGATCACAGGGATGATCCAGGAGCAAAGCCAAGCGTTCCATGCCGCAGGCAAAGCCGATGCCCGGGCAGGAAGGTCCGCCCAACTGTTCCAGAAGTCCGTCGTAGCGACCTCCTCCGGCTACCGAGGACTGAGCTCCGATATCTCTGGATACGACCTCAAAAGTGGTGCGTTGGTAATAATCCAGCCCCCGGACCAAACGGGGATTGAGGACAAAAGGGACCGAGCAGGACTGCAGAATGTTCTGGACCGAGGCAAAGTGTTCCTCACATTTCCGGCACAAATGGTCAAGAATCTTGGGGGCCTGTTCAGCTGTCTTCTGGCAACCGGGAACCTTGCAGTCTAGAATGCGCAGGGGATTTGTACTCTGTCTTCGCTGGCAGTCGGCGCAGAGCTCGGAGATGGATTGAGTGTTTAAAAATTCCTGCAACCGACGGGAGAATTCCGGGCGACATTCCGGACAGCCCAGGGAATTGAGGTACAGATCCAGATTGGTCAGACCCAGTTCATGCAGGTAACGCCAGAGCATGGCAATGATTTCCGCGTCAGCTTGGGGAGCAGAGGATCCAAAAAGCTCGGCGTTGACCTGGTGGAACTGGCGCTGTCGTCCTTTTTGGGGACGTTCATAACGGAACATGGGGCCAAAGGTGAACACTTTGCTCACCTGTTCCCGGGCATACATGGTGTTTTCTATGTAGGCCCTGGCCACACCGGCCGTGGCTTCCGGGCGCATGGTCAGCAAACGGCCTTTGCGGTCCGGGAAGGTGAACATTTCTTTTTGCACAATGTCCGTCTCCTCTCCGATACTGCGCGCGAAAAGCTCGGTTTTTTCCAAAACCGGGATCCGGATCTCCCGATATCCATATCGGGAAAATACCGATCTGGCCAAATCTTCCATGAGGGTATACTGAGATACCTTCGGCCACAAGAGATCGCTAAAGCCTTTGATCTTGGTGATCTGGTGCATAAGGGTACGCCGGATGATGAAATAATACTTCAGGAAGGAGGCCGGCCTCCGAGTGGAAAGTCAAAACGTAGACAAATCAAAAAGACTTCCTTAGACCAAAGCAGATATGTTGTCAAAACGAAAGGAGGGTATTGATGAAGGCCATTGCTCTTATCGGCAATAAAAAATCAGGGAAAACAAGCTTAGCGGTTGAGTTATGCGCTCATTTGCAGTCACAGGGGGTGCGTGTGGCGGCAGCAAAATTCTCCAGCCACGGCTTTGAACGTTCGGATGCGGATACATCACAGTTGGCCGGTAAGGCTCAGGCCGTAGTGGGGATCAGTCCCCGGGAGAGTCTCCTTATTTGGCCACGACAGCGCTATTTTATGGATCTCGTCCCCCTGCTCGATGCCGACGTGGTGGTTATTGAAGGGGGTCGAAACATGAAGGTATGCCCCCGGATTCTTCTCCCCAAAGGAGATGATGCAAACGACAGAGGGCTGGAAGTGGATTTGGCCCTGGCTTCTTGGCAAAAAGAGAAGCTCGGGTTGCCTGTGGTGGACACGGTCCAGGAGCTTACAAGCCTGGTCTTGGAGAAGGGTTTTCTTTTGCCCGGGCTGGACTGCGGATCGTGTGGACGCGAGGATTGCGGACAACTGGCCAGTGATATCGTACAGGGGAAGGCCTCTATTGAAGACTGCCGGGCCATGCAAGGCTCTATGAGCATCCGGGTCAATGGCCAGCCTTTAGGGCTTAATCCCTTTGTGGAGAGCATTATTTCCGGAGGTATTCAAGGCATGCTCAGCCAGCTCAAAGGTTATGCCCCAGGCCGGATTGAAATCAATTTGGAGCTCTAAAACATGAAAGACGAGTTTTTCGATGTCAGAAGCGTTGCAGAGTGTACGAACATCCTTTTAGGCTTTCAGCCGGTTCAGGACAGTGAGGAAGCTTTTCTGGCCCAGGCCCTGGGCAGGGTAACGGCTCAGAATGTACCGGCTGCAGAAGATTTGCCCCTCCATTCCAGATCCAGCATGGATGGGTATGCGGTACGGGCTAAGGACAGTTTCGGGGCTGGAGAGACCAATCCGGTATATTTGACCATCACTGGAAGGTTGGCTGTGGACGATGATCCGGAACTGGAGATAGGACCGGGCGAGTGTGCCCAGATTCTAACCGGTGGAAGCCTGCCTCGAGGAGCTGATGCCGTGGTCATGGTTGAGTATACCCGGCAGATAGCTGAGGATGAAATCGAGGTCTTTCGATCCCTGGGGCCTGGAGACAATGTCATGCTGCGGGGGGAGGACTGCAGGCAAGGGGATGTGGTTGTTCAAGCCGGAACCAGGATGCGACCGCAGGACCTGGGAATTTTGGCTGCATTGGGCATGGCCCGGGTAGAGGTTCGACGCCGGCTCAGGGTAGCTATACTGTCTACTGGAGATGAACTGGTGCCTATCCAGGACCAGCCGGAAGCAGGGAAAATCCGGGATGTGAACTCCACAACCATAGCCGCCTGGTGTGCCAAAGCTGGGGGGCAGCCCTTTGAATTGGGTATTGTCAGGGATAGGCAGCCGGAGCTGAAAAAGGCCCTGGAAGACGCGGCCCAAGGGTACGACTGCATTTTCCTTTCCGGGGGCAGCTCTGTGGGGACCAGGGATTTAAGTCTGGAAGTTATCTCCAGTCTGCCTCAGGGTCGGATTATGGCCCATGGAATTGCCTTGAGCCCTGGCAAGCCGACTATTTTGGCCGCTCAAGGCCAGGTTCCGATCATTGGTCTTCCCGGGCAAGTCACCTCGGCTCAGGTGGTCATGTACGTCCTTGGATTGCCTTTTCTCAGCCATTTAAGCGGGGAAGGACAGGCCTTTGCCCGTCGAGGGCAACCTCGGATATGGGCCACGGCGGCCAGGAACATTCCTTCTCAGCAGGGTCGTGAAGATTATGTCCGAGTGAAACTGGATCAAGAGGAGAAAGGAGGATTTCGGGCGGAACCGGTGTGGGCCAAGTCCGGATTGTTACGGAGCATGCTCCACGCTGACGGATTGTTGCGCATCCCGGCTCAAACAGAAGGGATCCTGAAGGGTGAACCAGGGGAGATATGGCTTTTGTAGATGGATAGAAAAGAGTCTCCCCGGATACCAAACTTTTGGGCCAGGGTTTGAATGCCTACCTTTCCCTGGAAGGGACCTGATGGCCGCCTCGTACTCGGTTGGAGTAAGGGGCGGAGGGTTTGGGTTGATGGACCCAGGCCGGCAAAGGATTGATCAAAGGATCTGCGGTCATATCGAGGCGGAGGCCGCAGTAAGCCCCAAAGAGAGTGGGGCAGAGGGCGGAATTGAGGAATCGGCAGACTGGCTTGGGCTGCCAGGTACAGTAGGGACCGGGCAAGATGCCGCCCTTGGCGCATATCGCCCTGGGACCCAGGCTGTGGGCCAGGAAGGAGCGCAGAGAAGGCCATGACCACCAGGAATGTGGACGGGGATGGGTGGTTGGGGAACCGGGGCCGGCCAGGGACAGGGCGTACAAAGAATGCTTGTTCAGAAAACTGATAAGCATCTCCTTGGCACAGACCCGGCTGGCCTCTTTGATAACTTTCTGGGGATGGGGGCAATAATCCAGGGTGGTGAGGAGAAGAACATAATCGAAGGATCTGTCTTCAAAAGGAAGGTCATCGGATTGGGCCAAATGGAGCTCGGCCCGATGGCCGATTCTGGCCCTGGTCTTATGCACATCCGCGGCTGAGGAAGCTGTTGCGGTCAGATCAAATCCCGCCTCCCAGAACACCTCCAGGAATTTCCCTGTTCCAGATTCGATTTGCAGCATCCTGCGATGCCTTCGACGCCAGGCAGAAGTCATTTGGAGCAGGAAAGTTTTTTCCTGCTCCAGGGCAAATTGGCCACGGCGATCGTGTTCCCATACAGTCATCCGTTTGGATGGAGTGTGATTGCGATCCATATGTGCCTATGGGTTTCGTCCACCAAAAGGTGGATGTTTTTCAATTGCCGTATTTTGAGTACCCGTTCAGGAATCCTGCCCTAGCCATGCTCTGAAGGTGTCCGTTCAAGGGGGCTCAATGATCACAAATTCGCCAGCCCTCATGTATCATGACCGAAAAACGGCCCCATGGGCAGCGGATGTGGCCTGTTGGGCGTAACGGCGTAAAAAGGCAGATTCCACGGTTTTTTGCAGGGGAACGAAGGACTTGCGTCTGTTTTCCAGTTCGGCCTCGTCAACCAAGAGCTGCAATCTCCGCCGGGGAATATCAATCTTGATTCGATCCTGGTTTTGAATCAATCCAATTGGTCCGGCATTTGCCGCTTCCGGGGAAATGTGGCCTATGGCCGCACCCCGGGTGCCTCCGCTGAACCGTCCGTCGGTGATCAGGGCTACTTCCCGGTCCAGGCCCATTCCGGCAATGGCCGAAGTAGGGGTGAGCATCTCCCGCATGCCGGGACCTCCTTGAGGTCCTTCGTAACGGATGACCACGATGTGGCCGGCTCGAATATGGCCGTCCAAGATAGCCTGGGAGGCTTCTTCTTCGCTGTCGAAAACCACGGCCTGGCCTTCTCGAACCAGCATTTCTTCGGCTACAGCCGATTGTTTAACCACGCATCCGTCCGGAGCCAGATTCCCGTACAGGATGGCAATACCTCCCTGGGGATGATAGGGAGCGGTCACGGGTTTGATCACCTCGGGGTTGAAAACCTTAGCCTGCAGGTGCTTGAGATTGTCATGGACCTGATAGCCGGTCACAGTCCGGCAATGGGTGTGAATAAGACCAGCTGAGGCCAACTCGGCCATGACAGCTGGAATCCCCCCGGCTTGATGCAGATCCTGAATGTGGTGGCTGCCGGCAGGGGACAG
This sequence comes from uncultured Desulfohalobiaceae bacterium, assembly GCA_964619345.1. Taxonomy (GTDB): domain Bacteria; phylum Desulfobacterota; class Desulfovibrionia; order Desulfovibrionales; family Desulfothermaceae; genus Desulfovermiculus. The sequence continues at coordinate 74,516 of CAZUER010000004.1, forward strand.
GCGGCACAGGTTGGGGGTCGATCCGGAGACTTGGTCAAAGACCTCCAGGGTCAAATCCAGTCCGGCTTCGGCAAAGACCGCCGGCAGGTGGAGTACGGTATTTGTGGATCCACCTAGAGCCATATCCACGGCCACGGCATTGTGCACACTCTCCTGGGTCACAATGTCCCTGGGCAGGATGCTGTGATCCAAAAGGGACATGACCTGCATCCCGGCCTGCTTGGCCAATCTGGTCCGGGCGGCGTGCACGGCTGGAATGGTTCCATTTCCCGGAAGGGCTAAGCCAATGGCCTCGGTGAGGCAGTTCATGGAGTTGGCGGTGAACATACCGGAGCAGCTGCCACAACCAGGACAGGCACTCTCTTCTAATTCGGACAGGACCTCGGGCTGTAAGACCCCTCGCTTTACCTGGCCCACGGCTTCGAAGACACTGATTAAGTCCACGCTCTGACCCTGATGAAAACCGGCCAGCATGGGACCGCCGCTGATACAAATGGAGGGGATATTCAGGCGGAGCATGGCCATGAGCATCCCGGGGACGATTTTGTCGCAATTGGGGATAAAGACTAAGGCGTCAAAGGGATGGGCAGTGGCCATAAGCTCAATGGAATCGGCGATGATCTCGCGGCTGGGAAGGCTCATCCGCATCCCTTCATGGTTCATAGCCAGGCCGTCGCAGACCCCGATAGCCGGAAACTCCATGGGAACTCCTCCGGCCATTCGTACTCCGGCCTTCACCGCGTCGGCGATGCGGTCCAGATGCACATGTCCGGGAACCACTTCACTGGCGGCATTGACCACCCCGACCAAAGGTCGCTCAATTTCATCCCGGGTCAGGCCCAGGGCATGCAAGAGAGAACGATGAGGGCCTTTCTCCAGCCCGGATGTCATTTTACGACTGCGCATTGTTTTTACTCCTTGGTTTGATCCATGGCGTATTTTGGAGGTCATGGAAATTTGAGAATATACATCAGAAAAAATATTGCGTGTTTAAAGTTGTCCAGGGTCATTTGGACTGGAAGGTTTTGCTCTGGAATAGGCCAGCATTTGATGGAATTTTATCATTGATAAACAAGTGCTCTCTAGGCCTGGTCTTGCCCATAGATGGCCAGAGCTGAACTCAAAACGCTCACCAATCCGGCTCCCAGGAAGATGGTCAACATTTCCGGCCAGGAAACAAAAGGACATCCCAGATGAAATGGGGGAGCGGAGAGGATCATGTCTATGCGAATCTGGATAAGCTTCGCGCCCGCTAAGGCCAGACTGGTGCCCAACAGGGTCAAAAGGGACATCCGGGTCAGGATGGGTACGTGGTAAGCCCAACGGGCAGCGCCGACGAGACGCAGGACATGAATATCCCCATGGAGTTTGGTCATGCTCATGCGCACAGTATTGGCCAGAAGAACCGCCTGGGTGGTCAGGAGTACAGTGATCAGGGGCCATACAACCGTGGAAGCCAGTTGGGACCACACCGCGGCAGCTTGCACCTGGAAGGGATTACTGTGCACTTTTTCCACCCCGGACAGATTGTGCACCTTCTCAATAATATGTGAGGCGGGGTCCGCATCGGAGATCGTGGCGAACAAAACAGCTGTCGGGGGCAATGGGTTTTGGTCCGTCATCCAGGACAGATCCAGATCGGGTCCCAATGTCTTTTGCATGGAGTTCAGGGCCTGAGCAGCCGTGTATGTGGTTAAATGGTCAACTCCTGGGATTTGGGCAGCTTTGTCCCAGGCCAGACGGACCTCCTCTGCAGGCATATCCGGACTCCAGTAGACCTGGATCTGAATATCGGCGGAAGAGGAAACCACGTGGGTATGGATGCATTTGGATGCTAAGTAGATGCACATGGTGAGAAAGATAATCAGGATAACCCCACAAAGGACGATTATTTGCTCGGTCCGGATATACTTCCAGGTGATGAGTTCAGAGCCCAGGAGGCGATGGGGCATGTCCTTCTCCTTGCACTTGGCCCTGGTCGAGGCGTAGAATCCTTGCTTGGGGGTGGGCCTGAATGAGATATTGGTCGTGGGTGGCCAAGAGAACTGTCGTCCCGTGGGCGTTGAAACGGCTTAATATGTCTAAAAGGCGTAAAGAGAGGTCCGGGTCCACATTGCCTGTTGGCTCATCGGCCAAAAGGACTTTGGGGTTGACCACTATGGACCTGGCAATGGCTACCCGTTGCTGTTCACCTCCAGAGAGCCGACCACAGGGAAGGTCATCTTTATTTTCCAGGTGCAGCCCGCGCAGAACAGCGTTGACCCGTCGATGTATCTGGTCTTTGGGCAGGTTTTGAATAAAAAGGGGCAGAGCGATGTTTTCCCGCACAGTGCGGTGGGGAAGGACTTTGAAATCCTGAAATACCACCGCCACATCCCGGCGCAACAAATGCAGACGACGGGAGGACAGGGACCTTAAGTCATAGCCGGCAATGAACCCCTGGCCGCGTTGGAGGGGCAAGGTTCCATGCAAGAGGCGGAGCAAGGTTGTTTTTCCAGCCCCCGAAGGTCCGGTCAAGAAGATAAAATCACCAGCAGATACATCCAGGCTGACATTCCGTAAGGCCCAGGAGGAGGCGAAGGCGTAAGACAAGTGTCGCAGATGGATTATTGAGCTCTTGGGCATGGCTTGAGCTTCGAAGAAGAAACCGTTAAGGGGCAAATACCCATAGTGAAGGGGATTGAGCCTTTTGCCCCTCCCCAAAAGCAGGTGCGTTTCACGTGAAACATGACTCCAAGTCTACGCCCAGTTTTCGGACCAGGCGGTGCAGTTCTTCTTCAGATGAATAGGCCAACGTGATTGAGCCTTTGTCCTGTTTCCCCTTGATGCGCACCCCGGCTTCCAATTTATGGGCCAAGGCCTTTTGCAGGGAAGAGCGGGCGGCCTCGAATCCAGCGGAAGGCTTATCCTGGGCGGGCTGGCCCCGGATGTTATTGGGAAGACGGCCGTTTGCCTTCCAGAAGGAGACCGCCTGCTCCATTTGGCGCACGGTGAGCTGCCGGCTCAAGGTCACCTGGAAAAGGGCCATCCTGGCCTCCTGATCCGGGATAGCCAACAAGGTCCTGGCTTGTCCGGAACTGATTTTGGCCTGGGCTAAGGCATTGAGAATTTCCGGCTGCAAATGGAGCAAGCGGAGGCAGTTGGCCACCGCAGATCGGCTGCGCCCCAGGCGCTGGGCCAGTTCATCCTGAGAGATGTTCAACTCCCGGAGAAGTCGGCCCACAGCCTGAGCTTCTTCCACCGGGTTGAGATCCTGTCGCTGCAGGTTTTCCACCAATCCAATGACCAGGGCCTCACTGTCGGAGATATCCCGGACAAGAACGGGAACAGAGTGCAGTCCGGCCAATCTGCATGCCCGCCACCGACGTTCTCCGGCAATGAGCTGGTACAAACCGTTGTGGGAGGGGTGGGGCCTTATGAGTAAGGGCTGCAACAGGCCCTGCTCGGATATGGACTGGGCCAGTTCGTGCAATCCCTCCTGGGAGATATCCTTTCGAGGCTGGTCTGGATTCGGTTCGATCCTATCCAAAGCAATGTTTTGCAGACCCTGGTCCGGGCTCCCTTGCTCCAGGGGCTGCGATGAAGTAAAGAGTGCTTCCAGGCCTTTGCCCAAACCGCGACTTGAACCAGCCATGGGCGATGCTCCTTTGGGTTAGCTGTGGCTGGATAGGACTGTACGTGGCCGTTTTCACCCGGCACTCTGCGCAGCAGCTCGAAGGCTATTTTCTGCCCGGCAAAAAGCTTCGCTGGCATCAGAGGTGCAGGCAAACCTTAAAATGTAAATTCACATCCAGGAGAATGAAAACATGGCAGATCCACGCAGCGGTGTCCAGACCCTTTCCTCCGGAACCGGCCAGACGGTGGGGGTATTTATCCCTTTGGAGTTGTGGACCGAAGTTCAAGCAGATGTCCTGCCCCTTTTGCAGGTTGCCTGGGAACGCTTGCAGGGGGGTCAGCAAAAGGCCGATCCCACCGAACCCATAGATGACTGGAAACTTTTGCTTGACCATTGGGATTTCAAGTATCCCGTAGAGCGGAAGGTGACGTGCGGCCATTGCGGGCAAGCAACAAATAACTGGCAGGAGGACCTGCCCCGCAAGTTTGTGCTCAAAACTGCCGGCCTGGGCGGGCTGGTGGCCTTCGAATGTCAGGCCTGTCAGTCCAAGGTCATCAAGCGGCACTTTAAGGATGGGATCAAGGTGGAGACAACCCCCAGGAAGTCTTGACCGGCTGGCATGGAAAGGAAATGGGGCCCAAAAGGCCCCTGAACTTTTGGACAAGGGAGGCTAAATGCTTACCAATCACAAGAGGCCAGGGCCCAGCTAAGGATCTGTCACGATACAAGTGTTACGTTTAATCTAATTTTGGGTGGATAGTATAGTTCCATTCTCCGTGAAATTCATCGGGGTCAAGATTGATTTCTTGAAGATCTT
>CAZUER010000005.1:0-71034 GCA_964619345.1 uncultured Desulfohalobiaceae bacterium
TGGATGGATATGCATGCTCTTGACCAGGGGAGTCGGGCTTTGATCATCTGTATACATCAATGTGATGAGCTCCTGGATGAGGATGGAGGCCTGCGGCCCTATGATGTGAGCCCCGAGAATCTTGTTGGTCGCCTCTTCCAGGATGACCTTGACAAAGCAGTCACGCACCTGCATGGCCTCCCCCCTGGCCGTGTCCTCAAAGGGATGGAATCCGATGACCACCCCTTCCTGTCCATAGGCGGCCACTGCCTCGGACTCCTTCATGCCTACGGCCGCTATCTCCGGCTGGGTGAAGACTGCATGGGGCACGGCATGATAATCAGCGGTCATGGACTCTTTGAGCACTGCGTTGGCATAGACCACTCTGGCTTCCTGATTGGCAACATGCTTGAAGAGATGCCGCCCGTTGGCGTCACCAAAGGACCAAATATTCTTGACTGAGGTCTCCAGGCGGTCATTGACCACCAGCCAGCCCTGGGAATCGGTCTCCAATCCGGCCCGATCCGTTCGCAAAAGATCGGCATTTGAGGCTCGGCCGGCGGCAATAAGCAGTCTTTCAGCCGCAAATTCAATATCCTGGTCGGTCTCCCGATTCCTGGCCTTGACCAGCACCCGTCCATCTTGAGGCTGGACATGCACCACTTCGTGATTGGGAACAATCTCCATATGCTCGGCCATCTTTTGTTCGGCCACAGCCGAAATTTCCGGCTCATGCCTGGGCAGGAACTGGGGATTGCGACCCAGGATGGTCACTTCCGCCCCCATGGCCGAAAAAAAATGGCCATACTCAGCAGCCACATAGCCGCCTCCGACAATGACCAGGCTCTCCGGGAGATCATTCAGGCTGAGAAGGGTGTCGCTGGTCAGATAGTCAACGCTGTCCAACCCCTGAATATCCGGTATGGCCGGCTTGGAGCCCGGGCAGAGCAGGATCATTTCACCGCTGATCTCCTCTGCTCCCACCCGCATGGAAGACGGACCGGTGAACTCGGCTACATCCCGGTAATAGTCCACATTGACTGATTCTGAAAGGCTCTGTCCGATTTGCCGGCTTTCCTGGGAGACAATGTCCCGCATCCTCTGCATGATGGCCTGAAAGTCCACGCCCTTGACCTCTACCTGTATCCCATGCGCAGCCGCCTCCTGCACCTGGCGCATGACCTCGGCCGGATACAGAAGGAGCTTGCTGGGGATGCAGGCCCTGGTCAGACACAGCCCTCCCGGCTCGTCTTTATCTACCACCGCCACCCTGGATTCCGGATTGTCCTCCAAAAGTCCCTCGACCACGGTCAGAGCCGAGCCAGACCCTACAGCGATGCAGTCATAATGTTTCATTGCCCGCTCTCCTCCGGCAGATAATATCGGGCCACCTCTTCCAGTCTTTCCCGGGTTTGGATCCGTTCCACAAGCTCGGGCGGCGAGTCGCCAAAGGTCTGGTGGAGCACAATCTCCCGGCCCTGATCGATCTGCTCCCGGGCGTCTGCAAAGATTTCCCTCAGGGTTTCATACCGTTTTTTATCCCGGCAGTCCTCCAGGTTGGTCACATCTATCACGGCAACCTCTTTTTCCATTTCCGTACCTCCCGTATGCACCTTTTTTGATCTGCATATTGAAAATAGACAGACCGAAAAAGATGGATGTGAGATTATTTTTTTCATTTCAGCATAACGATTCAGGCAATCAAAGGTGAGGTATGGGGCATTTTTCGGTGAGACATTTTTTTGAGGCAGACACCGCTCACAACTTCATAAGGGAGTCACTGGAACCACAAAGGTTTCGTGCCGATTCCGGACAATGCACATATGACCAGGCACTAGAAGATAACGCATGAATCGGACCACAACCATTACTCATTTTCCCCGTATCCCAAAACCTCCTGCATGGCCGCAAAGAGTTTTTCAAAATCCACAGGCTTGACCACATAATGGTTGAACCCGGCATTTCGAAATCGGTCCATTTCCTTGTCATTGATGACATGGGCTGACAGGCCGATGATCGGAATATCGGGGTTCATGATCAGCGGATCGGCTGTTCGTATGCGCATGGTTGTCTCAATGCCGTCCATACCCGGCATTCTGATGTCCATAAGCACCAGATCGAAGCTGCTTTTGCTCAGCATATCCAAAGCCTGCTCTCCGTTTTCAGCCAATCTCACCTGATGTCCATTGGAAGAGAGCAGGTCCTCCACGAAAACCCGATTCATCTTTTGATCTTCCACTACCAGAATTCTTTGGCCCGGAATCTGATCAAAGCTCTCCCCATGCTCCTGGTCCTCAAGATCATGGCCGATCTGCCCATCGGTTTTGAAAGGAATCTGCACGTAAAATGTGCTGCCTTGCTCCGGCTTGCTGTCCACCCAGATATGGCCTCCCATCTGCTCGGTGAGCTTCTTGCAGATAGCCAATCCAAGTCCTGTTCCCTCTTCTGCTGACAGAGAATCATGACCTCCCTGATCATAAGAGTGAAAAATCTCCTCTAACTGATCAGAATCGATGCCTTTGCCGGTGTCCATGATTTTGAAAAGGACCGTGCTGACAAAATACTCATCATCTGTGCAGGGCATGATATCCACTTGCTGTGTCTCCAGTTCTAAATAGCCCTGCTCGGTAAACTTGATGGCATTGTTCAAAAGATTGTATAATATTCTTTTGAGCCTGAAGGGATCTCCATGCAGGATGAGAGGCAGATTACTGCTCACAGCCAGATAGCACTTCAGACCCTTTTCAGAGGCCATATGTTCAATTTCTCGAACCACATTGTTCAGCAGCTTCCGTAGCCGGAACTCTTTATCGTGCAGGGTAAATCGGCCGGCTTCAATCCTGGACAGGTCCAGAAGATCGTTTAAGAGCCACAGCAGTGACTCGGCCGAGTTTTTGGCTACTTGAATCCTGTCCCGCTGCTTGCCTTTGATATCGCTGGATAATACCAGCCTGAGCATGCCCAAAATCGAGTTCATCGGGGTCCTTATATCGTGGCTTATTCTGGCCAGAAACTCGGATTTATGCTTGTTGGCCAATTCGGCTTGCTGTTGGGCCTCCTCAGCCTGTTCGCGGGCCTGAACCAATTCCTGCTCCGCCTGCTTACGCTGGGAGATGTCCGTAAGCACAACCATGAACTGGTGCAACCCCCCTTTTTCGTCCTTTTGGGCCCGGATGTCCGCAAGCACCCAGCAAGGAGGGTCTGCGCCGGTATCCAGGAGCAGTTCCACGCTTTGAATCTCGCCCGTTGCTCCCGATTTCTGCCGGGCCTCCAGAAATGAATGCTTCCAACCCTCTGCAATATATGAGCTGAGCGTCGACCTGAGCGGTGTTATCCTGTTTGTCTTTAAGAGGTTGATCGCGGTCAGGTTGGCCCGGGTGATGATGCCATCCGGATGGATGGTCAGATACCCGCAGGGAGCGAACTCATACAGGTTTTCGTATTCCTGGTGCAGAGCAGCCAGCTCTTCCTGAGCCCTTTTCAGTTCCTCATTCTGGATTTCCATCTCTTTCTGGGAAACCTGAACCTCGTGAATCAGGTCCAGAAAGTTCGCATCGTGAAAAGAAGATGACTTGGATTGCTGCTCGATCAAATGTTCCGCCTGCTGTCGTAACAATTCAAGCTTTGAGGAGTATTCACCATCTGTCGGCATATGATTTTTCCTTAAGTATTTGATCAAGATCAAAATGTTCATCATTCATGATGGGCCTATTGGCCTCGAAGTATGGCAGGGATCATAAAAAACATCATGTGGTGGATTTCATGGATGAGTCAAAGTCACATATGTGTTCATTGGGGTGAGACATGTCACACAGAGAGACAACCGGACATCCACCAGTGTGCAGCTGTCTGGAGGTTTCAGGTATGTTTTGGCAATATGGCATGCTCCTTGCTTTACATAAGGAAAAAGCTCCTCCTCTTGGTGAAGCGAGAACCTCCAGCTGATCCCATCCGTCACATATCAAGCTCTGAGATGTTTGCCATCTCGGATCTTGTTCTCATATCCTCACCTCCCGGGATGCGAATCGCATCCCGGGAGGTGAGGCAAAATCATATCACCCTACTGGAAAAGCCCGTCTCGCAATGCGTATCCGTTCCGCCTTGTCTCCGGCAAGTCTGAAATATTTTTTGCCCCAAAGCGGGCAAAAAAAGGAAAAGTAGCCGGATTGATCAGCAATGTAACTTGCAGACGTCTTTCTCCGTCATTGCCCGGCCCGGATCATACGACTCAACCGTGATCATGCTCACCGGGCAATCCAGGGGAAACCCTTTCTATCTTTTCTGAATTCCCGCTCCCCGTCTTCACGAGGACAGGCTAGGTGGGAATGACGGGCAAAGAAGGATCTCGTTTCATACCAGGAGGCCAGATGCTTTATGCTTGAGCCATGTCCTTGCTCAACCGGCCGGATGACATGCTCAGCACCTTGAAGCGTTCCCCTAAAAAGGAGGGATGGAATAACGTCTTTATCTTGCCTACCTCCTGAATATATTCAGAGTGAGAGAGTCGGTTCTGCATCATTTCCACCAATTGGAACAGCCCGAGCTCTTTCATGGCCTCCATCTGCGAGGTATAGAATTGCCTGGCAAACCCAGCCTTTCGAAAGGCTTCAATGAGGTGGGAGAAATTGACGTCATAGGTTATATCGCTTTTTTGGAAATAGCAAGAGAGATCTGTTTCAAGAGGGCTGAAGACGTCATGCTCCTTGAATATGCGTACCGAAAGGTCTTGTCGGGGCTCTAAGTACCCGTAATCAAAAGTTAAATAATCAATATTTTCAAATGAACGGGCCAGCCTGCCGGCAAATTGCTCATACCCCCAAGCGATCTCGCCGGTACGAATTCCCAGCTCTTGGCTCATTTCAGCCACTTTATCTTCCGGTCTGTCCCAATAAATTGTCCAATCCTGAACATAGGCTTGCCGGCCATCCTGAATCAGGTCACAGGCAAAGGCATCGAAGATCTCGTTGGCCACAACGAACGCCCACTCCCCCTGAGCCAGAGACACGTCATCAACCTGCACTATGGGATGATCGGGACCGAGCTGGGACTCAAAATGCTCCTCCTGCATGCCCTGGAGGGGCTCAAAGGGCTCCACCACTCGAAAGGACAGACTGTCAATAAGATCCGGAGCCAGTATTTGCAGGAACTGGATGATGTCGGTCATCAGGTATCCATGGTGGGCACCGAACTCAACGAAGCACGTATCTGGAGGCAAAAGACCCTCCTGGATTCGCCTGTTCAGATACCAGGCGATGCTTCCCCCGAAATAACGGCTGGCCGTGACTGATGTATAGAAGTCACCTTCTTTCCCAATGGGTTGGTATTGAGTGTAATAGCCATTTTGGCCGTACAGCCAGTCGTGAAAGAAATCTCGAAAAGGGATCATTAGCTTATACCCCTGAAGTCTCTGCAGACAGAAAAAAGCTTGATTTTCCCCTCGTGCATAGGTTCATCCCAAATGTCACGAACATAGAACCCTCCCCTGGCCCCTCCCTCCCGCCTGAAAGACAGGCGGCAAGGAGGGGAATCGGAAAAAGAGAAGAATTGTATGAAACTGGATTTTACCTTGAAGAAGGCCTGCCCTTCGGAGAAGGGCGGCCTACGCAGTTGTAACCCATCCCGTGGTCTTTTGGGTAGGGCGGCCCTCTCCGAGGGCCTGCCTTCTTCAATTACATGCTGGATCAAACTGGCCGTCTACAGTCATCGACGTGGCTGATCTCTGTCCTCTGTCCTCTGACCTCTGCTCCCTGATCACTGGGTCTTGGTCGGAAAAACCATCTGCCCGCCCAGATACCCGAGCCCCATGACCAGAAGAGCCAGGACCAGGAGCAGAAGATTGTAGATCCAGCGGAAAAAGGCCAGGTGGACGAGCCCGGTGGCGTACAGCAATACAGCCAGCACCCCCGCACCCAGCAAAGCCACAGCCAGCTTTATCTTCCACCGAACCAATGGGGGCATTTTCATTTTATAATTGACCCAGAGAGTTAAAAAACCGGTGCCCATGCTGACTGCAGCGGACAGGACTCCCAAAACAAGCAGGATAAAAGCAAAGGCGTGGAAGTCGAGGCCCACGGACGACCCGACCACATAGTGCACCAGAAGAAAAAGAAAGGCCGTGGTCAGATAGGCTGTTGGGAAGTGAACGCTGATGGGATGGGGGTGTCTGCGCAGAATGGGGAAAGCCTGGAACAGGGACTTTAAGAAACCGGGCAGATCTTTGCTGCGCTGATCCTTTTTGAGTTCCCCGACTTCCTTGACCCCTTTCTTCGTGAATACCTCGGCGAAATGCGGAGCGGCCGCCAGCTGATCCGTCAGATCCGCACCAGCCTGGTGCATATGCATGTGTGAGCCGTTTTTCCACAGAGAGCTTGCCGAGACATCGTAGACCGTGTTTTCAAAAACTATATAGACCGGCCGACCTTCCCGGCCATCTCCTTCAGCTACTTCTTCTAAGGTAAATACCCTTTTTGGCTTGGACATGGACCTAGTCTCCTTTGTGCCCCAGAGGGGATATGAGCAGTTTTCAAAGGTAAAGCATCATCCCACAGCGTCTTGAAAAAAGCTTAAAGAAAGCCTCCACTATATGTCCAGGGCCTTGTCTGCCAAGTACCCGAAAAGTACCTGATTCTGCCATGAAATCGCTTAGGGTTCAATACAAGTCATTTGGATTAAAAATTGCAAAAGATTATATACGAAGCGATGACTCGTAGTTACCAATTGCTTAGAACCTCATGTTCCGCAATCAGCTTCAAGGGAGGTTATCATGCAGAATACAGTCCAAAAAATTGCCGACCTGATTGATCATCTGCGAATGGAAAGCCTGGAAGAACAACACAAATGTTTTTACTGTGGTGGGGATCATAAGACCGTAGAGTGTGTATCACCTCACCGCAAGGCCTTTCACCTCAGCCTGGTGGCTGTCAATGCCGCAGCACAAGCCGAAATGATGGAAGAAGACTTGGGACAGGATGATCTCCAATATGAGAACAGGAAGTATCCGGAGCCAACCAGAACTCCCAACATGTTTGAAAAATGGGAGGAGCTGGCTTTCTAGATGCGAGAGCAAAAACCGTTTTTTGCCCCAAAGCGGGCAAAAAACGGTTTGCCGTTTTGATCATATAAGAAACGTGTGCCCCCTCCATCATTGCCCGGTCTAGTTTATACGAGAGGTCTGTAAAAACAGAAGATTACGACTTCAAATTTTACCGTAAATGAACGTAAAGCAATTTTTTGCAGTTCCGTCTATGTAAAAATCAACATTGTGCTGGGGTGATGGTGTGTAGGGGCGCCCGGCCTGCCCGCATTGCTTACGCTGCAAGCGTTGCACACGGGCGGTCGCCCTTTCAGGTACGAAATGCAAACCATGTGGCCACATGTCACAGTGACGGAATTGGTTACTGTGACATGTGACATTTAAGCTGAAATGATGCCCGGGACTTGGGCCTCAAGGCAGCGTTATGCTTGGGCATAGCTTCTTGGCAGCAACCTTTTTTTGACCCGAAGGAAAGTACATAAAGGGGTCTTTTGACCGTTGAGGCCCATTTTCTTTCGAATATTCTTGCGGTGGGTCTGGATGGTATCAAAAGAAGAATGCATCAATTCGGCTATCTCCTTACTGCTGAGCCCGGACTGAATATACTGACAAACCTCCATCTCGGTCGGGGTCAGCTTCAGTAAATCCTGGTCCCCTTCCAGGGGCAAATCGTTTAAAAGGGAAGTGAGTTCCTTGGACAGGACCGCTTGATAGCAGCTTCTGATTTGAGAGTCCGGTTCGCATGACATTTTCTTCAGGGTCGGCAAAAGATTGCTCTCAATATGGTGGGCAAGCTCCTGCTGATACCTGCTATGCTCCTTTTCCAGGGACTGGAGGGCTCTGATCAAGGTTTCCGCCCCATACATCCCCACTTCCGCCGCTTCAGGCTTCTTTCTTTCCTGCAAGCTGGCCAGGACCCTATCCAGGTACAGGACATAAATAGTTTGTTCTTGCAGCTCCACCCTTTGAGTAACAATCTCGACATTCACTAAAGATCCATTGGATTTTTGCATTAAAAACTCGCCCTGCCAATATTGTTCGTCCTCGTGCAAGGATTGATTCAGATTATAGAAATCCTGGATCTGATCTTCGTGAAACAACTTACTGATCGGCTTGCCCACCAGCTCTCCTTCTTTCCAGTCCAGAAGCCGGTTCCAGCTTGAGTTGGCCATAATGATGGTAAACTGGTCATCAATAAAAAGTATGGGGGCAGATGATGAGTGATAAAGGGCCTTGGCCAGCTTGAGAGAGTCTGCCAAGCTGGACTGCAAGCTTTTGTTCTCTTTTGTCATTCCATAAATATCTTGATGCATAGCAGCCTCCCTGACAATGGATTGCATAAACATGTGTATAAAAACAGTCCTATGCAATGCTATACAATGGTCGTGCCAAACGCACAAAATTGAATATTTACAGAATGATTAGAATTTCAGAAGGGAATATACGAAGGGAAAAATGGGGCATGTCTCCTACCCGAAGTCTCACCCTTGTGTGACATGGTGCACAGTTTGGGCTGGAGGATACCGACCCTTCGGTGTTTTCTGTTGAATTTCTGCAGAATTAATACGAGTTCAGAGAAAGGCCCAGCTGATGGATTTTGCGGTACAGGGTTTTGCGATGAATGCCCAGCAACTCAGCTGCTTTTACCTTATTCCCTTTGGACCGGGCCAGGGCCTGTTCTAAGACCTCCCTGGTCAGTTCCTGGGTTTTGACCTGCTTGAATTCCCATTTCTCCTGCTTGCTGTCCTCGATAAGCTCCAGGGGCAGATCGTCAACAGTTACTTTCCCCCCGGAGCTGAGGAGGCATCCATGTTCCAGGGCATGCTTGAGCTCCCGGACATTGCCCGGCCAGTTATAAGTCATAAAGATTCTCATGACCTGCTCGGTGACCCCAAGGATTTCCTTTTTGAACTCGCGGCTGAAATAGTGGCAGAAAGAATCCACAAGTAAAGGGATGTCGTCTTTGCGCTCCCGCAAAGGAGGAACATGGATATTGAGTACCTTGAGACGGTAGTAGAGGTCCTCGCGAAACTCACCTTGCTGGACCTTGAGGGCCAGATCTGCATTGGTGGCGGAGATAATCCGCACGTCCACACTGATCGTCTTGCTCGATCCCACTCGTTCAAAGGTCTTTGTCTCCAGAATCCGCAGCAGCTTGAGCTGAATGCGGTGGCTTATCTCCCCGATCTCGTCCAAAAAAATGGTTCCCTTATGAGCTGTCTCAAAACGACCGATTTTGTCCTTATGGGCTCCAGTGAAGGCCCCCTTGACATGGCCGAAAAGCTCGCTGTCCAAAAGGTCTTCGGAAAGGGCTGAGCAGTTGACCCGGCACAAGGGACCATTGGATCGAGATCCGGAATAGTGCAGGGCTTCCATGACACATTCCTTGCCGGTCCCACTTTCTCCGGTGATGAGCACAGTGGAATCCACATCCATCAGCTTGCGGATCATTTTATAAACTTGCTGCATAGGAAGGCTTTTCCCTACTATATTCCTGAACTGCCTTCGATTATCAAGCTCCTCCTCAAGCTTTTCCTGCCGGGTGATATCCTTAATAATCAATTCGGCCCCGATAATCTCTTCCTGATCATTGTACAGAGGGACCGAGGTTGTTAAATATGTCTTCTCAAATTGTTGCAGAAAGGGGCATTCCACCCGGCAATTGATGGCTTCACCTTCTCCACGCAGTGTACGTTCCATAATGCGCAGGCAATATTCACCATTGGCAACCCCCAGCTCGCTTATAAGCTTTCCCTCCTTCAGATCTGAGCCGATGGGGCAGATTGAGTACATGGCTCGATTAAATCTTAAAATCTTTCCCCTGGCATCTACGGTCAAGATCCCATCCGGCAGGCTGTCGAAGATGACTTCCAGCTGACTGCGATTAAACTTGTTCTCTTCCAAGGCCTCAGCCAGTCTTTCCTGGCTCTCTCTCTTTTCTTTTTGCAGCTGCACTTGGCGGAGGGCTATGTCCACGGCGTCCTTGAGCAAGTCCAGGCTTTCCAAGGACTTGATCACATAATTTGACGCTCCGGCTCGAACCGCCCGAATCACGTCCTCCATTTCCCCTACCCCGGAAATGACCAGCACCGGAACCTCTTGATCCTCAAGCCGGATATTCTTCAGGACTTCAAAACCATCCATCTGCGGCATATACAGATCAAGCAGAACAACTTCCGGGGTATACTGATCAAAAAGATTCAGTCCCTCCAATCCGTTTTCAGCCAGCAACACCCGGTTTCCTTCCTCACGCAGAAAGGCCCCTATCAGCTCTCGGCTCATGCTGTCGTCGTCGATATAGAGAATAGTATGGTGTTGAGTGGCCATTGCTTCATCCTGGGAGTATTTTCGGCACCGAAAGAATGTTCGTGGCTGAGTTTCAAGTCCGCTTTGATTTTCGTAGCCTATTTGAGACTCTTTGTACACCCGAAAAAATCCTTGCATTTTTTGCTATCCTGAGATATAGTATTTTTTTATCCGGGATGTGGCTCAGTCTGGCTAGAGCGCAGCGTTCGGGTCGCTGAAGTCGCAGGTTCGAATCCTGCCATCCCGACCATGCTTGAAAGGGTTACAAATATCATTTGTAACCCTTTTTTATAGGTGCTTTGGCCACCCGGCAACCCGGTCTCCATAATTGACCATGTAAAAATCCGAATTGACAACAATCATTACGCCCAGAGTAGAGATTATGCAATCCAATCAGGACCTTGCCCCCAATGACGCCCTGCTTGTAGTGGATGTCCAAAACGACTTCTGTCCCGAAGGGGCTTTGCCCATCCCAGAAGGAGACGCGGTGGTTCCGGCCATCAATCCCTGGATTCAAGCCGCCGCAGACCAGGACCTGCTCCTTCTCTTTTCCCGGGATTTCCATCCCCTTTTGCATCCCAGCTTTATCTCCCAGGGCGGTCAATGGCCGGTGCACTGTGTCCAGGATACCTGGGGATCGCGTTTTCATTCCCGGCTCATCATCCCCGACTCCGGCATCGTGGTCACCAAGGGGGTCCGCTTTGATCAGGATCAGAACTCGGCTTTTGATCAAACCGGGCTGGAGCATCTCTTGTCCAGGCAACAGGTATCCAGACTTTGGGTGGCCGGTCTTGCTTTAGACGTCTGTGTCCAGGCCACGGTCCATGACGCCCTGAATCTGGGTTATGCTGTCAACCTCCTGGTCGATGCAACCCGAGCGGTGAGTGCAGACAGCGGGCAATCCGCCCTCCAGCACATGCAACAGTCCGGAGCTGAGCTCATCTCCTGAGTTTTCTTTATAAAGCACAAAGGCTCTATTATGTCTCACCGGGAAGAGTTTCTCCCCCACTGCCCCAATATTGCACTGTTTACCGACCTCTATGAACTGACCATGCTCCAGGCCTATTGGGCCAACTCCATGCACCAAGAGGCTGTGTTCAGCCTCTTTGTCCGCAAGTTGCCCCAGCAGAGAAATTTTCTCCTGGCCTGTGGTCTTGAGGACGCTCTGAGATATCTGGAGGAGCTTCGGTTCCCCCAACCTGCTCTGGATTATCTCCATGAGCAGGGGATTTTTAAAGAAGACTTTCTGCACTGGCTGTCTGCCTTTCGTTTTCAGGGCCACGTGTATGCCCTGCCCGAGGGAACGGCCTGCTTTGCCAACGAACCATTGCTGGAGGTTGTGGCCCCCATTGGGCAGGCCCAGCTTTTGGAGACGTTTCTGATCAATCAGTACCATATGCAGACCATGGCCGCATCCAAGGCCGCCCGGATCGTCCTGGCCGCCAAGGGGAAAAGAGTCATCGATTTCGGTTTGCGGCGCATACACGGCATCGACGCCGGACTGAAATCGGCCCGCTGCTTTCATATGGCCGGGGTTCAAGCCACTAGCAACGTCTTGGCCGGCGCAGCCTACGGTGTCCCCATATCCGGGACCATGGCCCACAGCTTCATTCAGGCCCATGACAACGAGTATGAAGCCTTCCAGAACTTTGCCCGCTCCTTTCCCCAGACCGTTTTACTGGTGGATACCTTTGATTCCCTGCAAGGCACTCGAAAGGTGATCCAATTGGCCACTGAACTGGGTGCAGAGTTTCAGATCCGGGGCATCCGCATTGATTCCAGCGACCTGAAGGCCCTGGCCTTTGATCTGCGCCGGGAGCTGGATGAGGCCGGCCTTCAGGGGGTGAATATTTTTGCCAGCGGCAGCCTGGATGAGAATGTGATCCAGGACATGGTTGCCTCAGGAGCACCCATCGAAGGGTTTGGTGTGGGGACCAAAATGGGAGTATCCAATGACGCTCCGTATCTGGATATGGTTTATAAGCTGGCCAGTTATGCCGGAAAAGGCCGAATGAAGACCTCAACGGGCAAAGCCACCCTGCCCCATCAAAAACAGGTCTTCCGCCAGGCAGGGGAAACAGAATACATGCAAGACATCCTGGCCGCGTTTTCCGAAAATCATCCCGGGCGTCCTCTGCTGCGGCAGGTCATGCATAATGGAGAGAGGCTTCCTGCCGGACGGGAGACACTGGCCGAAATCAAAGAACGGGCCCAAAACGAACTGGCCGCCCTTCCCCCGGCCTTGCGCAATCTCTCCCCCGCCCAGCAGGCCTATCCAGTCCGCACCAGCTCATACCTGGAACAGGAAGCAGCCCGGATCAGAGCCGAATCGCTTGGTAACAACAACCCGGATGACAAGTAATTCCTGGATCGGGAAATGAAAGAGGAGAATATCCTCCATTAAAAAATCCGGCCTATAGGCCGGATTTTTTAATGGACGGCCTCCTTGCTGCTGGTTCGAATGGCCTCGTGCACTGCCTGCAGTTCGGTCAACTCTTCCAGGCACTTGTACAGGTGGGATGAATCGCTGATTTTCAGATTCAAATATATATCGGTCCTGCCCTCCACCGAGGATTCAAAATGTCCTGATTCGATATTCACCCCTTCCCGGGCCAAAAGGTCGGTGATCTCGGCTAGAACCCCCATTTCGTTATCGCATACGATCCTGATGGTGGCCGGATAGAGGGCGCTTTCCTCCCCTTCCCAGCTTACGGTCACCAAGCGGGCCGGACTGAATTGTTTGAGATTGGAACAATCCGAGCGGTGGACGATAACCCCCCTGCCCCGACTAATATACCCGACAATGGGGTCTCCGGGCACAGGCTGGCAACACTGGGCGAAACGGATCAAAACATCGTCAATACCTTTGATGCGTACCCCTTCCTTGACCTCTTCTTTCTTGGTATCTTTTCCTTCTTTGGCCTTCTGCTTGTCTTTGACCTGCGGCTCCGGCTCTGCCGGCTCTTTGGGGACCAGACGGTGTAAAACCTGTTTGGGGGTGATCTTGGCGTATCCCACGGCTGAGAGGAGATCATCCACGGTTTTTAAGGAGAACTCGGAGGCCACTGGTTCCAGCTTCCCCTGCTTCAGGGCTTTCTGGAAGTTGATGCCCATTCGCCGGCCTTCTTTTTCCAGTATCTCTTTGGCCAAAGAAATGCTCCGCTCCCGCTCCTGAGTTCTGATCCAATGCTTTATGCGGGTTCTGGCTTTGGCTGTTTTTACAAATTTGAGCCAATCCCGGCTTGGGTTCCGATGGGGGTTGGTGATGATCTCCACCGAATCACCATTCTTTAGGTGAGTATCCAAGGGAACCAGTTTGCCGTTGACCTTGGCCCCGGAACAGTGATTGCCTACTTCAGTATGGATCATATAGGCAAAATCGACAGGAGTGGCCCCGGACGGCAGGTCCAGCACTTCCCCTTTGGGGGTAAAGACATAGACCTCGTCGTCAAAGAGATCCACTTTTAAAGAGGCCATGAACTCCCGCGGGTCTTTGAGCTCCTGCTCCCAATCCAGAATGTGCCGAAGCCAGACAAAACGCTCTTCGTCCTTGGGTTTAAACGTGGCCCCATCCTTATACTTCCAATGGGCAGCCACTCCGTATTCAGCAACTTTGTGCATCTCCTCGGTCCGGATCTGGATTTCTATGTGCTCTCCATCCGGACCGACCACAGTGGTATGCAGACTCTGGTACATATTCCCCTTGGGCATGGAAATATAGTCCTTGAATCTTCCGGGGATGGGAGTCCAGGTGGAATGGATGAGCCCCAGCATGGCATAACACTCTTTCACGGATTGAACGATAACCCGAAAAGCTATCAGGTCGTAGACCTGTTCCAGATCCAGATTTTGCTTCAACATCTTGTCATAAATGCTGAATATGTGCTTTTGCCGTCCGCTGACCCGACCATGAATGCTGTTGGAATCCATGATATCCTGAATAATATTTTTGACCTGGTCGATATAATCTTTTCCCAGGGTCCGGTGCTCCTTAATCCCGTGTACGATTTGGTTATAGACGTCAGGTTTCAGGTACTTCAGGCCTAGATCGTCCAGGTCTACTTTGAGCCGGTACAACCCGAGCCTGTGGGCCAGGGGGGAATAGATATCCATGGTTTCCTGGGCGATGAGTCGTTGCTTGATGGGACTTTGATGCTCCAAAGTACGCATATTGTGCAACCGGTCAGCCAGCTTAACCAGAATAACCCGGATATCTTTGGCCATAGCCAGGATCATCTTGCGGATGTTTTCAGCCTGGGCTTCTTCTTTGGAATTGAAGGTGACCTTGCCGATTTTGGTCACCCCGTCCACAATAGCGGCTACATCACTATTGAACTGCTGGGACAGCTCACGGACACTGACTCCGGAATCCTCCACAGCATCGTGCAGCAGGCCGGCGGCGATGGTATCCGCATCCAGGCGCATATCCACAAGAATATTGCAGACCTCTAAAGGATGAGAAAGATACGGTTCTCCGGAGAGTCGGACCTGGCCGGAATGGACGGACGCTGAATAGACATAGGCTTTTTGAATCAGAGCCAAGTGCGATTCGCTCAAGTATTGGCTGGCCTTTTCCAGGATATCGTTTATTCGAATCATCTTGTTCATTGATTTGGTTGAAAGGAAAAAAATGCAGGTTTGTTCTTGCCAATTTGTGTGATCTAGATTATATATTTTGATTGCCCTTGCGTTGAAAATAGGCCTGTTGCAGGCCTATTTTCACCCCAGAGGACCCATGAATATTGCATGAGCTGTATACAATATTTCCTCAGTAGCCGGTAGGCTGATATTTTGAGCTGGATTCGAATGGAGATCGAAACTGTATGAACACGAGTGAAGAGAATACTGTTAAAAACATAACCGATACCTTTTTAAAGGAAAGCATCCCGGAATATATCCTGGAAAACTCCCGAAATATCCTGTCCAGTGAGGGTGTTCAAAAGCTGGACCTTAAAAAGAGGCAAAATTACTGGGACATTGAAGGAAAAATCCAGTCCGATGACTTCCAGGTCTACAATCCGGAAATCGGTATCAATCTCAGCGAACAATCAGTCAACTTTTTCTGCAACTGCCCGGATTCCTTTACCGGGGTTTGCCCCCATGTCGGGGCCACCATGCTCAAGATACTGACCACTCTGGACAACGGAGGTGAAGAGGCCACTCCCCGTCCACGGACCGACTGGCGCCATACCTTCCGCCCCTTTTTTTCAACTGTGCCAGAACCAGAGCCAGGAAACAACTACCTTATTTTTCGTTTTTTCCCCGAACCGGAGCGCTTACAAGTGGCCTTTTTCCGGGCCAGGCAGAACAAGTCGGGGCTGTCTAAGGTCCAAAATCCGGTTTCCCTGGAACAGTTGATTCAAAACCCGGACTGGAGTGAGACCTCTCCTACCCTGCCCACCATCGCCCACCAGGTCGGTCAATATCTGGACTACCTGGGGCATCGGGTGGATATCCCCCCCGGACTGGTCAACTGGTTTTTGTGGACAGTCAAAGACGAACCGTATCTCATGTGGGAGGACACCGACCAGCCGGTACGAGTCGAATCCCAAAGCATGCGGATGCTCTTGAAGCCTCAAATTTCGGAACACGGACTGAGCTTCGACATCCTGTTGGGGCAGGAAGACAAGGTCCCATTTTCCATTTCCGAACAAGAGGTCTATTTTTACGGCCAAATACCTCTCTGGCTGTTGTGGAAAAAGACATTTTATCCGGTTTTGACCAGCTTGAACAGTGAGCTGATCCAGGAGCTGATCAATCAACCCCCAATCGTTCCCCATTCCGAGCTGTCCGAATTCTTGGACCGGGTGTGGACCAAGATTCCGGGATCCAACCTTTATGGACAGGAAGAGTTCCTGGAGCGGATGGAGCCCATTTTTGTTCCGGCCACCTTCAATCCCAAATTGTTCTTAAACGAAGAAGGCAGCCTGCTGACGCTGGAAATTCAAAACGTCTATGAAACTGAGCACGGGGAGATCACCCTGGACGGTCCGAATCCGGATTTACAGACCGGTAGCTACCAGTTCGAGAACAAATCCTTCCTGTTGCGCCGCAAGCAAAAAGAGGAACAGGAGCTTATCAGCCTGCTCATGGACATGAATTTTCAGCCCAGAAACAACGCCATGTGGTTTCTGGAGCCAGAACAGGCCATCAATTTTCTCTTGGACACTTATCCGGAGCTGGTCAAAACCTACCGGGTGTATGGAGAAAAGAACCTGGGCAGATACAAGGTTCGCCATGCCAACCCCAAAGTTGTGGCCAATGTGGAACAGGACGAGGAGAACACCGACTGGTTCGACCTCGATCTGACCGTGGAATACGACGACATCAAGGTACCCATCGAACAGATCTGGAAAGCCTGGACCCAGGGCAAACGGTATGTCCAACTCAAGGACGGGACGTACACCAGCCTGCCCGAGTCCTGGCTGAAGAAGCTGAGCCATAAGCTGCGGGCCATGGGCCTGGACACGGAAAAGCCTCCCAAAAAGACCTTCCAGAAGTACGAGGCGCCGGTCCTGGATAAGATCCTGGAAGATCTGCCTGAAGCCCAAACCGACTCCTTCTGGAACAGCCTCAAGGAAAAGATCCACGACTTCCAGGAGATTCGGCAGATCGATCCACCCCAGAAGCTGGAGGCCGAATTGCGGCCATATCAACAGCAGGGACTCAGCTTTCTCAACTTTCTCTATGAGTACGGATTCGGAGGGATCCTGGCCGACGAAATGGGACTGGGCAAGACCTTGCAAACTCTGGCCATGCTCCAATACTTGCAGGAAAAAGGCGTGCCCGGGCCGCATCTGGTCATTGTGCCCACCTCGGTCCTTCCCAACTGGCAACGGGAGACCCAGAAGTTCATCCCCAGCATGAAGCAGCTGCTCATCTATGGAGCCAAGCGGGAGGGACTGTTCAAAGAGATACCCAAATGCGATTTGGTTCTGACCACCTACGCCTTACTGCGCCGGGATCTGGAAGGCCTGAACAAATATGAATACACCTCGGTCATTCTAGACGAGGCCCAGAACATTAAGAACCCGAACACCATCACCGCCAGGTCTGTCCGCAAGCTGAAAACCAAATTCAAGGTCTGTTTGTCCGGAACACCCATCGAAAACAACCTCCTGGAGCTCTGGTCCCTGTTTGAGTTCTTGATGCCCGGATTTTTGGGTTCCCAAAACGCCTTTCAGAAGGGATTTGTCAAGCCCATCAAGGACGGGGATACTGAGAGCATGGATTATCTGCGGTCCAGGGTCAGACCCTTCATCATGCGCCGGACCAAAAACGACGTGGCCAAGGATCTGCCGCCCAAAGTGGAGACCGTGTACTTCTCCGCCCTGGTCGACGAACAAAAGGAGCTCTACGCCTCCCTGGCCAAGCGACTCAAGGAGCAAGTCCTGCAAAAGGTGGAGGAAAAAGGCATGGCCCAGAGTCAGATGTCCATTTTGGATGCTCTCCTCAAACTGCGCCAGATTTGCTGTCACCCCAGGCTGCTCAAACTGGATATCCCGGGAGTGAACACCAATCTGCCTTCCGGCAAGTTCGAAGCCTTCAAGGACTTGGTCAACGGGATTATTGAGGACGGGCACAAGGTCCTGGTCTTTTCCCAATTTGTGCAAATGTTGCACATTATCCGTTCCTGGCTGAATATGAACAAGATTCCCTATGCCTATCTGGACGGATCCAGCAAAGACCGTTTCGAGCAGGTGGACAACTTTAACAACAATCCAGAGATTCCCATCTTCCTGATATCTCTGAAGGCGGGAGGAACCGGCCTCAACCTGACGGCGGCCGATTACGTCATTCACTACGATCCCTGGTGGAACCCGGCAGTGGAAGACCAGGCCACGGACCGCACCCACCGTATAGGTCAGACCAGAAAGGTGTTCTCCTACAAGATGATCTGCGAAAACAGTGTGGAAGAAAAGATTCTCAAGCTCCAGGAACAAAAGAAGGGAGTGGCTGACGCCATCATCCCCGGCCAGGACCAATGGAAGTCCTTGACCCGGGATGATTTGGAGATGCTCTTTGAGATCTAGAGCCGCGTCTTATACGTTCTGTCTGGTTTTGATCCGAAAGCTTTCCTCCTCTGATTCCCCTCCATGCCGCCTGTCTTCCAGGCGGGAGGGAGGGGTTAGGGGAGGGTTCTTTGTTTATCACACTTGAGATCTGTCAAGGCACTAGAAAGGGGCTTCGTCAATGGCCCCGGCTTCAGAGGGGAAGGCCGGCCCCAGGTTCTCCTGAAACGGGTCCTGATTGTTCTGGTTTTGATATGTCTTCTGGCCTTGGGCAGCTTGATTCTCTTGATAAGAATCTTGGCCTTGCTGGCCTTGCCCACCAAGAAAAACGACTCTTAAGGCCCTGATTTCAGTCGTATAGTGATCGACTCCTTGCTTGTCCTGCCATTTTCTGGTTTGCAGGGAGCCCTCAACCAGGACTTGTGAGCCTTTGGTCAGATATTGGTTTGTTGTTTCCGCTTGTTTGCCCCATACTTGAATTCTGTGCCATTCAGTCCGTTTTTGAAGATTTCCTGTTTGGTCTTTAAACGATTCATCTGTTGCTACTCTGATATTGCTGACCGGGGTTCCAGATGGGGTATAATTCAATTCAGGATCATGCCCTAATCTTCCCACAATGACGACTTTATTAAACGATCCAGCCATGCAAAGCCTCCTTGCAATTTTTTGTATAAGAGTGATGTTTTATATTTAAATCTGTCATTTCAAGAACCTGTTTCCTGTTACAAACCAAGCCAGGAGTATCGCATGCGGTTGCAGCCTGACCAGACCATGCTCTCAGCAGTGAAATCCAAACTCGGGCTGAGCACCCCGCCGGCTACAGCGGTTATTCTGGGTACAGGCCTGGGGCACTGGGTTGACGGACTGCAGGAAGCGACCCCAATGCCTTATACTGAAATCCCCGGTTTTCCGCAATCGACCGTCCAGAGCCACGCCGGACGTCTGCTGCTGGGAAAGGTCTCTACGGCACCGGTCCTGGTCTTACAAGGCAGATTCCATGTATATGAAGGCCACACCGCCCCTGAGGTGTGTACAGGGGTCCGTCTGGCTGCCTTGTTGGGAGTGAAAAACCTGATCCTAACCAATGCAGCCGGAGCGATCAATCCTCTCTTTGCCACCGGCAGCATCATGCTCATCACCGACCACATGAATATGAGCGGTCACAATCCCTTGCGCGGACCGAACAACGATCAATGGGGTCCCCGCTTTCCAGATATGAGCCAAGTGTACTCCCCTGATCTGCAAGATCTGGCCCTGAACTGTGCCGGCCACCTGGGTATGCGCCTGGAGAGGGGAGTCTATGTCGGGGTGCAAGGTCCCAGTCTGGAAACCCCGGCTGAAACCAGAGCCTACCGCCGCCTGGGTGGGGATGCCATAGGTATGTCCACGGTCCTGGAGGCCATTGCCGCCAAGCACATGGGCTTGAATATCCTGGGCCTTTCCTGTCTGACCAATAAAAACCTCCCGGATTGTATGCAAGAAACCTCTGTCGAAGAAATCATCGCCCGGGCCGAGGCCACGGGCCGCGAACTGGGACGTCTTCTGGACGCCGTTGTCCCCCGGCTGGTGGAGTAGAATAGTGTTCAGTGTTCGGTGTTCAGTGTTCAGTGTTCAGCCCCGCCGCTGGCGGCGGCCGCCAGTTTGATCCGGGATGAAACGTGTTGTGGGGATGCTGGAATTCCCAAAAGGGCGACTGCCAGTCGCCCTTCCTGGCTTGACTTTGCCCCACTCTTATTACACTTTTTTGCCTTTGATGCTCCATCCAACCATACCAAGCCAAGGTGACAGAAAGCCATGACCGACTACAAGAAGACCTTGAACCTGCCCCAGACCTCCTTTCCCATGCGGGCCAGCCTGCCTAAGAAAGAGCCGGAAATGATCAGCTTCTGGGAAAAGACCCGAGCCTATGATCGGATGATCCAGGCCCGGGATGGCCGCAAGGGGTTCGTCCTGCACGACGGTCCTCCCTATGCCAACGGGCATATCCACCTGGGAACGGCCATGAACAAGATCCTCAAGGACATTATCGTCAAATCCCAGAATTTAACCGGTTACCAAGCCCAGTACGTTCCCGGATGGGACTGTCACGGCCTGCCCATTGAGCTCAAAGTGGAACAGGAGCTGGGGCAAGCCAAAAAAGACTTGTCCACCCTGGAGATCCGCAAACGTTGCCGGGAATACGCCCTGAAGTATCTGGATATTCAAAGAGATGAATTCAAGCGCCTGGGTGTGCTGGGGACCTGGGAAGATCCTTACCTGACCATGGATCCGGCCTATGAGGCAGCTACAGCCG
Organism: uncultured Desulfohalobiaceae bacterium; assembly: GCA_964619345.1. Classification (GTDB taxonomy): domain Bacteria; phylum Desulfobacterota; class Desulfovibrionia; order Desulfovibrionales; family Desulfothermaceae; genus Desulfovermiculus. The sequence goes on from CAZUER010000005.1 coordinate 20,624, forward strand.
GTGAGCTGTGTACATTTATGCGCCGGGGCACGGTAATGAGGAACAAGAAGCCCATTCACTGGTGTCCTTCCTGTGAAACCGCCTTGGCAGAGGCAGAAGTTGAATATGCAGACAAGACCTCCCCGTCTATATATGTCCGCTTTCCCCTGACTGACCCGGAGCTCTCCCAGCGTTTACCTCAACTATCCGGCCTGTCAGCCTTTGTGGTCATCTGGACCACCACTCCGTGGACCGTGCCCAACAACATGGCTGTGGCCGTCCATCCCGAGTTTGCCTATGTCCTGGTCCGGGTGGATGACCAAGTGTATATCCTGGCCGAAAAGCTGTGGCAGGAGTGTGCGGAGAAGTTCGGATGGTCAAACCCGGAGATCCTAGGTACAGTCATGGGTCGGGATCTGGAGGGCCTCCAGGCCGAGCACCCCATATATGGGCGTCCCTCTCCCTTGTTGCTGGCCGACTACGTGACCCTGGAGACTGGAACCGGCTGTGTGCACACCGCCCCGGGCCACGGACAGGAGGACTATGAGACCGGACTTCGGTATGGCCTGGAAATCCACGCCCCGGTGGATGACCAGGGGAGGTTTTTGCCCAGTGTGGAATTTTTCGCCGGATACACTGTGTTTGAATCCAACCCCCTGGTTATCGATAAGCTTTCCGAGTTGGGGGCCCTCCTGGCTCACGAAAAAATAACCCACGCCTACCCTCACTGCTGGCGATGCAAAAAGCCGGTTATCTTCCGGGCCACCACCCAGTGGTTCATTTCCATGCAGCATGACGATCTGCGGGACAAAGCGGTCCAGGCCATCGACGAAGAGGTCCGCTGGATCCCCACCTGGGGGCGGCTGCGCATCCGAAATATGATCGCCAACCGTCCGGACTGGTGCATCTCCAGACAACGCTCCTGGGGTGTGCCCATCATCGCCTTGTTGTGCGCCGATTGCGGCCAGGCCTACTTCGATCCGGATTGGGTCCAAGACATAGTGAACCGCTTTGCCTCTCATCCGCACGGAGCTGACTATTGGTTTGAAGCCCCGCTCTCCGAAATTGCCCCCCCGGACCTTTGCTGCCCGCAATGCCAGGGGCAAAACTGGAAAAAGGAATCCGACATTCTCGATGTGTGGTTCGATTCCGGAACCAGCTACGCCGCAGTCCTGGAAAAGCGAGAGGAGTGCTCCTTTCCTGCGGACATGTATTTAGAAGGTTCAGACCAGCACCGGGGCTGGTTTCACAGCTCCCTTCTCGCCTCTGTAGGCACCCGGGACGTCCCTCCGTATCGCAGTGTCCTGACCCACGGCTTTGTGGTCGACGGTGAAGGCAAAAAAATGTCCAAGTCCATCGGTAACGTCATTGCCCCCCAGGATATTATGGACCGTTACGGGGCGGAGATTTTACGCATGTGGGTGGCTTCGGAGAATTACCAGGAGGACCTGCGCATTTCAGAGACCATCCTCAAGCAACTGGTGGACAACTACCGGCGTATTCGGAACACCTGCCGCTTCATCCTGGGCAACGTGCACGATTACGATCCTGAGCTGCACGCCGTGCCCAGCCAGGATCTCCTGCCCCTGGACCGTTATGTCCTGGACTTGGCCCGGGAGCGGCACGAGCGAATCACCCAGGCCTATCACCAGTATGAGCTGCACAAGGTCTTTCACAGCCTGCATACCATGTGCGTCACCGATTTGAGCGCGTTTTATCTGGATGTTCTCAAAGACCGCCTCTATGTCAACGCTCCGGACAGCCTGGAAAGACGTTCGGCCCAAACCGCCCTGTACACCCTGCTCTGTCTTTTGCTCTGGGATATGGCTCCTATCCTGAGCTTTACGGCTGAGGAGGTCTATCGACATTTGCCGGGAGCGGATCTGGATACCTATCCAACGATTTTTACTTTCCCTTTCACCTTGCCCGAACAGTCCTTCCTGACCGAAGATGAACGTAGGACATGGGATCGTCTGCTCACTGTGCGGGCGGAGGCCACCCGGGCCATTGAGCCGGAACGTAAAAGCGGAAATGTGGGCCACTCCCTGGATGTCAGCCTGCACTTGTATGCCCAGGGTGAGCTGTACTCGGAGCTGCAAGCCAACCGGCCCTATTTGCAAGAACTTTTCATCGTCTCCGACGTGCAAGTCCAGGAGGCGGATGATGCTCCCCAGGGAACGTATGAGAGCCCGGAGCTTCCCGGCCTGAAAATCGGAGTACAGCATGCCAAAGGGGACAAATGCCCCCGCTGCTGGACATACAGTCAGGAGCTGGGCCAGGACGAACGGCATGCGGATATTTGTCCCCGGTGCAGCCGGGTTATGCAGACCCTGCAGACAGTGTAGGTCGATGGACAATGGGCTTTTCGGTATGAATAATTCTGAAAGAACCCGGATTCAGACCGGTCCATTGGTCTTGGCCGCCGCCATTGTCCTTGTGGATCAAATCACCAAAGCCCTGGTCCGCACTTATCTTCCGGCCTGGACAGCCAAGCCTTTGATCCCGGGTTTTCTGAATCTGGTCCATGTCCAGAACCGAGGCGCTGCCTTTGGTTTTTTGAGCCACGGCCAAGGCCTGTGGCAGCCGGTCTTTTTTATCATCATAACCATCGCGGCAGTGGCCATAATATTGGCCCTGATGCGAACAGGCCATCGAAAGGACGGGGTTTTTCAATTCAGCCTCGGAGCTATTCTGGGCGGGGCGGTGGGAAACCTTGTGGACAGGATCAGATTGGGCACTGTCACCGACTTCATAGATATGTATATAGGACGTCTGCATTGGCCGGCATTCAATGTGGCTGATACGGCCATTTCTTTAGGGGCTTTCATTCTGCTTATCGCCGTGTACCGGAAAGGACGTCATGCATCCAGTTCTGATTGATATCGGTCCTTTGACCATTCATAGCTATGGATTCTTCATCGCCGCCGCCTTCCTCCTGGGCATGTGGCTAACCAGGCGCGAGGCTATGAAATACGGCCTCAACCCCCAAGTGGTACCCGACCTGGCTTTCTATCTCATTATCAGCGCAATCGTGGGCTCCCGTATCCTTTATGTGCTCCTTGACCCAAAACCCTTTGTGGAAGATCCTCTCCTCATCTTCCAGTTTTGGAAAGGGGGGCTGGTTTTTGTGGGCGGAGTTGTGGCTGCAGTAGCTACAGCCTGGGCAGTCATCCGGGTCAAAAAGGAACCTTTTTGGAAATGGGCGGATGCCTTCGCCCCCGGGATTGCCGCCGGGCAGTTCCTGGGCCGCATCGGGTGCCTTATGGCCGGATGCTGCTACGGAAAACCAACTACCCTGCCCTGGGCCATAACCTTCACCCATCCTCAATCCCTGGCCCCCTTGCACATCCCATTGCATCCAACCCAGATATATCATTCTCTGGCCGGATTGGTGACCTGTATCCTCCTTTTGTCCTTCCGTTCCAAGTTTCGGGGTTCCGGGCAACGATTCGCCATGTTTTTGATCCTCTATGCCCTGTTTCGGTTTAGTATCGAGATATTCCGCGGTGACTTCCGCGGAATTCTTGGCCCCTTCAGTCTGACTCAGGCCGTGGCCGCAGGTATATTATGTCTGGGCCTGGCCCTGTTTACTCTCAAAGGACGGTCATCCAATGCCTGAACTTTCAACCCCCATGCTCATCCTCATTGCCCTGGCCTTTATCCTGCCCATCACTCCCAATCTCTGGGCTATCTGGCACATTTTTCACTGTCAGTATCCAACCCAGGGGGAAAAGATGGGCTGGCTCTTTGCCGCCATGTTCCTGCCTGTTTTAGGCGGTCTGGTCTATTGTTTGTGGGGCCGGAAAAGGAGCATGAAGACCATGGGCAAACCCTTATGAATCCGTAATATTCTTCGAGCCAAAACGCCCCAGAAATATTTGCCGGATTGATCGAAAATGTTTTTATCGACCCGCAACGAGGTGCCCTATGTTTCGATGCATTTTTGCCACCTGCTTGTGCATTGTCCTGGCCGGCTGTGTGACTACGCAGGATTATCAAAGCCTGCAGAATAAAATACACACCTTGGAACGCAGACAGCAACAAAGCAACCAACAGCTCAAGACCAAGGTCCAGGACCTGGAAAAACAATTCACCGCCTTGCAGGACCAGACCTCCCACCTGGTGTCCAATCGAACCGAAAGCATGCGCTCGCACCAGGCCAATCTGTGGTCTGAGTTTGAAAACCTGCGGGTGGATGTAGCCACCCTGCAAGGCAAGATGGAACAGGTTCAATACAACCTGAACCAGCTTCAATCCCGCTCCGCCAACCAGACTCAGACTCTTGCGGATCTGGAAAAACAGGTCCAAAGTTTGGACCGCCGACTCAGTCTGGCCGGCTCCCAGTTAGGCCTGGACTTCAAGGAGGAAAGCCAAAGCCCATCGCAAAATGCAAACGATTCAAAAGAGGAAGATGATTCTGACTCTTCCCGTACCCCGCAGTTGCTCTACGAACAGGCTTTAAATTCCTTTCACAACCGGGAATACGATCAGGCTAAGAGCTTGTGGGCCGAGTTCGCCAGTCAATTCCCTGAGCATGACCTGGTGCCCAATGCCTATTTCTGGCAGGGGGAATGTCTGTATCAGATGGAAGAATACGCCCAGGCCGTTTTATTATACGACAAAGTGATCTCAGAGCATCCTGAAAGCGGCAAATACGCTGCCGCCCTGTTGAAGCAAGGCCTTTCCCTGTATGCTTTGGACAAGAACAAGGCCGGGCGCATCCGCCTGCAGCAACTGATCAAAGATCACCCCGGCACTGCGGAGGCCAAGCGGGCCGAAAGATTTTTGCAGCAACAATAGCGGAGCTTACAGCCATGATGCATGAGGGAGAAATTGGTATCCAGACCTTTTTATCCACCAGATGGCAAAAGGCCATGCAGGCAGCCCTGGAACGCAATGCCGGGGAGCTCATGCCCGGCCTGGCCCATAACCTTCATAATTATGCCCATTCTTTCTCCATGCAGATGGAGCTCTTATACAATGCCTGGCAACAAAACCCGGAAGCTTCCCTGTCTTCGCAGCAACGTTCTTTGCAGCGAATGACCGGCTTCAGCTCTGACTTTTCCTCGGCATGTGCAATTTTGAGCAATCGAAACATATTTACCCAATTCGAGCCTGACCGCGTCGACCTTGTGCCTTTTTTGGATTGGCTGCAGGCCTTTTGGAGGCACAATCTTTTTTTCAAGCATAGAATCCAGCTTGATATCTCCCTGGGTCAGGAGGTACCCGAGCAGGTGTACCTTCATCCCGGGGGACTTGTCTATTGTCTGGAAGAGGGATTGAAAAACGGCATGGAGTCCCTGGCTGAAGCAGGAGGTAATCAGGCCAATTATCATTTCCAGCTGAAAGTTACGGCAGGAAGGGAGGTTCTGGAGTTTGTCCTGCAGACTCCGACCTCCCTGGACCCCAGCCTTGATCACTGGCAGGTAGGCTCCAGCACCAAGACAGGGCATTTGGGCCTGGGATTGCCCCTGCTTCGAATCGGGTGCCGGGAAATGGACTGGGAATGCCGATTGAGCGGAGACAGCAGCTTAACCACCCTGTCCTTTACTGTTCCGACCCTCTGATCCCCGGAACCTGGATCATCACCTGTCTGAAGCCTGAAGGCTGCTATGCAGGGCGGCATAGAGTGACTGGGCTTTGCGCGGTCCGATCCCTGGAATGGCTGTGAATTGTTCCGGCTCGGCCTGGAGCATGGCCTGCAGGGATCCGAATCTGTCCCACAGCAGTCTGGCCGTTCGGGGCCCGACTCCTGGCAGGCTTTCAAGGTCACTGTCCAAGACTTTTTTGGATCTGGAACGTTTCTGCCGGCTGAGGACGAATCGATGGGCCGCATCCCGGATATTTTGCAAAAAGAGGAGCTCTCTGCTCCCTGGTCGCAAGGGCAATGGATTTTTCCGCTCCGGAACAAAGATCCGCTCTTCCAGCTCACCCTGACGTCTGCCGCCTTTCGCCAAAGCTGCCAGGTAGAATCCGGCCTGGGCATGATCTGAATTCTGCACACCCTGTTCTTGTCTCAAGGCCTTGTGCACGGCCCCCAACTGCCCTTTTCCCCCGTCAATGAGGACCAGATCCGGCCACGGCGGTCCGGAGCGGAGCCTTTTCCCTACCCAGGCGGCCAGGGCAGCGTAGTCATCCCTCGATCCCTCCAGGTGGGGAAAAGTGTACAGCCTATAGGCCTCGGGCTTGAACCGGCCTCCCTCTACCACTACCTGACCGACAACCACGCCTTGACCACCCAGATGTGAGACATCCACTCCCTCGATCCGCTCCAAGGGTCCGGAAGCTCCAAGCTTTTGGGCCAAAACGGGCAAAACTTGGGATGTATCGTCCTTGTTCCGGGCCTGCAGGGCATTGGTGCGGGCCAGATCGATCATTTTCTTGTCCCGTTGACGCCAGGCTGGGACCAAATGGACATCCCCGCCGCGACGTTCAGCCAAAACGTTTTCCAGGTTCGGATCATTGATCTGGAAAGGGAGAATGATTTGAGCTGGAATAAATCTCTCCGGGGTGTAGAACTGCAAGAGCACGGTTCGCAGGATGTCCTCCCCACCCTGAACAGAAATTTCAGCTTGCTGCTCTTTCCATGCACCGTCTCCTTGTTCCTCCTTGGACTGAAGGAAAAAATCCAAATCCTGCTCCTGTCTCCAAAAAAAGGTTTTGTGATCCAAGAGCTTGCCTTGACGAATAAAGCTTATACCCACCACCAGCTCCAGGTCGGTTTCGGCCAGGGCCAGGACGTCACAGTCCTCCTCTTCGGGAAGAACTACGGTCTGCTGCTCCACCGTCCTTTGTATGGCCTGGATCTGATCCCGCAAGGACGCTGCCTTCTCGAACTCCAGGTTGTGAGATGCATCATGCATTTCCCGGCGTAACAAGGAGATAAGCTCCTTGGAGCGACCGGAAAGAAAGAGCTTCAAATTATGTACCATATCTGCATATTCTTTGGGCTCCACATCCAAAACGCAGGGAGCCATGCAGCGGCCCATATGATGCTGCAAGCAGGGCCGGGTCCGATTGCGAAATGCGGTATCCTTGCATTTGCGCAAGGAAAAGATGCGGTTCACTGCTTTCAGGGTCTGTCTGGCCGCCTGGGCCGAAGTGAACGGTCCAAAATACAAGGAACCGTTGCGGGTCACTTTCCTGGTCAAGCAAAGACGGGGATAGGTGGATTGGGCATCCAGTTGAAAAAGGATATACGACTTGTCGTCACGTAGAACGATGTTGTATCTGGGACGGTGTTTCTTGATCAGGCTGTCTTCCAGAAGCAAGGCTTCTTTTTCCGAGTGGGTGCACAAAATATCAATGGCCGCCACTTTGCCCATCATGGCTCTGGTTTTGGCCGGAAGCTGATTGTGGTCGCGAAAATATGAACTGATCCGGCTGCGCAGGCTGTTGGCCTTGCCGACATAGATGATCCGGCCGGAAGCATCTTTCATCAGGTAACAGCCGGGGTACTCCGGATAGTCTTGGGGGCTGAAGTTGAAAGGAGTTGATTGGGACATGAAAAAAATAAGGTTTATGGATCATTATCCCAACCCTGCCCCTCCTTGCCAAGGAGGGCAATCAAGAGAGCCGGGATTGTGTGTTTAACTTTGATCTGACATCGTCCAGTTTATCGAGTATCGCAATCGGAGATTTAAGGCCAGCTCAGACGGTTAAGCTCACACTTTTCGTTCCTCGTTCTTTGATCCTCACCCCGACCACCCATACTCACCGACCAAGGGGACAAAGGCCACATCCAGAAAGCGCTCCTGCTGGAAATTATCCCCACTCCCTCTGGTCACCCGGACAATATATTGCCCGAAGCGGAATTCGCCAATGGGCATGACCAGCCGCCCGCCCACAGCCAGTTGTTCTTTCAGGGGTTCGGGGACATCGGGTCCGGAAGCTGTGGCGATGATGCCCTCAAATGGGGCGAATTCCGGCCATCCCCGGGTTCCATCCCCGCTGGTGACCTTGACATTGGTATAACCCAACTGGTGCAGGAGATTCCTGGCCCGCTCGACCAACTCCGGCACCAGCTCGATGGTGTACACTTCCTTGGCGATACGACTTAATACGGCAGCCTGATACCCGCAGCCGGCTCCGATTTCCAGGACCTTTTCCCCGCCACACAAGCGCAAGAGCTCGGTCATATAGGCCACGATATACGGTTGAGAAATAGTCTGACCGTGTCCAATGGGCAGCGGGCCATCTGCATAGGCCTGTTTACGGCTGGCTTCGGGCACAAAATCATGCCTGGGGACTTCCTGCATGGCTTTGAGGACCAGAGGGTTTCTCACTCCTCGAGCCTTTATCTGCTTCTCGACCATGTCCACCCGGGCTTGGTGATAGACGTCGGTCTTGGCTGTATTCATATGAGCCCCCATATTCCTACCCGTGCAGCCTTCAAGCGGCATCCGTTACAACCAGGAGCTTACTTCCCGGCAAAACTCATCCAAATCACTTAGATTCTGAGATAAGATCTCATATACTTGAGTATAATCCACATCCCAATACATGTGAACCAGCCTGTTCCGAAATCTGGCCATCATGGACAACCGGGAGGCTAACTCTTGGGAAATAAGACCTGCTTCTCCAAGGAGTCGAAAACATTGTGCATAATCATCAGGTACTTTCCCTATCTTCTTGGCTGCTGCATGGTAACAGATATTCAAAGCCGCTTCTATGGCAATAAGCAAACGGGATCTGGCAATATCCTGACTGTCTTCATCAGCCAGAAAAGGCTGTTGGCCTCGACTCTGGATACTTCGAAGTCTGTCCAGGGCCCGAGTTATATCTTGCAGCTTGGTTCGTACACGATCCGGATCAAGTTTCATGGGCCAAAACCTCTCGGAGGGCATGCATAAGAATGGGCTTGAGGTCCAAATATCGCCCAACTATGTATTCAATCCGCTGCACCCTGGACTCCGGATCCCTGTCTACCAGGAGTGTTCCTTGAAAGACCTTGAACTGAAATGGGATCGAGGTCTTGTTTAAAATCCGGACATCAACCGGAAACTCTATATGGGTTTCTCCGACAATTTCCTGTGCCACTCCATCTTCGTAGGCAAATGTGTGTCCAGGCCAGGATTTATCATCTATCCATACAGCAACGTCCAGGTCTCGAAAATAATCCTCGGCAACAAATGAACCATGCACATAAGCATACACAATCTCTGGCCGGCGAAGCAGGATATGAAGTATTTGTTCACAAAGGACATCTCTGTCTTTTGAGGGCAAAGAAAAAACTTGGTAGTCCATGAAAAAATTGTATCTCGGTAATCTTAACTCCCCTTCTTGCAAGGAGGGGCAGGGGTGGTTGGGATTATGATTCATCAACCTTAAATCTTTGATTGAGTGCCAGGCTAGCCCTCTTCAATTTCATGCTGGATCAAGCTGGCGGTCTTCCGCCGGTGGCCCCGCTGACCTCTGGCCCTCTGCCATCTATCCGGCCAGCAGGTTATGCAGGAGCAGGGTGGCCAGGCCCAGGAAGATGAAAAAACCCCCGGCATCTGTGGCCGTCGTCACAAAAATGCTGGAGCCCAGGGCCGGGTCCAGCTTCAACTTGCGCAGAATGATGGGGATCATGGACCCAAAGAGCCCGGCGATAAGCAGGTTTGCGGTCATGGCGATGACCAGGATAATGGCCAGCCAAAGATTCTGGTACCAGAAATAGGCGATTGCGCCGATGACCAGTCCCACCATCAATCCATTGCACAATCCTATGGCCAGCTCCTTGAGCAGGACTTTCCAGTGCTGACCCAGGTCGATCTCGCCCAGGGCCAAAGCCCGAACCACCACAGTCAGGGATTGGTTTCCGGCGTTTCCCCCCAGCAGGCCGACCACCGGCATCATGACTGCCAAAGCGACATACTGAGAAATGGTGTCTGAAAACTGATGTACGGTGGTAGCCACCAGGAGAGCAGTGATCAAATTGAACATCAACCAGGGTATCCGCATCTTGACCGAGCGATATAATGGAGATTGCACAGACTCGTCTGTATCCAGGTTCGCCAGATAAAACATGTCTTCGGTGGCTTCTTCCTGAATGACATCGTAGATATCGTCAAAGGTGATCAGCCCTACCAAACGATCCTGACTGTCCACCACCGGCATGGCCAGAAAGTCGTAGTGGCGCATCTGTTGGGCCACCTCTTCAATATCTTCGTCCACGCGCACGGAAATGACATTCTTGTCCATGAGGTCCCGAATATATTCTCCCCACCGGGCCATAATCAACCGGCGCAGGGAGATAAATCCCACCAGGTGAAAGGAGGTGTCCACTACATAAATGTAATATACATTTTCCTTGCGCGGGGCCTGGAGCCGGATCTGCTCCAGGCCGTCTTGAACGGTATCGTCCATGCGCAGCAGAGCGTACTCCGTGGTCATATACGCCCCGGCGCTGTTTTCCGGATAGCTCAAAAGGTTGAGCAGATTCTGGCGTTCGGCCTGAAAGAGAAGGGACAGAATCCGCTCTTTCATTGTCTCGTCCACTTCCTCCACCAGATCGGCCCGATCGTCAGGACTCATCAGGGTGATCAGCCGACCCAGAACCTTGGGGGGCAGGATCTCAATGACAGCCTTCTTGGCTTCAAAAGAGATGAATTCAAAAATGGGCAGGCCCAGCTCCGGGCCCACTAATTGGATAAACTTGGCCAGATCTTCCTGGGGCAGATTCTCCAGAAAATCTGCCCAGTCGGCTGGATGCAGGTCCACATGCTCCTGCAGGGAGACCAGCTCCTCCGCCTTGTTCTGGGCTATGAGTTCCTGGATGGTATCGAGTTCAACTTGGTGCACGATCAGTTACTCCGCTGGCCAATCACAAATGAATGTTTCAAAAAAATATGCCCTTTTTGATTTATGAAAAATCCTTGCCAGGCCCCAATCCTTCCTCTTGTGCAGCAACTTGAAGTTTTTGATCAAAGGTAAGCAGCCTGAGCTCTGGAAGGTCCTGCTGCAGGCTTTTGGCTGCAGCCAAATGCCATAATTCAGCGCCCCGCAAGCTCCATTTTTGGCCGAGTCGTTGGGTTGTATCCCAATCGGGAAGGCCGTTCAAACGTCGCCATACTCCCTGCCGCAGTGTGTCCAAAACATATTCTTTGGTTTGCTTTGAAAGGACGCCTTCCTTATGCATACGGGCAATGACTGCACAACTTTCAGCCCAGGCCAGGGTGGACATCAGATGGATACCTTCAACTTCCGCCCACCTCAGAGCGAGTTGGCTGTGAGAATCCCTACACAGCACGGACAAAATGGCCGATGTATCCCAGTACAAAACGGATAAATCAATGTCCACTATCCCGATCCTCTTGCAGGAGCTTCTGGGCAATATCATTTTCCACTGCAACCGGAGCTTGAATCTTCAACCCGCTTCTACCCTTTTCCGGCTCAATAATACCTTTGTGTTCAAGTTGCTTGAGGCGTTCATACAAAGGCATTTCGTCATTCTCCAGAGGAACAAGCTTTCCAATGGGTTTTCCCCGATCCGTAATGATTACCTCACCACCTTTTTGGACGGTTTTGAGGTAACGACTCAAATGCATTTTTGCCTCTCGAACGCCTATTTTGATTCGGTCCATGACCCAGCTCCAGACTGCTCTTGTGAACGTATCACATACGACACCTAATGTAACCAACGTAGTCACATATTGTTTTGGTGTCAAGCAAAACGTATTCCCCTTGCATGGGAACGTCTTTTCCTTGCAGCCTCAGTCTTCTCTCTGTAAGATTAAAAAAGCCAGATGTCTCAATGAGGGGCACATGACAAGCCAGGCCGAAGAGAAAAATGGTCCATCCCAGCTCAGAAGTCAAAAAAATCGTTGATACATCAGACATACAAAAATAGTTCAGATTTGACTGAGTCAAATCTGAACTATTTTTGGGGGCGGGAGTGTTTTCTGGTAAAGCGTCTGTACCACAGGGAACTGACCCGATCTATAAGCCAGCGGTGGAAAGGACCGGCCTGAAAGGCTTCAAAATAGATCTCCTGGAAACGCCGGTACATTTCTTTATCACCGGAAAGGGCATGATACCGCAGGCGGGCCATCTCTTTGCCCAGATAATGCCACATTGCGGGATTTCGGGGACGCAGCAGTGCAGCCCGGCCAAAATCGATACACATGATATCCCCATTCGGGGTTTTAATGAAGTTGTTCGGGGCCGGATCCCGGGTTATGACCCCTCGTTGATGAATTTGGGCCATAATCTTTGCCAGGGGCATCATATCTTCAAGGGTAAAAGTGTCAAATGGTCGGCCCTGGACATACTCCCGAGCGTAAATGATTTCTGAAACACCCTGAAGCTTATGTATACGGAATCCATAGGTGGCCGGCACCGCCAAACCCGAAAGCCTCTGCAGGGCTCGGTCTTCTGATTTCCATACCTGACGGTTGTCCGGAAACAGTCTTGTTTTGAGAAATCGCTTGATCAGGATCTGATCATATCGATACACTTCACGAGTGATGTTACCTTTTGTTTTTCTCTGAATCAGGTGCATCCTCGCATCTTCAAAACTTGGAATCTTATCAGGCAGTTTTGTAATGTAAGACCTCACTGTAAAAAGTCACTTCACGTTTATTTGTGATAAGACATTGTATTATAACGATTTGTTTTTGCCAGCATCCGCTCCCGATCAAGAGGACCGACGTTGTCCACAATCCATTCCCGGAAGCTTTTTCCGGCTGGCAGGGATTGCTTGTAGCTCATAAGGTTGAGCTGGATACCTAGAGCTTTGGCCAGCTTGGAGATCATGACCGGCCAGACCTGGCCTATGTCGCCGATAATCGGCAGGCTCCCGGGTATGCGGGCGAAACCAGACATCTCCATGCGGAAAGGGGTCTGCATGGATACGGTCTTGGGCAACCCCTGATCGATGGCTGAGGACACGTCGCCTGATTGCCGTTCCTTTCGCCAGGCCAAGTCCAGGTTGGGATCGAGGTCAATGCGGATAATTTTTTTCTCAGCCAGAGAATACGTCCATTCACCCTGCCAGTCGGCCCAGATGCCGTGGCCGGTATAGCGCTCAAAAGGACCGTCGTGAACTTCCTGAGTCAGGGCCACGGCGGATTCAATGATCACCTCCGCACTTCCCAGAAGACTGGCCAAGCGTTCGCACCGCCCGGAGATAGAGAGGCTGTCGCCTATGGCCAATCCAACTTCACCACCGCCAATGAGTTGGGGAATGGTCACCAGGACCGGGATCCCCGTGCGGGCCCCGGCCCCGATCATGGTATACGGATCTGCTCCCAGGCCGGCGATTTCTTCAAAGGCTCGTCCATACCGCTTGGCCAGAGCCAGAACATCCCTGGCCAGGCGTTCGGTGCGGTAACCGGTGGGATAGGCCATGTTCCCGGCTACTTTAATGATTTCATTGCCCTCGGTTCCTGCCATGCGCTGATACAGGTCTGCATCCAGAACAATTTCTTGTTGATACTTTTGAAATTGGGGAGAGGAAAGAAGGCTGACCTCCATTTTGCCGTCTAAGGGGAGCTTATGCGGGGAAAACCCGAAGGCCCTGCCGTCGATTCGTTTCACCTTTTCCAGAGTCCCGGCCATTTCGTGAGCAATAACCGCGGAGCTGGTGGAAACCCCGTCTATCAAACCCCGATACATGAGTTCAGCTACCAGGGTGGTCACCCCTTCGTGGATATTGGGTCCACTGCCCAGGACAGCCACTACTTTTTTGCCCTCGTTCTTGGCCTGGACCAGTATTTCCACAGCCTGCTCCACCCGGGAAAGGGTTTGAGATTCGAGGTTTTCTTCCATACTTTGAAGTGCTTTGAGATCGATGGTCATTGTCCCTGCCTCCCTGATTGCATCAGTATTTTCTCAATGTGTGCGGCGTGACTTTCGGCAGCTTTTTGGTGCTCAAGGGCAGCGGTTTTGGCTTTTTCTCCCATGGCCTGCAATTGTTGCGGGTCTTTCAGGAGGTTAATGAGCTCTTCGGCCAGGGTCTGGGCATCAGGTACAGTCTTTCCGCCGCCTGTGGCCTCCAAGGCTTCCCGGGCATCCAGGAAGTCTTCCATGGATGGACCGTAAAAGACCGGTTTACCCCATGCTGCCGGTTCAAGAGGATTCTGACCACCCAGGGGAACCAGGCTTGCACCGCAAAAAACCAGGCTGGCCACACTGTAAGTATCAAATAACTCTCCAAAGGTATCCAAAATCACAACTTTTGCCTGGCGTACAATGGATTCCTGACCTATCCGGGTCCGAAAATCGCAGGCATATCCCTGGGCCTTTACCAGATCGCAGATATATGAGGCCCGTTGCAGATGTCTGGGAGCGATGATCAAAATGGTCTCCGGAAAAATTTGCCCCACTCGCTTATAGGCCTCAAGGATCTTTTCCTCTTCCCCTTCCCGAGTGCTGCCGGCCACAAGAATACGGGCCTCTGGGGGCAAATCCAGGATCCGCCGCATTGTCTGTTCGGCATTAGGATCCACCCGGGCCGGGATTGTTTCGTACTTGGCGTTTCCGCTGACCACCGTCCGGTCCCCAGGCGCTCCCATGGCCATAATCCGTTCTCTGTCTTCCGGCCGAATCATGCTCAAGACATCAAACTGAGCCAGAACATGCTGGAAAAAAAACCGCAGACGCCGGTAGGAGCGGAAAGAACGCGGGGAAATGCGTCCATTGACCAGAGCCAGGCCGATACCCATCCGCCGGGCCTCAAATATCCAGGTCGGCCAGATCTCGGTTTCAATAAAAATCATGGCCTGAGGTTTGACCCTGGATAAGGCCGGTCGGACACAGAAGATCAGGTCCAGGGGCAGGTACACAACCGCCACATTATCCAGGTCCAGGGACTTGGCTAGCTCCCGCCCGTGCTTGGTGGTGGTGGACAGCAAAACGGCGCATTGCGGAACCTTTTTCCGCAGGGCGATGATCACGGCCTCAGCCACCTTGACCTCCCCCAGGGATACGGCATGAATCCATATTCGTGGCTGCTCTTTGAGCCCTGTCATTGCTACCCTGGGGATCCTTCCCAAACGCTCAAGCAAATGGTCCTTGTATTTCCCGCTGATTTTGACGTAAAGCCAAGCCAAGGGGAAAATGAAAACAAAGAGAAGACTGGTCAATAAGGAGTACGCGGCATAGAAAAACATCGTGCTTTACCTGGGAATTGTTTCTGGGAGGCAGCCTGCCTTTGCAGGCAACATATTTCAATTGTATACTTTTTGCTTAAAAGTCAATCTCCTTATTTGTATTTGCTCTCATGTAAAACTTCTGGCAAAAGAGGCCATCAGGGGACCCTTATATGACCCAACCGCCTGGGAATGATAAAAAAAAAGATTCGTTGTCGGTTGTCTTGATTGTCAAGGACGAAGCCGACCGATTACCAACCTGTTTAGACTCAGTATCTCCCATTGCCGACGAGATTATTGTCCTGGACAGTGGGAGCACAGACCAAACAGTTTTTATAGCCAAACACTACACGGATAAGGTCTATGTAACGGGCTGGCCCGGATATGGGATTCAAAAACAACGGGCCCTTGAAAAGGCCAGGGGGGACTGGGTTTTGTCCATTGATGCGGATGAAGCCCTGAGCCCTGAGCTGGAGGAAGAAATTGGAAACGTCCTGGGAAAAGGGACCCAAGCCGTAGCCTTTAAGTTGCCCTGGGCGGTTCATGCCTTTGGCCAAACCTTAAAACATGGTCGAAGCGCACGAGCCCCTTTACGATTATTCAGACGTCCCGGGGCTGCATTTTCAGATGATCCGGTGCATGAAAGAGTTATCCCCCCTCCAGGCCCAATATATACGATGAAAGGCCGCTTGATGCATTACACGCATAGGGATTTCGGCCATTATCTGATCAAAAACAGGCAATATGCATGGCTTGGGGCACAAAAAAGATATGAGCAGGGAAAACGCGGTTTCGGCCTGACTGGTGCCCTTTTTCGGTCATTATGGACCTTTGTCCATGTTTACTTCATCCAGTTGGGATTTCTGGACGGCCGACTGGGATTTTTGGTGGCGGCTATGTATGCCCAGGGAAATTTTAATAAATATGCTGGCCTGTGGACCCTGTGGCGGACTGGAACCTCAAAAAGAAGAAAAGGCGAGGAAGGTCAATCTTGAAACGGTACCTGTTGTATGTCAGCGAAATATACGCCTTTTCAATTTTACGCCCCCTGCAATCGGCGATAACCAAACGCGGAGATAGGGTGGCTTGGTTCTTGGAAGATCCGAAACGAGCTGGGAGGTACTTGCGTCCACATGAGCGCCGGCTGAAAAGTGTGGCTGAAGTCAAATCATGGAACCCTGAAGCGGTTTTTGTCCCAGGCAACCTGGTTCCGGACTTCTTTCCGGGAATCAAAGTAGAGCTGTTCCACGGCTTTAATGCCCGCAAGCGCCCAGACAATCAGGGGCATTTCCGGATTCGCAATTTTTTTGATCTCTACTGCACGCAAGGCCCCGATACCACCGTTCCCTTTCAGGAATTGGAGACAAAGTATGGCTTTTTCGAGGTCATAGAAACCGGATGGCCCAAAATGGACCCCCTCTTCTGGAATTCGACCCGGCCCCTGCCCACCAGGACCCAAAAGCCTGTTATCCTTCTGACCTCCACATTCACCCCCAAGCTTTCAGCGGCTCCCGCCCTGTTTGACAGTGTGCGCAGACTGGCTCAGAAAGGCAGATGGAAATGGCTTGTTCATTTTCACCCCAAAATGGATCCAGAGGTTGTTTTCGCATTTCAATCTCTTCAGGGTCAAGAAGTGGAGTTTGTGGAGACCGATGACCTCATACCCCTACTTTTGGCCGCAGATGTCATGGTTTCAGATACTTCGTCAATAGTATCTGAGTTTCTTCTGCAAATAAAACCTGTGGTTACTTACCGTAACCGCATGCCGGGCCCTCACCTGATCGACATCCAGCATCCCGAAGAACTTGAAGAAGCTATCCAGTATGGCTTGACAAAGCCTCCCCATTTGATTTCCGAAATAGTCAAGTATGTAAATCATATCCATCCCTACCGGGACGGATGCTCCAGTCTGCGGGTTCTTTCTGCGGCAGACAGCCTCATAGCAAGAGGCCGGAAGCATTTGCGGCCCAAGCCACTCAATCTTTGGAGACGAGCAAGAATGCGGAAACGTCTGGGATATTATAGACTCTAGTGCCGCGTCATATTTTTATAACATATATGACACGACGCCAGGTAAGCATACAGCCCTTGCCCTGAACGAATAAGGCGCTAGCTATAGGCATAAGGCGTTTTCTTGTTCTGCTCTTAATGAACCTGCACGAATACTTACAATTTGAACAATATTTCGGCAGATTAATTATCTGCCATGAGATTTTGGAACATAAGCATATTCTGTTCTACTGTACGATTGATATGAAATACGGAATCAATCCTCCTTTGGGCATGTTTTCCCATCTGCTTTCTCTGATCGGGATGCTCATAGAGCCTTAAAATGGCTTGGGCAATCGATGGGGAATCCATAGGAGGAATAACCAAACCGCTTTGACCTTCTTGAACCAGCTCCGGCAACCCGCCCACATCAGTCACAATAGGCGTTGTGGCCTGGGCCATGGCTTCGATCACAGCTCGGGACAACCCCTCTCTTTTGGTCGAGGGCATAATAAAAGTATCGCAAGCCGCGAAAACAGCTGGAGCGTCTTCCCGGAATCCAGTCAAATGAATACGGTGTGGATTTGGACTTTGGGCGATTTTTCTTTGCAGAGACTTGTCTTCGTTCAACCTGCCCAGCAGAAGAAAATGGATATGAGCTTCCTCAGGAAGATGCCGAGCTGCATCGATAAGATAGTCTATTCCCTTGTGCGGGCGATTTCTCCCCGCAAAGCCGACCACAAACGCATCTGCTGGAATTCCAAACTCTCTGGTCAGATCAGCAGGAGGACTGTGGTACCAGGTGGGGTCGTGCCCCTTGTATATGGCCACAGCTCTTTCCGGGCTAATGCCCCTCCCAAGGATCCGCATGTCCAGCAGGTGTTGCCGAACAGCCTCTGAGACGCAGACAATCCGCTTCACTCGTGGGTTGAGATGGGTGGTCCAGGAAGCCGGGGACAGGAAACTGACATTGCCCACTGTCCCTCGGTAGGTGATGATTTTATATTTTTGGCCCCTTGTTCCCATCAGGAGGTTGGAAGCAACTTTATTATTAAAACAGTAAAGAATGTCATAGTGCCGCTTTGCAAGGATCTTGCGTATATTCTGCATTGACTGGAATGAGAACCTGCTTTTGACAACCAACTCATGAATACAAACACCGGCTTTTTGAAGCCGCTCAAAATATCTCCCTGTCGGATTGCAGGCCACCTCAATGTCTACACCGGCCTTTTGCAGGCGAATAAAAAGCTCGGTTTCCGGAAGATCACTCCTGTCTGTAAAACAAATAACTCTATATTTCATTATATTTGACGTCACTGCAAAAAGTCGCTTTCCGTTTTTTAGCGGTAAAATTTGAAATTGAATGATTGTGGACACGAATGCGCGAAATCTCACACTTGGGTCGTACTCTATACGTGCTTGGCATACCGACGTTGCCAACGTTTTTGGCGTACATATTTCTTCAGTAACCTTGGTTTGAGTCCCCAAGCCAACATGGAGCGAAGATTCTTGTTTTCCTGCTGAGTGCCCGCCCAAGCGGTTCTCTCCAAGTAACGGTGATATTCGGCAGCCAAGGGATGAAAACAGGGGTAGTTCCAGGGTTTGCTGCCGATATAATGAATGATACCAGGGTTCCAAATACCTTCCTCGATCTCTTTTCTGGAAAAATGCCGCAAACGACCTCGGCCGGGGCGATAGATACCGGCCTGTTGATTCCAGCGCAACGGCAGCCTGGCCCATGAATCATAGAGCACACCGTTTAAGGCGCATTGATCATTGGTTTGAATTTTCTCCGGGTGCTGAATTTTAAATGTGCGAACCTTGTGGGCGATGTCATCCCGTCGCCACAGGTCCAGATCGATGAGCATAACTCCAGAGTTGAAATATTTGTGTTGCGGCAGGCCGGAAGCCAAATGAGTGGAGTTGGAAAGGTCCTGGACCGCCGCTACGTGCTTGCCGGCTAAGGAATAATTCCAAAGCTCGACAATATCGCCCTGGACAATCAGGTCACAATCCAAATAAATGACTTTAGTCACCTTTTCATCAAACAAATCAGGAATTGAAAGGCGGTAATAGGCAGCGGCGGTCATGCCCCGGCGCAAAGGGAAGTCTTCATACATCCCCCCATCAAAGGGTATAAAACTGATGTTTCCTTTCCGTTTGCAGACCTCGTCTTCGACTCTTTCGCGCGTTTTTTGGCTGATTCCGGCATCAATGACAAACAGGTGGCAGCTTTCAGGCCGGGAAGAGTTCTCCAGTAAGGAAGCAAACATGACCCCCACATGGGGGGCATAATTTTCGTCGCTGCTGACCACAATAGGGATAGCTTCCCCTGAATTGAGGGAGCGGTTTTCATTCATTGATGGCATCCCTTTGACCATTCCAGGTCCACGGCCGGGTCAGGGTATAGATAGCCCCTCCGGTAATGCACATGAAAAAATATCCGCTCCGGTACATAACATAGGATTCAAACAGATTGACTGTGGCGAAAAAAATCAGGCTCAAAAGGCCAAAGAGCATGAAGTCTTCAGAAACCATGTTTTTATGTCTAGCCCGGATGAGGCGAATGCCCAGAACACTTAAAAGGAGAGGAAGCATGAACAGGCCGGGCATCCCGAAGGCAACTCCCATTTCCAGGTATCCATTGTGAAAATGTTGGTAATTGTTTTTAATATCTTGCGAAAGATCGGAATTTTCAATAAGCTTATATCTCGTAGCAGCTCCATGCCCGGTGAAAGGAGCTTCCAGAATTTTTTTCTGAGCGAGTTGCCAAAGCTTAATACGAATCCCAGCACTATCTAATGCTACATTGTTGAAGTCCCCGCGCATAACCCGAAAAATCGTATCCCGCTCTCCTGCAAATCTTTGCTGCAGACCTTGGAAAGGATCTACAACAATCACTGCCACCAGGATTGCTATTCCGACGAAGGTACAGGGAAGGAGAAACCGACGAAATTGCAGGCGGAAATCCTTGGTCCTCCTCATGGCCCATACACCTGTGGCACATAGACAAAGAAAAAAAGCAGGAACCACTTGACGGGTCTGAGTTCCGGTTATGATCAGGAAAGGTATAATGACCATAGCCAGCCAGATGAAGATGGCTCCGGGTTGGAGCCAACGAATTTTGATATCCCAAAAACGTCTCCAGAAGCACAATGCCCCCAGGAGAATGATACTAAAGAGTATGGCAGTGTGCTGGGCGTTACGGAAGGCAAAATCAACCCGTTGTCCGGAAAACAGGCCCATCCATTCCTCGGCCTGAGAGTTGACTAGAACATCCACAAACAACCCAATTGCTCCCAAACCAAGGAAAATATACACCGTTATCTGGTTGCCTCCCAGCCACCATCCAGCTACTAAAAAGAGAAACAACCGCAGGTAATAACGACTATACCGGATATGATCTCCTTCAAACTGTGGATAGGTAAGCATTGCCTCCATGTTTACCCCAAGCATAAACACCAACCAGCCAAGCATGAGCAGCCACAGCCATTCCCCTCGGTCTTGCTGCCAGACTTGCCAAGCGCTGAATACGATCACACAAACCGCCGTTACTTCACAAATCCGGCCCAAATCCCGGGACAACCAGAAAAACAGGGCAAAGGCAAACATGGAGGTTAGACCAAGCCAAGCAATAATACTGCTTGGAGCCCGCTGATAATTTGGTGCAAATGCTTGCTTATAATCAAAAGACTTCAGTTTCATTAGATCAATTTCTTTATTCCTTATTTTTTGAATAAAAACTGCTGTATGTGCAGATATCATCCCATGCGGCATCGTTTCCTGTTTGGTTGATGCCCAAATAGTTTTTGGCCTGGATAATTGTTCTTTTGATGAACTTCAGCAACCTGATTTTAGTATAGATCTTGTTAAAATTCTCCCTGTCAAGGCCGAGCTTGTGATCCAGGTATATATTGCCTGTATCTATATTCGGACAGACCATGGTGGGGACTTTTCTCCGCATACTGGCCATCTTGAACCATAAATCGTCTTGCAAGGGTGCAATATGAAGATACTTGGGGTCAAAGACAAAATCTAAGTCCAACAGTTTTCTGGAGTAGACAACCCCACCGCATCCTGTGGCCACAATAAAGAGTCCAACTGTTTCATCGGCCACCAAAGGCCAATTTCTATAATTTTGCCATCTCCCCAAAATGTTTTTTTTCATCTTTCTGCCCCGGCCGCATATAATCGCTCTTGAGCTTCTTCGATAACTTTCAATCAGCCGTTTCAGCCAGGACCGGCTGTATACGACATCATCATCGGCTGTGACCACCAAGTCTCCATCGCTTGCATTATTGAGCACCGGTAAAAGCTTCCGGTAAGAGCCAGTATTCGGGACCCAGTTAATAGTCACTGGCAAGCTCCCAAGCCACTGGGGGATTTCTGAAAAGCCGCTGTCCTTTAAATACGGTTTTTCAGATATGTTTAGAATCAGATCATCCGGGACAAGCTCCTGATCGAGAAGAGAGGGAAGGCTCTTGCGTAACAAAGATGTACGTTCATATGTACTCGTCAGACTGACCAATATTTTCATATCATCGCGCTATCAAAGGATTATTGGTTCCTGCAATCAAGTTTCTAGGGGTCCAGCTTCAACATGTGTATTAGCCATGTCCCAAAGTTGCGCAAGTTCCCATGAGGACGTAGACTTCTTTGCGTCCTCAATCTCGATATCTTGACGCAGCAGCAACATGCACCAAAAAATTTGCAGACATTCGTGGTTTGGCCGGGAATACTTTGTGTTTGATAAAGCCCTGCTCCCCAGCCTGGACAGCAGCTTTTTCTCTCCTGATTTCATGCTCCACCAAGGAATGCTCTTGGACCAAGCCCAGGGTCGAGGCCACGCCTACGCTTTTGTCTGGGATCAAAAGCAGTTTTTTCTCCGCCACTATCACCGGGGAGGAGCCATCGCCCCGGTCATGAGGGATGTGTATGTGTGGACCGGTCTCAAGCAAACCCGTGCCTGGCGGGAGTTTACTCTGCTTCAAAAAATGCAGGCCCAGGGCTTGCCCGTGCCCAGGCCCATAGCCGCCCGGGTGCAGAGGACAGGGGTCTTTTACCGGGCCGATATTGTCACCGAGCGAATCCAGAAGGCAGCTCCTTTGAGCACCCTTTTGACCCAGGACTTCGTGCACCAGGACTTATGGATCGAGATCGGCAAATGCTTACGGCGTTTCCATACTCTAGGCATTATCCACGCCGATCTCAATGCCCACAATATTCTTCTCGATACCCATGAATCAGTATGGCTGATCGATTTTGACCGGGGAGTCTGGGCCACTCCAAGCCCAAATCGCCAGCAATCCAATCTCAAGCGGCTGCGCCGCTCCCTGGACAAGGTCTGGCCCGTTTCCGGCACCTCTGAAGCCGTTGATCAGGCATGGGACTTCTTAATGTACGGCTACAACCTGCACTAAATATCCGCTCCAGCGGGAGGCTGGGCATGGACGTAAAAAATCTCGACTTCCAATATCTCCTTTATCTAGGCTTGGGGACTGCAATCCAAAAGTTGAGCATCAAGCAGGCCAATGTGGCTGGGGACCTCCTGGGAGAGCTTATGTGGATGGCTTCAGCCAGCAGGCGAGCTACTGCAGTCCAAGCCTTAATCTCTCATCTCCACATAAATCAAGCAGCAGCCACCCGAATAGCGCGGCGAAATTTCAGGCATACCGGAAGATCATTCGTCGAAATATTTCTGACCAGGCATATTGATTTTCGATTTACAGCCGCCAATATTTCCTGTAACCGAGAACAGCTTTTTCGGCGTATGGTAAGGGAAAAACGTCCCATTGTGGCCACCACCGGGCACATTGGGTCCTGGGAGCTTTTGGCTCCGATTCTGGCTCTCCATTGGGGGGACAGAGGACGCCAAATCATTGTCAAGCACCCCAAAGATAAGGCCCTGGCCCAATTAATGACTCACTATCGGGGGGTAGGAGGAAATCAGATCATAGACAAGAACCAGGCCGCTGCATCAGTTTTGTATTGTCTCCGCCACTATGGGATCAGCGCATTCCTTGTAGATCACAATGCCCACAGAAACAAGTCAATTTTCCTGCCTTTTCTTGGCCAAAAAGCCGCAGTAAATATCGGTCCTGCGGTTTTGGCTGTAAGATCCAAGTCCTTGGTCTGGCCCATTTTTTTGCTCAGAAAAGGACGGGGCAATTACCTTCTCCATGTCCAGGATCCTCTGGACTCAACACAGTTGCAGGGAAAAATTCAGAACAGGATCATTCATGCCGCCGAGTTCTATACGCAGGCAGTTGAGGCCATGGTTCAGCGTTTCCCGGAGCAATGGTTTTGGATGCACAAAAGATGGAAGACACGACCTATTGGGGAAAAAGAGGGCTACCTATAAGGGGTATAAGACTTTTCTTCCATCAATTCCGATCCGTAAGCCCTATTGATTTCCCTTTTCACTGTTGCCCGTTCGTCGTTTTGCAGGTAGACACTTCTGGCCAGCTGGATAAATTCTTTGTCAAATGATTTTTTTGCTTCTTTGAGCCGGATCTGATCTTCAATATCCCACAAGACAGTATTGATTTTTTCCAGTTTCCGGTACTCTGGCGATTGCAAAGTAATGCCGGCTGACTCCATTTTCTGGGACAGAAGCTCCAATTCGTGATAAATATTTTTTAGTTTTTCCGGATCCTGGATCTTGCGGCTTTTGATCTTCAGGATGCTGACTTTGTCCACAAGCTCGCCAATGGAAATATCAACCTGCATGAGCAAGCCTTTTTAGGTTAACTGTTCAAAATCTTGACTGTGTGATTGAGAGAAATGAGAAGGCAACTTACCAACTCCAACAGCAAAACACCACCCCAGGATCCCAAAAGGATTTGTTTGATCCGGACCTCAGCTATCGGAGACACGGTTCATGCCCTGGGCTTGATGAATATACTTCGCCGGGGATTCCCGCAAGCACATTTGACCTGGGTGTTGCAGACGCTCCCCTACCAGATGGTCAAGTACCAACCTGGCATTGACCGGTTCATCACATTTGAGCGCAAAAGCAGTTTCCAAGACTGGATTTCCTTTCTCGGTCATCTCCGGGAACAGGCCTTTGACCTGGTCATCGCCCCCCAAGCAAGCGCCAAGGTAAGTTTTTTGACCTTTCTGTGCCGGGCTGAAATCAAATTGGGTTTTGACTGGAATCGCTCCCGGGAAATGCATTGGTGGGCCACCAACCTCCACATTACCCCACACCCCATGCAGCATGTCCAGGATCAATTCTTAGAGTTTGCTCATTTTTTGGGTCTTGAAGAAACGTTTCCCCGCTGGGACTTTTCCTTTACAGACCAGGAGATTGCTTGGCAGAAGGAATTCTTTTCCCAAATTGCCAGGCCGGCTATCGGATTGGTTATCGCCTCGGCCCATCCACACAAGGACTGGTCTGCGGCAGGTTATGCCCGGATCGTTGATTTCATTGATCAGAAACTGCATATGGCCCCGTTGCTGATTGGGGGCCCGAGCTCCCGGGAGCTGCAGATTGCAGAGGATATTGCTGCCAAGTGCAGCAACCGCCCGGTTGTGGCTTTGAAAAAGTCGATCAGAAGGACCATGCTCCAACTTGCAGGCTGCCGGTTGGTGGTTGCCCCGGATACAGGTCCTTTACATATTGCTGTGGCCTTAAATACACCTACGGTTGGGCTGTATGGCTATTCCAATCCCAAAAGGTGCGGCCCATACAGGTTTCAAGACCTTTTGGTTGACACCTACAATATCGACGAACCGGAATATGTCCCCATCACCCGAAAAACCAAGCCTGGACGTATGGACCTGATTGAACCGGAGATGGTCATGTCCAAAATCGAATACGGCCTGAGCACATACTGAGACAACAGTTTCATATATGATCAATCCGGCCATACGTTTTTTGGGGTGCTTTGGCCCAAAAAAACGTGACAAAGCCCGGCCTGCGATCAGGCCGGGCTTTTCCTATCTGGGCTGAAAAGATCAAACTCTTAGGCGCCAAAGGCCTTTTCAAAATTGGGCACCACCTGTTTCTTGCGGCTCATGACCCCGTCCAACCATGCTTTGTCGCCGGAAGGGGCCACGCCAAAGGCCTTTTCCACCTTTGAAGGATCGTCGGAAACCAAAAGCAGCTCGGAGCCTTCTTTCATGATATCGGTGAGCAAAAGGAAGACTGAATGGTAGTTGCCCTCGCCCTTGAGGCTGGAAATATCCTTGGCCAGATCACCTTTGACCCCGTCCAGGAGGGAAAGATCCACCACTTCCAGCTGCCCGATACCGACCTTGTTGCCGTTCATATCAAAGTCTTTGAAGTCGCGCATGACCAGCTCGCGCACCGGAGTGCCCTCAATGGCGGACTTGACCTTGAACATTTCGGTCCCCAAGGCTTGCAGATCATCCAGGCCTGCCTTCTGGGCCAGAGCCTCGGCCGCCTTTTTGTCCGCATCCGTGCAGGTGGCGGACTTGAAGATTACCGTATCGCTCAGGATGGCGCAGGTCATAATCCCGGCGATGTTTTTGGGGATCTCCACGCCGTAAAAATCGTACATGCTCTTTAAAACCGTGCAGGTGCAGCCTACCGGCCAGGTCCAGACTTCGATGGGATTGGGAGTGGTCACATCCCCGACCTTGTGATGGTCGATAATGGCTATCAGCTCACCCTTGTTTAAATTGTCCAGGCTTTGGGAAAGATCGGAATGGTCCACGAGCATGATCTGCTTGTCTGTAGCGTCTGTGAGCAGCTCCGGGGCATCGCATCCAAACTTGTCCAGAACGAACTTGCTTTCCGGGCTGAGCTCCCCTTGCACCACAGGTTTGCATTCCACGCCCAGCTTGCTCTTTAAATCCGCCAGGGCGATGGCCGCACAGACGGAATCCGTATCCGGGCTTTTGTGACCAACCACATAAACTGTCATGTCCTACCTCCTCATCTTTTTAATGCTCTCATTGTCTTCATCACCCGCTGCAAACCTTGTGACATTTAGCACAAATGGTATCAACTGCCAAGAGGTTCACAAGTCCCCCGTATTCATTCTAAAAAAACAAAAGGACCGTGCCCAGGCCGAGGCCGATGATTAAGAGGTAATAGGCCCGGCGGATGCGCACGGAGAGGATGCTCCCCACCAGGGCCGCTGCCCACACATGGGGCCACCCGAACTGAAATGTGAGCCGTTCAAGGGGAGTTAACACTCCGGCAGCAGCTGTGAAAATGGTAACAAATAGAGCCAGAAGAAAAAAAAGGCCGCTCTCCCAAAGGACCTTTCTGCCCAGACTCACCCAGATCATGTGGACCGGAAAGCCTTGGGGCTGAACCTGATCCGACCAGTTCATCAACTGGGTATGATTTTCAGACTCTTCCTGGCGCAGGCGTTTCTCCACCAAGGTGCCCAGATGTGCGGCCGGCAAAGCGCACAGCATGGCCGGGAGTAGGAGATAGGGATGGGACAGATGCAAAACAAAAGCAGTGCTGCAGACCAAAAGAGTACTTAAAATGCGCTGGGGAGGGATATAGGTACCGGCCGGAAAACGATCCAGCCACAGGAACTCAAAAAAAACCGCTGCTCCCAGGCAAGGGGTCCATTGCCCGGAAAGCAAGGCGGCAAGCAGACCCACGGTCAGCGGCCGATCGAAAAAACCGGTGTTTACAGCGGTCCGAAATTGGGTGATGAGGCCAAAAAAAAACTCCAGACCAGCAATACCAAAAATATTTCCAGATACAGATGCATTTCAAACCTTTAAAAAATTCGGCAAATTACCACAAAGCTTGTACGTTGACTTGGGTATTGGGCAGGCATCTGAAATCCAGCTTGACTCCTTGCTCCTGCAAATAGCGCAAACAGGATATGTCCTCCTGCCCCAACGCGATATGGTCGCATACCTGCCTTTTGCCCTGGGAGTAATGGATATTGCCCACATTTAAAAAAGTGAATTTCAATCCGCTGATAAAGGCCCTTTTGGCGTCTTCACAGGAGGCGAACAAGACAAAGATGTCCGCTGCGGCCTGCCGGAGTCCCAATTCAGTTACCTGGTCGGCTGCTTGCTGGACACTGAAAAACAAAATACCCACACCAGTAGGGACAGCCATTCGCAAGAGTTCTTTCCGCAGCTCGTCATCAGCCAGCTGGTCATTGGCTACAACCAAGGTCCGGGCATTGGAATAGGGCAGCCAGGTCTCCACAACCTGTCCATGCACCAGCCGGTTGTCGATTCGAACCCATAATTTGTTCTTATTCATTGGCGATTTTGCGCTTGAGAACCTCGCCGGCTACCAGAATGCCCTGCCGACCGGCTGATTTGGCATCCAGAGCCAGATCTTCCAGGGGGGTTGAGGAGCGGCCGTTGAAGATCTTCAACAGCATGGGCAGATTGGCCCCGGTAATAACCTCAAGTTTGCCTGTGCCCAAAAGAGATAAGGACACATTGCTGGGTGTGCCTCCAAACATATCAGTCAAGACCAACACGCCCTGGCCGTTGTCCAGTTGCTCCAATCCCTGCTTGATATCTGCCAGCACAGTTTCCATATTGTGCCCTGCATCCAGAGAAAGGGCCAGGCACCCGCTCTGCTTGCCCACGATGCCTTCGGCAGTCTCCAGGAGTTTTTGGCCAAAATCAAGATGGGTTACAATAAGAACACCAATCATATTCCGAATTTCCTTTCAGCGCTCCCTCTGGCTGCGCTGAAACTTATTTTGATGATGTGTTTGCGACACATGAAATGTGCCAAAAAATAGAGGCCTCTCACGCCCAAGCGGAACCATTTTTCCCTTATGGCTCGGATCATCCCCTCACCCCAGCTCCAGGTGCCTGTGTTCCAGTGAAACCTGGTAACCATGATCCTGCAAGGTCAAAAACACAGATTCAGCAACGGCCACGGACCGATGTCTTCCTCCCGTGCAACCCAGGGCCAGGGTCAGTCTATACCGTCCTTCCCGGGCGTACAAGGGCAGGGTATACGTCAAGAAATCTGTCAACCGGTGCATAAACCCAGTCCCGGGATCCCCATGCAGGACATATTCGGCCACCTGAGCGTCTTGCCCGGACAAGTGTTGCAGCTGCTCCTCAAAGTAGGGATTGGGGAGAAAACGCAGATCAAAGACCAGGTCGGCTTCCTTGGGCACTCCATACTTATAGCCAAAGGAGATGACATGCACCCGCAATCCCTGCAGGGTATCGGCCAGAAACTCCCATTTTTCCTGCAAATATCGGCGCAGGTCGTGGATGGAAAAAGTCGTGGTATCGATGATCAGCTCAGCATCTTGGCGCAGGGTGGACAAAAGCTCACGCTCCTTGTCCAGGGCCGTCTCCAGGCCGTGATGGACAGATTCCAAAGGATGGGGACGGCGGGTGGTCGCATACCTACGGAGCAAGGTTTCCTGGTCAGCTTCCAGGAAAATGACTTGCGGCCGCATATTACGGGAGGCCAGCCATTCCAAAGTCTGCTGCCATTCCTGGACCAAATCCGGCTGCCGGATATCCATGCCCAGGGCCATTCCTCGGTACTGGCTCGGATTCTGGGCCCAGAACAGGCTGACCAGCCTGGAAACCATGCTGGAGGGAAGTCCATCCACACAGAAAAAGCCCAGGTCTTCGAAGACGTTGAGGGCCGTGCTCTTGCCGGCTCCGGACAGCCCGGTCAAAATGACCATGGGGAAGTTGTTTTTCCCCGGCTGGAGGCGGCCGGTGTATAACCTGTCCATAGGCTCCATAGCCGACGCAGTTCCCCAGAGTTCACACAGATTTCAGGAGGCTCCACAACCCGCTGTGCCCATCTGCATTCATAAAGGTCTCCCGGAAACCGGGGTCCTTGAGCAATCGGGATATCTGAGCCAGTATACGCAAGTGCATTCCGGCTACCTGCTCTGGAGCCAGAACCAGAAAAAAGATATAACAGGGCTTGGTATCCAGGGACTGAAACTCCACTCCCTGCTGGCTGCGACCGACTATAACCACTATGTCTTCCAGATCGTCCAGCTTTCCATGGGGAATGGCCACACCGTCACCTATACCCGTACTGCCCAACTCTTCCCGCTGCATAAGGACGGTGTGGGCCTTTTCCTTGTCTTTGTCCGGCCACTTGGCCTGAAAGGGTTCCAGCAGTTCAGCCAGGACCTCGGACTTGGAGGTGGCCGCAAGCTCGGAGATGATCAGGTCCGGGGTCAGATAATCGGAAAGTTTCATGCCTACATCCTGGGATCGATAAGTCCGAAGTCGCCGTTTTTCATTCGATAGATGACATTGACTCGATTGGTCCCGGCGTTGAAAAAGACCAGAAAGTCATAATCCGATTTTTGCAGTCGGAAGGCGGCCTCCTCCTCGTCCATGGGTTTTGGTTCGTACATCTCTGTATACACGATTCGGGGCTGTCCCTCTCCCCCGCTCTGTTCTGATATAAGGCCCGGGCCGGGCTCAATAGTGACAGCGGAACGATTTCCCTTGCCCCGCCGCCTGTCCTTTTCCTTGTCCCGCAATTTGCGCAATTGGGCTTCCACCTTGTCCAGAACCATATCAATGGTGGAATACATGTCCTCGGTTTCTTCCTGGGCCGATACCTTATTTTCATCAGCGGCAAGAGTCACTTCAGCGATCTGCCGAAACTTTTCCACTTCCAGGTTGACTTGGACCTGGGCCGCCTCAGGGTTGCGGATGTATTTGTCCAATTTTTCAAAACGTGTCTGGGCGTATTGTTTCAGATGATTCGAGGCCTCGAAATTCTTGAAGTTGAAAACAACGTCCATGCCTGCCTCCTGCTCAAAGATTCATGAAATAGCCGTCTTTTTTCCCTCAGAGACCACGTATCTTACTGAATTTTCTTTTTCCGTTTGGTCGAAGAGGGGATGCCTAAGGCCTCCCGGTACTTGGCCACCGTCCGCCTGGCGATGTTCACTTGCAACTCCTTGTTCAAGCAATCCACAAGCTGCTTGTCGCTCCAAGGTTTTAGGGGATCCTCATGGCTGATCAAGTTTTTAATTGCCGCCTTCACACTCTCCGAGGCAACCTGCTCTCCGTTGCTGGTACCCAAACCGCTGTTGAAGAAATATTTCAGCTCATAAATTCCATAGGGGGTGGCCACGTATTTATTGGTGGTAATTCGACTCACTGTGGACTCATGGACTTCTATTTCATCGGCCACATCCTTGAGGACCAAAGGCTTGAGCTGGCTGACCCCGTGCAAAAAAAACTCCCGCTGGAATCGGACAATGGACTCCAGGACCTTGTACAGGGTGCGCTGACGTTGTTGGATGCTGCGCAACAGCCACAAACCCTGGCGCATTTGTTCCTGCAGGTATTGCTTGTTCTGTTGCCCGTTTTTGGATTCCAACAGCTGGGCGTATACAGGGCTGATTTGTAAATCCGGAAATCCCTCGTCATTGAGGATGATCACAAAGTCGTCGTCATAGGCGTAGACATAGGCATCCGGACTTATGTAAAAAGTTTCTCCTCCCCCAAAGCTTCGGCCCGGCCTGGGATCCAAGCCCTGAATTATCTGGACATAGGTTTGGATATCCTCTCTGGTGACTTGAAACTTTTTGGCCAAAGCCTGTAGATTCCCGCTTTCAATATCTCCGAGATGATCGTGGATCAGGGAGTGAAGGATGGGATCGTCCTTACCCAGAAACTGGAGCTGAACCTGCAAACACTCGGACAAAGTCCGGCTGGCCACACCTACGGGATCGAACTGTTGGACAATGCCCAAGACTTCTTCGATCTCTTCAGTCTGGGCCTGAATCATGACTTGTATGTCTTCAATGCTGGAGTGCAGGTATCCGTGGGTATCGAGGTTTCCGATGATGACTTCCCCGATTTCCTTTTGTCGATCGGTGAGGGTGGAGAGGTGTAACTGCCACCGCAAATGACTTTCCAGGGTGGGCTTGGCTGCATGCATGGTTTCAAAGGAAACCATTTCCTCGGGCAACTCCCTTTCCGAAGCCTGTCGGGAGGTGCTGGAAAAATTGCCCAGATAATCGTCCCATTCGGCGCTTTTAAGCAGAGACGCTTCGTGAACGTCGAATTCTTTGACCTTCTCGCTACGTTCCTCCGATTGCTGAAGTTCAGCCTCTGGATCCGTTTCCGGTCCCCGTTCTTCCAGGGCTGGATTTTCCAACAAGGCCTGCTGCACTGTCTCCACAAGCTCCAAGCGGGAAAGCTGTAAAAGTTTTATGGCCTGCTGCAACTGAGGGGTCATGACCAGCTGCTGAGCCAACTTAAGATTTTGTCGAAGTTGAAGACTCATAATAGGTTCATCTTTTGGATATATATACGCTGCATGATACCTGGGACATTCATGGAAGCTCTGTGCTCTCCTAGCAACTCCATGCTCAGCCAACCTTTCTTTCTATTCGAAATTTGCCATAAAAGTACCGGCATTGCAAACCAAGAAACCGGAAATCACAAACAAAATCGTTCACCGAGATAAACATTGCGGGCCTGGGGGTCAGCAGCGATCTCGGCCGGTGATCCCTCTAAAATAATCTCTCCATCGTAGACCAAAGAAACGCGGTCACATATGGTCATGGTTTCCCGCACATTATGATCTGAGATCAAGACTCCGATACCTTTGTCTCGTAAGGCATTGATTATTTTTTGGATATCATCCACCGCCAATGGATCGATACCGGCAAAGGGTTCGTCCAGGAGAATAAAGTCCGGATCCCGGATCAGGGCCCGGGCAATCTCCAGCCTTCTCCGTTCTCCACCGGACAAATGGACTGCTTTTTGCTCCGCCAGCTTTTCAATGCCCAGCTCCCAAAGTAAGGAAGCCAGCTTCTCTTTTTGCCGGGCCTGGGAAAGACCTGTGAATTCCAAAATGACCAAAAGATTTTCCCTCACTGTCAGTTTGGTGAAAACCGAGCTTTCCTGCGGCAAGTAGCTTAATCCATATCTGGCCCGTTTATGCAAAGGCCAGGCTGTAATTTCCGTCTCATCCACGAAGATACGTCCGGCATTGGGGCGGACAATGCCCACCAGCATATAGAATGTGGTTGTCTTGCCTGCTCCGTTGGGCCCCAAAAGCCCCACCACCTCTCCTTGGTCCAGGGCCAGGTCGACTCCTTTGACCACCAAGCGTTTGCTGTAAGACTTTCGCAGCTCACGGGCTACAAGTCTGGACATCACTGTTCGTCCTGTTCCTCTTGGTCCGGAAAAAATACAGCCCTGACCCGGCTACCCTCCTTACCCTCAATTTCACTGCGTCCAGCATCCAGATAAAAAGTCACCTTGTGCCCACGCACAACGTTTTTGTTTTCTTGGATTTGAACATTCTCCACCAAAATGAGCTTGGATTCTCTTGCGTAATACTCTGCCCTTTCACTGGTTGCTTCCCGGTTGTCCATAACCAAACGGACATTGTCCTGGGCCACAATCTTGCGCACACTGCCCGCCGCCCCCAAGCTGGATGTGTTGCCACCCTGTTTTTCCCCTCCCTGGTCCTCAGCGGACAGAGTCACGACCATCTTCTGGCACCAGAGCTCAAAGTCCGGACGTTTGACGTACACCTGGCCGATAAAGTCCAGCTTTCGCTCTTTTTGGCCATAAACCACCTTATCCGCTTCAATGTGCATGGGCTGGGATTTATCCAGCTCCGAGACCTGAGACCAGGCCGGTGCTCCCCAAAATACAAGGACGAAGAGACAGACAAGGCTGGCTTTGCATATACAATCTACACGAGATTCAAGGATTTTTGGGCCCATGAAGATCCACCTTTACCTGGCCGGTGAGCACCAGACGGTTATTGTTCAGCTCGATTATGGCCTTCTGGCTGGTAGCCTGCAGTTCAGGATGAGTTATAACCACATCGCCCTCAAAAGTGATCTCCTGATCCTGCTGTACAAAGATCATTTGCTGCGAGTTCACGGCGGTCCGGCCGTATTTGGCCTTGACTTCAGGCCAGAGCCTGGCAATCCCTTCATCTTGAAAGTACTCCCCGGACGGGGCCCTGACCCGGATCGGAGCCGATCCTTCTTCTTTATAAAAGGCGATCCGGGGCCGGTCAAACTCTATGCGCGACTCCTCCCGCAGGTATCTGCTTTCCCGGGCCTGAAGCTCCCAGGTCCTTTCTCCCTTGCCCCCCCGGACCAAACGCAGGTCCTCTACAGTCACGTCCATATTTTGATAAACGGCCTGCATTGAAGGGCTGGAGTCGGTCAAATGCTCCCAGAGAAACCAGGTCGCCCCAGCCAACAAAGCCAAAACCAAGACAATAACAGCTAGGCGCGGTCTGAAGCTTGCGACCATAAATGCCATGCCTGGTCCAGGCTGCCTTGGGCTCGGAGAATGAAGCGGATGGCATCCCGAACTGCTCCATTGCCCCCTGGGTAGGCCGAGACCCAGGCGGCCATGTTCTTGATCTCTTCCTGGGCATTGGCTACGGCCATAGGCAGGCGAACGAGGGCCAACGGCGCGGCATCCACCCAGTCGTCCCCCAAATATGCCAAGTGGGCATAATCAAGACCGTTTCGGTGGCAAATGTCGTCCAGAACAGCCTTTTTCTTGCGATGTCCGGCATGATACTCGCGGATTCCCAGCTCCAAAATACGCAAACGGACCGCTTCGGACTCCAAGCCGGTTATCACACCCACTTCCAATCCCATCCGCTGGGCCAACTTGACTCCAAATCCGTCCTGAACGTTGAACCGCTTGCTCACCCGCCCGGACTCATCGTAATACAACCCCCCGTCGGTAAACACCCCGTCCACATCACAGATGAGCATTTTCACATCCCTAGCCAGATGTTCAGCAGGCATGGATCACCTCGGACAGGGCAATGAGCTGGGAGAAAAGGGTCTGAAGGCGGTCCAAAGGCCAGGTGTTGGGTCCGTCGCACAAGGCCTGATCAGGCTGGGGATGGACCTCCAGAAACAAGCCGTTGCACCCGGCGGCTACCGCTGCTCGGGCCAGCAAGGGAACAAATTCACGGTTTCCCCCCGAGCAGGTCCCCAGCCCCCCGGGAAGCTGGACCGAATGGGTAGCGTCAAAGATCACCGGCACCCCCAGCTTGCCCATTTCATCCAGGGACCTAAAATCCACCACCAAGTTGTTGTATCCAAAGCTCGTACCCCGCTCGGTGAGCC
Source organism: uncultured Desulfohalobiaceae bacterium (assembly GCA_964619345.1). Taxonomy (GTDB): domain Bacteria; phylum Desulfobacterota; class Desulfovibrionia; order Desulfovibrionales; family Desulfothermaceae; genus Desulfovermiculus. The sequence continues at coordinate 54,708 of CAZUER010000005.1, forward strand.
AAATCCCCTGGTTGCCGGTGGTGCGTATCTTATCCACCGGACCGGCCATATCCCACGGGGCCAAGAATTGCCCCTTCTTCACGTTCACTATCCGTCCGGTGTGGCCAGCGGCCAGGAGGAGATCGGTCTGTCTGCATAAAAAGGCCGGGATTTGGAGGATGTCGGCAACCCGGGCCGCAGGACCGGCCTGGTCCGGGAGGTGGATATCCGTGGTCACTGGAAGCCCGCTGTCAGCTTTGATCTTTTCCAGCCAGGAGATCCCCTTCTCCAATCCCGGCCCCCGAAAGCTGTCCTTTGAAGAGCGGTTGGCCTTGTCAAAAGAGCTTTTAAAGACCATGGGCACGTTCAGCTTGTGGCCCAGCTCGGCCAGCTCTCCGGCCACTCTCAGTCCAAGATCCAGGCTTTCCAGAACACAGGGACCGGCAATGAAAAACAAGGATGATGGTACAGGATGAAGCAAACTCATCTGTTGTCCCTAGCCGCCCGGATAAAATCTCGAAACAGAGGATGGGGCTGCATGGGCCGGGATTTGAACTCAGGGTGGAACTGGCACCCGACAAACCAGGGATGATCTGTAATTTCTACGATTTCCACCAAGGTTTCATCCGGGGATGTTCCGCTCAAGGCCATCCCTGACTCCTGGCAGGCCTGCGAGTATTCTGTATTGAACTCATAGCGATGTCTGTGCCGCTCTTCAACCCTTGAGCATCCATACGCTTCCCGGGCTTTGGTTCCTTCTTTGAGTTCGCACGGGTAGGATCCCAGGCGCATGGTCCCCCCTTTGTCCGAGGTCTCATCCCTGGTCTGCACGCTGCTGGTTCGAAAATCATACCACTCTGTCATCAGGTAAATAATTGGATCCCCAGTATCGGGAACGAATTCACTGGAATTGGCTTCCGGAAGGTCAAGGACGTTGCGGGCGAACTCGATGACCGCGCACTGCATTCCCAGACAGATGCCGAAAAAAGGGATCTTGTGCTCCCGGGCGTAACCGCTGGCCACTATCTTGCCTTCCACCCCTCGGTAGCCGAAACCTCCAGGGACCAGGATCCCATCCAGGCCCTGCAACATGGCTGGTGCATTATCAAAGCTTAAATCCTCGGCACTGACATACACCAATTCCACAGAGACCAGGTTGCTGATCCCTCCGTGGATGAGTGCTTCGTGCAGGCTCTTGTAAGCCTCTTTCAAATCCACATATTTGCCCACGATCCCGATTTTGACCTGGCCCTGGGGGTTGTTCTGGGTGTGGACCAGGTGCTGCCAGGGGGCCAGAGAAGGATTTTTGGCTGGCAAACGGAGCATGATGGCGATTTTTTGATCCAGGCCCTCATTGTAAAAAGCCAGAGGCAACTCATAGATATTGTTTAAATCCACGGCCGAAAAGACCGCATCCTGCTCCACGTTACAGAACAGGGCGATCTTGGCTTTCAGTTCGTCCGCAAGTTCCACTTCGGAGCGGCAGAGGATGAGGTCCGGCTGAATCCCTATGCTCCGCAGCTCCTTGACGCTGTGTTGGGTGGGCTTGGTTTTCAGTTCCCCGGCTGCCCGCATATAGGGAACCAGCGTCAGATGGATGTAGCACACATTTTCCTTGCCCAGGTCAGAGCGCAGCTGGCGGATAGCCTCCAGAAAGGGCAAACCTTCGATATCCCCCACTGTGCCTCCGATCTCGATAATGGCCACATCCTCATCCCCTCTGGCCACTCCCAGGATCGCTTTTTTGATCTCATCGGTTATATGGGGGATGACCTGAACCGTACCTCCCAGATAGTCTCCCCTTCGCTCCTTGGTGATCACTGTATAGTAGATACCACCCGAGGTGTAATTATTGTATTGGGCCATGGGCTGAGCCAGAAACCGCTCATAATGTCCCAGGTCCAGATCCGTTTCCGCCCCATCGTCGGTAACGAACACCTCTCCGTGCTGGAAGGGATTCATGGTCCCGGGATCCACGTTAATATACGGGTCCAGCTTCTGAATGGTGACTTTCAAGCCCCGGGACTTGAGCAAGGCTCCTATGGAGGCTGCAGCCAGTCCCTTGCCTAAGGAAGACAACACTCCACCGGTTACGAATAGAAATTTGGTTTTCATAGTCTCCTTTTCCTTAAGACTCTGGACCATGGCACCTGAACCGCCTCGAATCCCTCATACGAAAGCATGCAGCCACCTTGTTCAAGGGTTCACGGAAACTCTCATATCCGTCATCCCGGTTTTGTATACCGCCCTGCCCTAAAAAAGTCCATAATTACCGTGCAGCGTTGACTCTTGGAAATTCTCTTCGTATCGTACCCGGCGGACAACAGGTACACCACACAATCGGGGGTTTTCTCCTCCAACGGTTTCGGCCCGAGACCTAGCCATGGGCCATAACTGTTGTCAAGCATTTCCCGAACCCCAAACCACTTCCATTCGAGGCTCTGTATGCCAAAGATAAAAGTATTGGTCCTCACCGGCTACGGCACCAATTGCGAGCGGGAAACCGCGTATATCTGCCGAATTGCCGGGGCCGACCAGGTTTCAATCGCCCATTTCGCCGATCTGGTCCAAGAAACAATTCGGTTGACGGATTTCAACTTTCTCATTTTTCCAGGCGGTTTTCTGGACGGGGACCATTTAGGAGCCGCTCAGGCCGCAGCGTCCAGATTTAAGCATACCACCACCCGATCCGGTCTCTCCCTGGTCCAGGAGATAATAGACTTGCACGCGCGGGGCGGCTTGATCATGGGAATTTGTAATGGATTTCAGCTTCTGGTCAAACTCGGGCTCTTACCGGCTACCGGATCAAAATACTTAAGCCGGGAGGTCAGCCTGGGTCACAACGATTCCGCTCGCTTTGAAGACCGCTGGGTATATCTGCAGCCTGACCAGGACTCCCCTTGCGTCTTTACCCAAGGCCTTGGGAAGCTCTATCTTCCGGTCCGTCACGGGGAAGGCAAGCTGATAGTCAAGGATGAACCTACCCTGGAAGAAATGAAACAAGACCATCATATCGTTCTGAAATACACAGATCCTTCCGGGGCCCCCACTCAAAAATATCCGGACAATCCCAACGGTTCAGTGGAAGCCATCGCCGGACTTTGTGACCCTACCGGACGCATTTTCGGACTCATGCCTCACCCCGAAGCCTATAACCACAGGACCAACCATCCCCGCTGGCCGCGGGGGGAACAGTCCGAATCCGGGGCCACCTTATTTGCCAATGGCATTGCTTTTTTGAGGCAAAGCGGAAAATCTTATCAGTGATGAAGATCGCCTGGCAAAATAACTCTGTGGTTTTTCTGCCCTCTCGTATGACTACTGCCCTCTGTACCCTGGGCCTGCAATGCTGACATCTTGCAGGCGGATCAGATACAGCCCTTGACGAAGGGCCTCAGACTCGTAATAATGAGCATAACAGCTGACTGGTCTTTCTGGATGCACGAAGCTTTGGAGCAAGCCGAGAAGGCGGAAGAAGCGGATGAGGTGCCCATTGGGGCAATAATTCTGGATTCTTCGGGCCGCCTGCTGGCCAAGGGGCATAATGCTCCGATATTGAGCCATGATCCAACGGCCCATGCCGAAATAGTGGCCTTGCGCCGGGCTGGCTTGATAGTCGGAAACTACCGCTTGCCCGGTTCAGTGCTGGTCTGTACGTTGGAACCCTGTATAATGTGCGCAGGTGCTTTGGTGCAGGCCAGAGTGGCCGGGGTGGTCTTTGGAGCCCGGGATTCCAAGTCCGGAGCCGTGGTTTCTCGAATGCGTTTTCCAGAAGATTACCCGTGGATCAATCATGCCTTTTGGATCCTGGAAGGTGTCTGTGCCCGGGAATGTGAAAATATCTTGAGTAAATTCTTCACCCAGAGAAGGAACAAAGGCCCAAAAGGCATGTAATCGGGCAAAGTCTTTTTCCACAGTGCTCTCGCCTTTATTTGCGGAGAGGTAGCGAAGTCCGGTCATAACGCGCCCGACTCGAAATCGGGTTGGCGGCTTACCCCGCCACGTGGGTTCGAATCCCACCCTCTCCGCCATAATTTCGTCAATAAAAACAAGTAGATAAAAAAGAAAGGATAAAGCTTTTCTACCCCCTTTCTACCCAAAAAGATTTTTACTTCTTGCAATTGAGGCAGTATGATCTTTTTCTACCCGTCTGCTACCCATCTATCGACCACACCTATCCCATGCTATAGTCCAAATATATACTTCCCAGCCCAAACAATCGTTGCCACAAAAAAGACAAAAATGACCACCAACAAAAAGAAGGACGCAAGACATCCAGTTGAAGAATCCTTTCTGGCCTTTGGCTTTCTGGTTGTATCTGGCTTTGGAATGCCGAACTTATCCCTTATCCGTTCGGAGACCTCTTGATAGGCAATTGTTTGTGTGCTGAATTCCCTCTCTCCAGCAAAGTCAATGCCTTCATACCTACGGATCGATTTCAATACTCTTTGGTCGTTGGCAAGCTCATCTGAGACCTCAAAAATCCTGTAATCATCAATTTCAATCTCCGTCTCTCGATAATTTATAAGCCTTCGATATACCCAGTAGGCGAACCAGGCCACCAGCTCTTTTTCCCTTCCAGGCTGAGAAAGATGTCCTTGTATTCGGCCATACAGCATATCCCGCCCTGTATATCTTGTATGCTGAATATTGAATATGGGGTCAAAATCACCCTCTTTGACCGAATCCCGCAGGGCAGCCGATATCAAAGAGGATCCCTTGATCACCTCATCCACGGATTCGTTGTATTTCTTCCCGATGGCTCCGGCAAGGTTGTTCCAGGACTCCTGGTGAACCTTGAGGATATTCTCCGAGGACTCCAGCTGTCTGGCCACCTCCTCGGTAATGGATCCGACGCTGTTCATGGCCGCCTCATAGGCCCCTGCCGACTCCTCGGCATTGCCCATAGCCGCTAAAAACTTGGTGAAATGCTCCTTGCCCGCGATCTGAGTGGCAATAGTAGCCTGCTGCTGTTCGTCCAGCTGACCAAAAGCCTGGGCCACGGCATCAAAAACCTCTTTGCCAGAACTAAACTCATTATTGACAATGCCCTGATAAACCCCCAGCTGCTCCAGTCCCTCCTTGACTTTGCCGGTCGGGGCGGCCATGTTGGCCAGGATGGTCTTAAAGGCCGTACCCACCTTTTCTCCGTCCTGGAATTTTTCGATGGCCGGGGTCATGACCGCGGCTATCTCCTCCAGGGAGAAGCCCATCTTGTCCGCGGCCGGAGCCACCCGCCCCAAAGCCTCGGAAAGCTGAGTGGAGGAAGCAGCGTAGTTGTTGGATATCTCGTTGATGGCATCCAGCTTGGATCGGGCCTCGCCCACCTCCAGGCCAAAACCCTTCATGATCTTGGTCAAAGACTCGGTGGCTGTGGCCGCGTCCATCTCCGAGGCGTACATCAGGGCAATGGACTCCTCGGCCAGGACAACGGACTCGTTCAGGTCATATCCAGCCTGGACCCAGCCGGCAATGGAATCAGTCACCTCGGCCGCAGCCACCTCGTAGGTGGAGGACAGGTCCATGGCGGCCTGCTGGGCTCGGTCCAGCTGTTCCGGCTGAGAACCCAGGACTTTTTCCAGATCAGTCATGGCCGTCTCGAACTTGACCGACTGGTCGTAGGCCTCTTTGAGTCCAGCCGCCACCAGGCCGGTAACAGCCGTGGACACAGCGGCTATACCCGCAGCTGCGGCCACCCCTACCTTACCCAGACCCCGCATACTCTTGCCCAGCTTCTGCATGCTGGTCGAGGCGCCGTCCAAGGCCTGGCTGGCCCGGTCATGACCACTGAGGACTATATCTATGGTTTTTTGCAGATCGGCCATTTTCATTTCCCCTTCATATCTTCTGCCGTTTCGATGCTTTTTATGTATTTATCCATCGTGCATAGAACGCATTTGCTGTTTAGGCATATCTGATACCGGATCCTTTTCTCTTCGTTCCAAGGCTTGGTATCCATGACCCTGAGCTTGTGACCACACCAGGGGCAATACGCCCCATCTCCCGGATTGTACTTAATTCCCTTTTCTGCATCTCTGAGGGCCAGAGCGAGCATAATTTCTGTCGATCTCTGCATGTCACCCCCTGGTCAGACTCAAAAAGAAAAAGCCCGCCCACTTGTTGTGAGCGGGCTATGCCACGAAAAATGCCTGCCGCGAGAGAGGATACGCTCCGCAGACTCTGGCCGTTATCTCGCCACGCATCCAGTGTTCGCGCCCTTGCGGTTCTGAACTGAACCCGGCTGGGAGCCCTCTCCCCGGCCTGGGCCTGCCAAGGCGGCCGGGGATTATATAAACAAGGCATAAGGCCTTGCTTGCCATCACTCGCCTGGATTCTTGAACAAGCCGCGAAAATTCATCAGACCTGCACCGAAATCATGCCGGATCTTGAATCCGACTGCATCCCGGTTGAACTGGCGCTCCTGCTCAATATAGGGTTCGTCAGCATCCCCAAGATAAGCAAGTTCGAGGATGTCCACCTGGTTTGTGTCCGCGGCCAGATACCAGGCTTTGGTGGACACATGATCCAGCCTGGGTTCTGCAATTGGGGTCAAGGTCTGCCAGGGGTTATAGACCCCGGAACTCATCTCAACCTGGGGATTCGATGCAGACCGAAGAATCACCTCGGCACTGGTGGCCTGGCTCACGGGGACAATCAGATACCTGGGCAGAAGATCCAGAGTTGCACCACCTGGTCCGGCCTGTTTCCGCATTGCCGCCCTGGCTGCACTGAGCTTGTCGGTATCAACCACACCTTTGTTGGCCGCGTTTGTCTCCAGATTTGAATGATCGGCGTGAAAAAGGGCTGTGTTATCCTCATTCATCGTGGGGTTGGATGTGATCAGTGACCACACAATGTCCGATTCTTTCCGGGCCGCAGCTGCCCCAAGCATTTGAGGCATACGGGTCAGAGCCTTGGAGTCATCATTGATCAGGGCCTGCCGGGTCAGGTAAATGATTTTGCCATACGTCTTGACCGAATAGGATTCATGAGAATCGGTCAAATCTCCGCTTTTGTATCCCTCGTGCTCAGTCACCAACTCCAGCTCTGGGGCCTCGGATAGGCTCACCCCGTAAATGGTCTTAAAGTCACTGGCTGAAACCTGGCGGACCAGAGGCCAGAAGGTCCGGGGGGCCTCGGTATAGGCTTTGAGCAAGCTTTTGTTCGCCACGTCCTGCAAGATGGAGCTTAGGTCATCTGTGCCCATCCCCTGACGGTTCATCAGCCTTATGGCCATATCAGCAACCTGGACCCTGGAACTGATTTTGCTGGAGCTTACTCCAGACCTGACCAGGCACTCCCGGGCAATGTGCTGAAGGCCTGCACCCCGAAAATCCTGCGCACCGGGGGCCGGGCTCTGAACCTGGATCCCCATAGTCATGGCCAGACCGTCCGCCGCCGCCGCTCGAAACTTATCTTGTTCGTGTATCGGAAAAGGCATCATCTCCCCCTTATGCGCCACCCACCAGGTGGCTGTACTTGCTTGAGAATGAATTGATCTTGTCGGCCAGCTTCCGTTCCTCTGAATTTTCTTTGAACTCCAGAAGCCTGTGCTTCTTTGCGCCCACACCAATATCAGAGCAGACTTTTTTGACGTTCTGCATCCAGTCCTCATGGACCTGAACCACCTGCTTCATGGCATCCATCAGGGCTTTGCTCTGCTCCTGAAGGGTCTTGGAAGCTGCGATTCGCTTATGAAGCTCGGTTGCCAGCTCGTCTTTGAGTTCCTGGATTTTGGCCTGCTCGTCCCTGTCTGGTTGACCGGCATCGGCGATGAAGCCCTGAAGGTCCTCGAGTTCACCTTTGAGGCTTGAGGTCTTGGCCAGCAGTGGCCTTGGATCTCCACCCCGGCCAAGGGTTGCTTGGGCCTCAGCCTTCAGGGACTCGATCTCCTGTTCCTTTACTCCTGCCTCCTGAGATAGCTCAGTAACAGCTTGCCGTTTGTTCCTGGCCAAAGCCTCCAGTTCTTGGATCTGATCCAAGTATGATTTGGCCACACTGTGGAGCTCTTTGTGAAGCTTGCCTGCAATGTCATTCATACGGCCCTCGTTGTATTGTGGTTGTCATTGATAACTGAGGGCATTATTAAGGGGGATTTTGTTCTGTCGTTTATGCGACGCATGATACGCAAGCTTTTTCGGAATTTTCTATGTATTTTTGCAGAGAATTTTCATAGATTCGCCACTGTGAACCTACCTTGAAGCCCCTGAGATGTCCCTCTCGAAGCAATTTGCAGACTGTTGTCCTTGAGCACGCAAGCCGCCTTTGAACTTGATCTGCCCGGAGAAGTTTATTGCTCATGGCTCCCTCATTTCTTCTTTTTCCGCTTTCTGCGCTTGCGGTTCCATTTGGCTTGATTCCGCGCTCTGCCAGGCTTTTCAAGGTAAAATTGCGGTTCTGGCCTTTTAGGCATAATCACCTCCGTCGTTTACATCATCATGGCCAGCCGGCTCTCTCTTGTGACCACCAGGCCACAGCCGGCCGCCACTAGCCAAGACGACCTTTCGCCTATGGAAGATTGACGACGGATCCATACCCAGGATCCTGGATATGACTGCATTGTTATGGCCAAGTTTAAACAAGACCAACATGAGAGCCATTTGTTGAGGGCTTATAAGCGCATTTTGCAGTATGCTCCCGACCAAAGCATTTATACTCCGGCCACAGGAGCTGCAGCACACTTTCTTCAGGTCAAACATCTTGCCTGCCCGCTCATGGTCCTGGACCGCGCCACAATCCGGGCATGCCAGTCCACGTGGATGGAAGCGGTCCAAGAGCCAGGCCCTGGCCTTATGCTCAGAGATCAAACCCAAGCAGTCTTCAATGTCCCCTGGAAGGCCCAAGGGAAGTTTAGTCAAAGTCATCCCTTCCCCCTATTTTTACCGTCAAGGCGAATGCTCCCGAGATCCCGGCCCGGAGAGCAGGTCATCAGCATCCACGTACCTCTGCCCCAGCTCAGCCCCATGGGCCACAAGGATATCCCTCCAGCGAAGGGCTGTAGCAGGGCTCACCTTGGCCCATTTGGCTACCTCACAATTTCGTTTTCCGATCCGGAGCAACAGGAACATGACAATGATCTGCCGGCAGCTCATTCGTGTGTGTGCAAACAGGGTCCCGGTAAAGGCATTGAACTTCCGCCTGCACTCAGAACAGGCCACCTTCTTGAGTGTATAGAACCGCCGGCTGATCCGCTCTCCGTCCAAGGCCTGGCCGCAGTGGGGGCAGTGAATCCCGTCTGGGTGAAGCTGCTCCAGCATCCAGAGCCGGCAGCGGTGCTCATCCAGGAACTTAACAAAGGATCGAATATCTTGAGGTAAGATCATTTTCATAAGGATATACACTTTACTTTATTTTGGGATGATTTTTTCAAAAATCCCGTTCATCCCAACAATTATCCCAAAAATTATTATATTATTTACAACTACATATATATATTTTGGGATAATGGGATGATTATATCTATGTAATAATAAGATTTAAAAAAGTATATGTTATATAGGGAAAAACCTGGCAAAAGGGTTTAATCCTCCCGTTCGTCCCACATTTTGTTTACTAATAATCTTTTAGTTTTATACCTATGTATTTTATATTATTTGATTTTTTTCTTTCGAATCGTTTAGAGAGCATATTTCCAAAAGTTTTTTTCCCTGGAGCTCGCCTGCTTATATTTTCTTCATACCACTCAAGGAATTTCGTATGGAGCTTGGAAAAGCTTTCTTCGAACTCGTTACTAACTAAACAACATTCGTCAATAAAGTCTGCAAGGATGTCTTCTTCTCGATGATAGTCGGCTGTGGCTTGAGTCACGACAGCTGGCGGCTTCAGACCTTCCTGACTCCAAAGAATGGCCCCTTTTATGAGCCAGGCCAGTATTCCCGGGGCTTCAACCAAAAGCTTACTTTTTAAATCAAGGTCTGCCCTGCGCTCGTTTGGAGCCTTGGGCTCCCGGTCAACAAAGCTTACCTCAAAAGGGATGAGACGGAGCCGTTCCCAGAAAGCAAAGTCGTCAGCTGGAGCGTGGGGCTTATGGTTCGTTAAAAGAAAAAGCTTGTGGGTAGGCTGAAACCTGGTTGTCAACTTGTCATGTGGGTTACGGCCAATTAGAGTATCACCGCCTGTGAGCCACTTAACAGCCGAAGGGCTTATTCTACGCCCCTGATCGGTCTCGCTGGCCGTGGCCAGCCGAAGGCCTTTCAAGGCCATAATGTCTGGACTCGGACCTGCGCTGGAACGTGACCGCCCCTGATCCAAAAGGAGTTCAGCCTGTATGGGTCCCATGTGATCGCCCATAACGTGCTGCACGATCTCTATAAGCACAGACTTGCCGTTCCTGCCCTGGCCAGTAAGGACGAAAAAAGAGTTGTCCTTTACATGTCCTGTGGTCGCGTATCCAAGGACTTTATGCATGTAATGGATCAGCTCTTGATTTTCTGAGAAGATTTCATTTAGAAATCGCTCCCAGGTAGGCGCCGGCTCTTCTATGCCTTTATATTCCACCTGACTTGCCTTAGTTATATATTGCTCTGGACGGCCTGATCTAAAGGCGCCTGTCGATAAGTCAACAACCCCATTTTTGCATGCCAAAAGATCTGGATGAGAATCAAGCTCAGATCCTTCTTTGGCTAATGGCTTGGTTATGTTAGACTTCACATATTCCAGGATGTTCCCTCTCCTTCGATGGGTCCGCAACTGCTTAATGCGTTTCAAAAATTCTTGTCTTCTGTAGTTCAGAGCCTTTGCACTGTCGTCATTTTGCTCTTGATAGGCCTCCCGGATCATTCCATCCAAGGCCTCGACTCGCGCCATATACTCCTGAGCAACACGGTCTACCTGAGCCAGGGCGGTATTTAAGGTGTCTCTTTTCCAGTAATGGCCGAACCAGACATAGAACTCGTTTTCGCTGAAATTATAAAAATATATTTTTTCAAAATGGTGAGCGAATATCAACGAATCCCCAAACTCGTTTGCATCCAGGCATTGGTCTACAAATTCTGGGTTTGAAGCGAGTGAAGAATCTTTGGCCTTCTTATGCTTCTGAGCTTGATCCTTCATTTCCTTTGCTCGCCGCTCGCTCTCGGCCTTGATAACTTCAGGAGTCCACTTTTTGCCTTCTTCACCCATTATCGAAACTCCTATTAACCACATGGGGTTAAATGGCTTTTTCCGTTTTTCCAGAGCAACTCTTCCATCAAAAATGCGGAAGGATCGACCCCCCTAGTACCCCTGTGGATTCCGGGTAACTAGAAGGACCCAATTCTTTATAAAGGCTCATATATATTATTGGAGCAGGCCAAATACATCTTTTGATAAATCGTTTAAGACCTCTTCTTTGAGCTCATCGTTACCCTCGTCCCTCAGTAGTCTCACTATCTTCCTTAGCTGGTTCTCTGTGTATTCAGCCTGCATCTCTTCAATGAGATGTTCATATATCCGGTTGAGAGCTTTATCTTTTATCCTTGGCCACATCATATCCACCCATTCCTTGGCCAGTGCATATTTATCGTTGTCCATTTATAACTCCTTATAAGTTGATGCCCTTTCTGCCCATGGAGGCAAAAAACTTATCAGCAAAGAGACCAGCCACTTTGGCGCTGTCCCATTTGGCTTCGATCGGAGGAAACCATTTTCTTGCCGGAACTTCGATCCATTTCGTTGTGTTTTTGATTGGCACTCCAGAAGCAAAAAAGAATCGACGCATTTTGTCCGTTACTTTTATTCTGCTCTTGTTTTCGTTGTAATCAACAAGCTTACTCTCAACATTGTTAAGGAGTCCAACTTTCAGCTTAAGACTTCCAGTCGCCATGTTCTGGTCAAGGCTATACCTTGGCGTCTTAATCAGATTTGGCATTGGATTTCTTGACGTGGATCTTTTCGGTTTTACCCATCCCTTTCTGTAACCTTTTTTGTAATATTTCGTATCTATATCTTTTGTCTTGCTTGCTCTGTTAAGCGCAACAGTAAACGGGCTCCTCCTGGGCCATTTGGACCGTGACCCGGCAAGGCCCTCTTTTTTCAGGTCCTGCTGAATATTGTATCCAACAGACCTCATTGCGCTTATTGCAGACCTCCTTGAAGCACTTGGAAATCTATCCAAGAGGTCCAGAACTTCCTTAATGTCATTTTTGTCTACTTTAATGGTAATATTCATAAAATCTCCAATGGATATGTATATATTATGGGACGTTTGGCGAGTTTATTTTAATGGGGGTCCGGGGGATTCCATCGGCCGGTCTGGCCATAGGGTAGGCGGGTTTCGAAGACTGGTCTCGGACTTGACAAATGATGTGGAATCGGTCATAGTAAAGACTCCTGATTGGTCTGGCCGCCCTCAGCAGCTGGATTTTTTTGAGCCCCGGTTTCGCCCGCCGGGGCTCTACTTTTTTGATATTTAGACACCCAGGGAATCTGTGGTGTGTACTCGCTGGCCCTGCGCGAACCTATCCAGGGACTGCTTTTCATAAAAAATCCTCCGGCCGATCCGCTTAAATTCAGGACCACGCCCATAACACCGCCAAACCTCAAGTGTTCCACGACTAAAGGGAACTCCTAGCTCTTCCAGATATTCAGCAGCCTCTTGCGTATTTAAGTTCCTCTTCATGCTTGGTTGCCTCCTCTATTTTCCGGCCTTTCCTCTATAGCGGAAAGGGTGCTGATGACCTCAAAGCAATGACTTATTACCTCGTTAACTTGGCGATTGATGTTTTCTTTAGCTAAATTTTCGTTTATTGAATTCTCATCGCTGGTCAGGGCTTCAGCTGTTCTTCCCAAGGCTAAGCCTAAAGCATGCAGCTCATTGCTCAGCTCTTTTGCTCGAACGTCTTGAAAGCTCTTTGCCTGCTTTAAATACTGGAATCGAGCCAGGGCCCAGAGAATGATCAACGGGGACCTCATTTCAACACACAGTTCTGGGAGCTTTTGAATCCCCAGGGCAGTGGAGTCGCCACCAAAGAATCTGTAAACAGCACTTGGGGGAATGTTCATGCCATCTGCCCAATCAACGATTGATCCACACGATGAATACATGGCAACGGGAGCCACCACCGTAAATGGCAACCTGGCCAATTCATCTATCTGCATTTTCCACCTCCTCGCCTGTATCCTCAAAAACAACCTGAAATCGGTCCATCCGGCAGAACTCGTTCATTTGTTCGTCCAGAATATCCATCATCTGAGCTACGAATTCGGGAACCTGCTCAGGTTTTCCGCTGGCTGTATGCACCAGGTCCCTGGCCCTCTCCTTAATTTTGGTCCTCAGTCCTGAGTCCAGCACCCCGGCCCTGGAGGCCAGCTCCAGGGCCAGTTGATCTTTGGGGAGGTATTTCCCTTGCTCTCGTTCAAGCTCGAATTCGCGCTTTTGGATTTTTAGTTCGAGCTCGCGTCTTTCAAGCTCAGATTTCTCCAGCTGGGCCACCTCCATCTTGGCCGGATCCGGGCCATCCATATCCGGCCGGGGCAAGTTCATCTGTCGGGCATAGGCCTCGGCATCGCCGGCATAAACCGAGCCGTCGGCCTGAATCCGCAGCAATCCTTTTTTTGCGTCTGCATACAATTTGGACTTCGCAATTTTGAAGCCTCGACGCTGGAGGTAGTCCACGACCTCGAGCTTATTTCTCAGGATTCGATCATCCATGTTGACCTCAAATGGTAAACCAATTATGCTTTTATTGTTTAAGGGGTCCGGGCCTTGACATCCCCGCCAAGAGAGATCAGGGCCTGGGCCAAGACTTTTCTTAAATTATAAACTCGCACCGCATGCAGCTTCCCGGTAATCCTGAACTTGACCATAATTCCCCTCCGTTTCATCCAGTTCATCCATCCACTGATCCTTCAGCTCTCTCAAGGTATTGCACCATATATGGATCCTGCCTGCTTGATCCGGATCCTCATCCCGGAGCAATCTGACCAAGTTGTCCAACTGGACAATGCCTTCCTCAGTCCTCTTAATTGCTTCAATCTTGTTCATTGAGTTTCCCTCCTCATGGAGCAAGTGGACATAAGCCCATGCTAATTCGCTAATTGCTGAATGAAGTTTCGTTGCATTTGAGCCTTCATTCGCAAATGCAATGAATCTATAGATATTCCCCAAATGGAACATCGCAAAATGCAATTGAGATTTCATGTCAGTTTCCATAAGGCCTTCCTTTTTTCATGGTTGATCTATAGTTCGGACTATGCCCCCCTCCAAATAATTTTCGATATCTTTTACTTGATAGAGAACAAGTCGACCTTCGCGAAAGAAACGCGGACCTCGACCCTGACTTCTCCACTGATCTAAGGTCGTCCTAGACATTCCATATAGCTGAGCCACTTCCACAGTCTTTAAAGCATATTTTTCCTTAAGCTCGGAGATCTCTCTTGCTCCTTCATAAGATTGATTAATAGCGTTGAGTATATCTTCCTGTACCTGCATACCCTGGTTTTGGGGTTGTTTATTGACTTCGATGCTCTCAAGTGCACTCACCATAACTTCCAACATCTTATGGGTTGACTCCTCTGATATTTCAACTTTCAATTCCTCAAGGGCTCGTATTGCTTCGCTTTTCTTGTCAGTTTTCTTATCCATATGCCCTTCTTGCAATTTTTCACAACGGGGGTCTTTGTTACTTACAGTGAATCACCACACTCATCGCAATAGTAAACGCCATCAGCTTGCTCAATATCGCTCTCAAGTATTAAGTCCTTCTCTTTAAAGCTTGTTAGGTCCTCCGCGCAATCCACACAGATGACCCTCCCGTCATAGTTTTTAGCGCCCCGGATATCTTCGTTTTTGATGTAGCCCATGTGTCCTCCGTATGGTTATGTATTTACAAAAAAATAAATTATCTTTTTTCAACTTAAATCGCTCTTCCAGCCTCTGGTCGTGACCGGACCTTAAATGTTGTTCAGGTTTTGCATCTTTTGGAGTCCTCTGGCCCCTATCAGCCAAGTCAAGAGCTCCCATGTGTGGTAGGCCAAACACTTGCCAATTTTGACCGGACTGTCTGGCCCATTGCCCTGGGAGTCGGCCAGGCGTAATGCGCTGGGACTGACAATACCGCCCAGGAACCAACCCACGTGCTTGCGGGCAATAACGGGAGGTAGCCTATCTGCCCAAAATGTTACGAACCTTTGCTCATCGCTGGTCATGGTCTTGTCTCCTTTGTTTGAGTTTTAATTTCTTTGCATCACTTTATTAGGTCTAGGTGTAATATAATGATGCAGACCTGTCAATCTTTTTGGTGTAAAAAAATACATCAAAAAAGGAGACAGACCAATGAAAAGCAATATCAAGGACATAATGGAAAATAACGGGGTCACACTCCGAGAACTTATGTCAAGAACAGGACTTGCGAATAAAACTGTTCTCCACGCTCGATCCCATGAAAAAATCGAAACATGCACTCTTCGCACTTTAGCGAAAATCGCCTCCGCCCTCGGGGTCTCCACCAAGGATTTGTATGAAGATGACCAGGATATGGGCTAAGCTCCCATAGAATCTCCGGCCGGGCCGACACTTGAAGATCTATCCCTACATAAATTGGTGTTGATCCTTAACACGGTTTTTTAGGCACAAAAAAATCCCTTTAAAGATCTTAAATGGGATCATAGCACACCATAACATAATAATATCAATACCTTGTTGTGGAAAAAAAAAGGTCCAGATATATGAATGCATATATTCTGGACCTTTAAGCCTCAAAATAGGCAGAAAAAGCTAGTCTTTCGTTCCCACTTTTTTTTAGATCATCTACTCAATTCCCTTTCCAGTATTCTTTTTCAAGGTAGTCTTCCCAAAAACTTTCGAGGTATTTTTTATCTTTTTCAAATCCTTTGGAGGGCATAGGATCAATAATATGTGGAATATTTGCCAACTCTCTCCATTTTTTTGGCATCCAAAGATCAGTCTTTTTTTTTATCAATTTAGCATTCAATGCTATATTTCTGAAAATCTGTGCAAGACCCAAAAACTCACCAGTGAAAAGAGCTGCATAGTCCACTGGATGATCAAGCCTATTTTCCTCATTGATTGTTGACATATAATTCACTGTAGCCCAAAGATGAGATACATTTTTAAATTGAGAATATTTATTTCTTAGGCTTTTTGTAGGGTATCCATCTTTCGTCCATTCACTTAAAAAACCATTCTGAAGTGCATAGGAAAAGAACCTTACTGAAGGAACATTGTCCCAATAAAAAGCAAGAAGGCATTGTAACCTGAATATTTCTCCTACCAAAAGACCGCTTTTGAAGTTTTTCCTTAATCACAAAATAAACATCTTGTTTAATTGTGTCTTCTTTAAAAATTCCTTTTCTTGATGCCGGTGCAAAAACTCGATTCGTCAGAAAGTCAAGCACCTAAAATGCCACA
>CAZUER010000006.1:0-69325 GCA_964619345.1 uncultured Desulfohalobiaceae bacterium
ATCGGTCTCCCCGCTATAGGAGATGGCCAGGACCACGTCTCCGGGGCGGATCATGCCCAGATCTCCATGTGCTCCCTCCACTGGGTGTAAAAATGTGGCCGGAGTACCGGTACTGCTCAAGGTGGCGGCGATCTTGCGGCCCACCAACCCTGACTTCCCCAGGCCGGTGACCACCACCCGTCCCTGACAGCCGGCCAGTACCTGCAAGGCCTGTTCAAACTCCGGCCCCAGGTTGTCCCGGACATGCTCCAGGCCCTGGATTTCCGTGTTCATGACTTGCCTGGCCAGATCGAGCCAATTCCGGGAAACGGCTTTTTTTTTATCGATTTGAGAATGAAGAATGGTCATATTTTCTTAAGCTCGTATGGAACAAGACTCATCATATTCATAATTCGGGGCAGTCTTCACCTGCCCCAAATTATGAATCGAAACACATTTTGCCGTAATTTTCACCTGGCAAAACAGGATAATCGCCCTGAAAACAGGCCAGGCAATAATCCTGTGTGCCCCCCACGGCCTGGCGCAGGCCTTCGACACTTAAATAATGCAGGGAGTCCAGACCGATGTATTTGGCAATGTCCGAGACCGAATGATTGGCGGCGATAAGTTCCCCTTTGGAGGAAAAATCGATTCCATAATAGCAGGGATGACAAATAGGCGGACAGCTGACCCGCAAGTGGAGTTCCTTGGCTCCCATCTCCCGCAGCTTTTTGACCCGGGTCCGGATGGTCGTCCCCCGCACAATGGAATCTTCAATGATCACAATCCGTTTGCCCTTGATCATCTCTTTGACAGGATTGAGCTTCACCCGCACTCCAAAGTCACGCATATCCTGAGAAGGCTGGATAAAAGTCCGTCCCACATAATGATTGCGGATCATGGCGTTTTCAAAAGGCAATCCTGAGGCCTGGGCATACCCCACCGCGGCATAGACTCCAGAATCGGGAAAAGGCATGCAGAAATCAGCATCTACCGGTGCCTCTTCAGCCAAGGCCCGGCCCATGTGCTTCCGGCAGGTATATACAGTGTGCCCAAAGATTATGGAGTCTGGGCGGGCGAAATAAATGAGTTCAAAAATACACGGGGTGGTCCGGGGCGACTCTACGGCCTGCATACTGGACAAACGGCCTCCTTCGATGACCACCATTTCTCCGGGTCGTACCTCCCGCAGGTACTCGGCTTCCAGGAGATCCAGGGCACAGGTTTCCGAGGCCAGGACCGTGGTTCCCCCTACCCGGCCCAGAACCAGAGGACGAAAGCCCCAGGGATCCCGGACGGCGATCAACTTGGAGTTGGCCTGAATGAGCAAACAATAGGCGCCCTGAACCCGGCGGCAGGCGCAGGCTATGGCCTCTTCCAGACTGTTCCCGTTCAAGTTCTTGGCCACTAGGTGCATGAAGACCTCACTGTCCATGCTGGTCTGAAACAGGGAGCCCTGGTCTTCCAACTCCTTGCGCAATTGGTAGGTGTTCACCAGGTTGCCGTTGTGGGCGATGGCCATGTGCAAATCCCGGAAACGGACCAGAAAGGGCTGGGCATTGCGCAACAGGGAAGCCCCGGTGGTGGAATAGCGGATATGGCCCATGGCCACCTTGCCCTTCAGCTCATGACCCAAATGTCTCTCACTGAACACATCGGCTACCAGGCCCATACCCCGTTGTTCCCGCAATCGTTCTCCATCCCAGGTGACGATTCCGGCGCTTTCCTGACCTCTGTGCTGCAGGGCGTACAGCCCAAAATAGGCCATCCTGGCCGCCTCCGGATGGCTGTAAATTCCAATCAGACCACAGTATTCCTTAGGCATACCCGTAATACTCCTGCAAGCTGCGCACTTCCATTCCCCGGCCCTGCAGTTCGTGCATGGCCTGGGCCATGGCCTTGGCTCCGGCCAGAGTGGTGGTGTAGGGCAGGTTGTAGAGAATGGTGGCTTGGCGTAGAGACGAAGAATCCCGAATGGTTAATTTTCCAGAAGAGGTGTTGATGACCAGATTGATGCTCTTGTTTTTGATCAGATCAATGGCGTTGGGCCGGCCTTCATAGACCTTGTTCACTTTTTGGGCCGAAATCCCGTGTTGGGCCAGAAAATCGGCTGTGCCCGTTGTAGCTATCAGGTGCAGTCCCAGCCGGGAAAAGATGCGGGCCGCTTCCACCATATGGGCTTTGTCCCGATCATTGACCGAAATGAACACCGTGCCTTGCAAGGGCAGTTTCTGGCCGGCCGCTAACTGGCTCTTGATATAGGCCAGACCGAAGGAGGCGTCTATGCCCATAACCTCTCCGGTGGACCGCATCTCCGGACCCAGCAGGGTGTCCACTCCCGGAAAGCGGCTGAAAGGCAGAACCGCCTCCTTGACCGCCAGATATCCCCGTTTGCGCCTGGACCACGGGTCAAGATCTTGCAGGCGCTCGCCCATCATCACCCGGGTGGCCAGCTTGGCCAGGGGCACGCCGGTGGCCTTGCTCACAAAGGGAACAGTCCTGGAAGCTCGGGGATTGACTTCCAGGATATAAATATCCCCGTCTTTGATGGCGAACTGGATATTCATCAAGCCCTTGACCTGAAGCTCCCGGGCCAGGGCCCTGGTCTGACGTTTGAGCTCCTCGATCATATCCGGACCGATGGTGTGCGGAGGCAGAACACAGGCCGAGTCCCCGGAATGGATCCCGGCTTCTTCAATATGTTCCATAATTCCGCCAACATATGTTTCTTCCCCGTCTGAAATGGCATCCACATCAATCTCAATGGCGTTTTCCATGAATTTGTCCAGGAGGATGGGATGATCCGGAGATATGACCACCGCTTCCCGGAAGTAGTTGAGAAGGTCCTCTTCATCGAACACAATCTCCATGGCCCGCCCCCCTAAAACATAGGACGGCCTGACCACCAAAGGATACCCGATCCGCTTGGCAATGGCCAAGGCCCCTTCCTCGGAAACAGCTGTCCCGTTTTCCGGCTGCTTGAGATCCAAAAGGTGCAGGAGGTCCTGGAAGCGCTCCCGGTCTTCGGCCCGATCAATGCTGTCTGGAGAAGTGCCCAGGATGGGGACATTGTTGTCCAAAAGAGGGACGGCCAGATTGAGCGGGGTCTGGCCTCCAAACTGGACGATCACCCCTTCCGGTTGCTCCTGCTCGATGATGTTTAAAGTGTCCTCCAGGGTCAATGGCTCGAAGTAGAGGCGGTCTGAGGTATCGTAGTCTGTGCTCACTGTCTCTGGGTTGGAGTTGACCATGATCGACTCCACCCCCATATCCCGCAAAGCAAAGGAAGCGTGCACACAGCAGTAGTCGAACTCTATCCCCTGCCCGATGCGGTTCGGTCCTCCACCCAGGATGACCACTTTTCTGGCTTGTGTACTGCGAGCCTCATTTTCCCGTTCATACGAGGAGTAGAAATAGGGGGTGTAGGCCTCAAATTCGGCTGCACAGGTGTCCACCAATTTATAGGTGGGCAGGATTCCCATGGATTTACGTAGGTCCCGGACCTCTTTTTCGCTGCGGGAAAAAACGGTTCCGAGCTGCTGATCGGAAAAGCCCAGCTCCTTGGCTTCCCGGAAGACTTCAGACAAAGAGCCCTGGGAGCTCCACTCCGGATGATTTACGGCGGTTTCCAGCAGCCGAGCCTCGAAATCCACTAATTGCCGGATATGGGTCACAAACCAGGGATCAATGCTGGTCAAATCCAGAATCTCGGCATCGGAAAACCCAGCCAGAATGGCCTGGCGCAGGTATATGACGCGCTGGGAATTGGGCACCCGCAGTTTACTGCGGATCAGCTCCGGCTCCAAATCCAGAGGGTAGAACTCTTTGGCCAGCCCGGGCAGGCCGATCTCCAGAGAGCGAAACCCCTTTTGCAAAGCTTCTTTGAACGTCCGTCCAATGGCCATGGTCTCCCCCACACTCTTCATGGATGTGGTCAACACATCCTGGGCCTTGGCAAATTTTTCAAAGGTAAAGCGGGGGATCTTGATCACACAATAATCGATGGACGGTTCAAAGCAGGCCACGGTCTCCCGGGTGATATCATTCGGCAGTTCATCCAGGGTGTAGCCCACGGCCAGCTTGGCCGCAATTTTGGCAATGGGAAATCCTGTGGCCTTGGAGGCCAGGGCCGAGGACCTGGAGACCCGTGGATTCATCTCAATGACCATCATCTGGCCGTTCTGGGGATTGATGGCGAACTGGACATTGGACCCCCCGGTCTCCACTCCGATCTCCCGCATGATAGCCAGAGAGGCATCCCGCATGGCCTGGTACTCTTGATCGGTCAAGGTTTGAGCCGGGGCCACGGTGATGGAGTCTCCGGTGTGCACCCCCATGGGATCCAGGTTCTCAATGGAACAGATGATCACGCAGTTGTCGTGGCCGTCCCGCATGACCTCCAATTCAAATTCTTTCCAGCCCAAAAGGGATTCCTCCAGCATGACCTCCGAGGTCATGCTGGCAGCCATGCCCTGTCTGGCTATATCCTCCAGTTCCTCCTTATTATAGGCCACTCCTCCCCCGGTCCCTCCCAGAGTGTAAGCCGGACGGATGATAATAGGAAAGGCCAGAGATTCTGCAAAGGAACGGACTTGCTCCAAGGTCTGGGCAATGCCGCTTTTGGGTACCTTCAGTCCTATGTTCTCCATAGCCTGCCGAAATTGCATTCGGCTCTCTGCTTTTTGGATCACCGGCAGGGAAGCCCCGATAAGTTCCACTCCGTACTTGTCAAGCACTCCCTGCTCAGCTACGGCCACAGCTGTATTCAGGCCGGTTTGTCCCCCCAGGGTGGGCAACAGGGCATCCGGACGTTCCTTGGCAATAATCTGGGCCACTATTTCCGGGGTGATGGGCTCCAGATAGGTCCTGTCCGCCAAATCCGGATCGGTCATGATCGTGGCTGGATTGGAGTTGACCAGGACCACTTCATACCCTTCTTCCTTTAAGGCCTTCAGGGCCTGGGTCCCGGAATAATCAAACTCGCAGGCCTGACCAATGATGATCGGGCCGGAACCGATGAGCATAATTCGTTTCAGATCCGTCCTTTTGGGCATAACACTCACTGTTTTTCGGCTGGTTGATTGCAGATGGACCCTGGCTGAAAAGTCTTCCCGATCCGGCTGATGTGTACTTCATTCCCGGCCAGGGAGCAAGATCTGAAGCCCACCCTTGACAGGAAGAAGTGATCACCTTATAAGAATTAGGTCTTCCAAACTTGATAAACCACTCAAAGAGAGGACTGTGCCTATGGGTGCTTATCCTTTAAATCATTTTCCATCCGGCAGCAAGGTAACTATTTCCTCCCTCAATGCCGGGGACGGGGCTCGTTCCAAGCTCTACGCCATGGGCCTCACCCCGGGTACAAGTATCGAAATTACTTCCTGCGGCGGAGGTCCATGCCGGATGAAGGTTCGGAACTCGGAGCTGGTACTGGGACAGGGATTGGCCTCCAAAATCCTGGCCTTTTCATCTGAATGACTCCTTGCTACTATCCGTCATAACCATTTAAGGCAGACCGATTGAGGTCTGCCTTTCTTTTCCAACGATATGTTTTGTGCGACTTGGCCAAAGATATTTCAAATTGACCATGAATTCTAAGGGCAACTCATTTATGAACCAAAATATCATCGGTCTTCGTCAACTTGATCTCCATCAGCGGGCCAAAATCATTTCTTTGAAGGCTCAGGGTGAACTTGGGCGCCGAATCCGGGATATGGGGCTAATCCCCGGGGTAGAAATACAAGTCATCGGCCGGGCCCCACTCAAGGACCCTGTGGCCCTGAAAGTCAACGACTTCACTTTGTCCTTGCGCAACAACGAAGCTGACTATATTCTGGTGGAACCTCTGAGTTCTTGACCTGTACAGCCCGTGCCTAATGCCTTGACACATCTCACATGTCGTAAACACAGGACCCTCCCCCTGCCCCTCCCTCCCGCCTGGAAGACAGGCGGGAGGGAGGGGAATCAGAGGAAGAAAGTTTTCCTGCCTGCAACAATTTTGAAGAGGTGCCGGCCATGAACAGCACTGAACTCGTCCCTGCCGGCCAGTGCCGCTATATACTTTCGCCTCAAGGGCAAATGCGGGTTCCAGCTGTATTTTTCGGCTCTTCGGTGCTCGTTCACCAGCTTGAAGATACAGTCCTTCAACAGGCGGCCAACGTGGCCTGTCTGCCTGGAATTGTTCAGGCCTCGCTGGCCATGCCCGACGCCCACTGGGGATACGGTTTTCCCATTGGCGGAGTGGCTGCTTTCGACCCGGATCAAGGCGGCATCATCTCTGTGGGCGGCATAGGCTACGACATCTCCTGCGGGGTGCGCAGCATGCACACCTCTTTGCACCGCTCCCAGATCGAACCCCATCTTGAGCAGCTCACGGATCTTTTGTTCCACCGCATCCCAGCTGGAGTCGGCTCCCAGGGAGCCATCACCCTGAGCAAAAAACAGCTGGACCAGGTTTTGGTGGACGGGGCCTCATGGGCTGTGGGCCAGGGATACGGTTGGCCTCAGGATTTAGCCAATATTGAAGATAATGGCCGCATACCTGGAGCGGACCCGGCCAAGGTCAGCTCCCAGGCCAAACGACGCCAATACAAGCAGATGGGCACCCTGGGCAGCGGCAACCATTACCTGGAAATCCAGGTGGTGGACGCTATCTATGATCCCGCTACAGCCGCGGCCTTTGGGCTGGAGATGAACGACATCCTGGTCTCCATCCATTGCGGGTCCAGGGCCTTGGGCCATCAGATAGGAACGGATTACCTCCAGACCCTGGGCCGGGCGGCCGCCAAATACAAAATGGTTCTGCCGGAGCGGGAGCTGGTCTGTGCTCCCATCCGTTCCCCGGAGGGGCAGGATTTTTATCAGGCTATGGCCTGTGGCATCAATTGCGCCCTGGCCAACCGCCAGATCCTATCGCACCTGGTCCGCGAGGCCTTTGCCCACCTCTTCCCCGCAGCCTATCTGTCCCTGATCTACGATGTCAGCCACAACACCTGCAAGATTGAAGAGCATAAGGTGAATGGTCGTCCCAAGTCCCTCTATGTCCATCGCAAAGGAGCCACCCGGGCCTATGGTCCCGGGCATCCGGATGTTCCGGCCCATTACCGGGAAGTGGGGCAGCCGGTGCTCATTGGCGGGACCATGGGCTCAAGCTCCTATATCCTGGCTGGAAACCGGGGTGGAGAGGAATTGGCCTGGAGCTCGGCCTGTCATGGAGCCGGACGGAGTATGAGCAGGAAAAAGGCCTTGAAGAAATGGAAAGGCCAGAGCGTGGTCAACGCCCTGGCCCAGCAAGGAATTCTTCTCCGCGCGGCCAGTAAGCGGGGAGCGGCTGAAGAGGCCCCCCAGGCCTACAAAGATGTGGACCAGGTGGTGGAGAGCACCCATCAGGCCGGCCTGGCCCGAAAAGTGGCCCGGGTTTGGCCTTTGGCCTGTATTAAGGGGTAAAACTGTTTTATTGATTTGTTTGAATAAAACGCCACTTTGATCTTAGCTGACTAGCTCACCTTGCTCCCCACCGCCACATCAGTCTCCGGTCCCAGAAGACGAAGCCCCTTGGTATCGTGCACGGCCAGAACCATACCCTGAGACACAACCCCGCGCATTTTGCGGGCTTTGAGATTTTTGACCACCACCACCTGCCGGCCCGCCAAGGCTGCCGGCGAGAATTCCTGGGCCAGCCCGGCCACGATCTGGCGGTGCTCATCTTCGCCCAGGTCCACCACAAGCTTAAGCAGTTTGTCAGCCTTGGGCACGGCCTCGGCCTGGATCACAGTTCCCACTCGCAGATCCAGCTTCTGGAAATCGGAAAACTCGATCTCCTCCTGTTCAAAGGTACTTTGCCCCTCTTTTTCTTTTTTGCAGCTCTGAGTGTCCTTCTCTTTCTTGGGCTGGTCTGTACCCGCCTCAGCCTCTGTGGCCCTCATATCCAGTTCCTGCCGGGGAAAGAGATTGGAGGTTTTGGCCACCAGAGTGCCAGGGGCCAGCATGGGCCAATTGCGACCTTCATCCCTGAGGTCAGCCTGCCGGGGATCAAGATCCAGACCCAGCTGGGTCAACATCTTTTCCCCAGCTTCGGGCATCACCGGCCAAACGGCTAAAGCAATGCGCCGCAGGGCAGTCAGGACAACGGCCATCACCGTCTGCAGGCGGTCCGTTCGACCTTCTTTATTCAAGACCCAGGGGGCCATGCCGTCAATATATCTGTTCACCCCGCGGACGAACTCCCACAGAGACTCCAGGGCTTGGGCCACTTGAAAAGCCTGAAAATGCTCTATGTACTGCTGGACGGCATTTTGCCCCAGAGTGATCAATTCCCGGTCATCAGGGCTCAAGTCTGTGCATTGGGGAACATGACCTTGAAAATATTTATGGGTCATGGCCAGGGAACGGTTGAACAGGTTGCCCAGATCGTTGGCCAGATCGGCATTGAATCTGTTGACCATGGCCGGTTCAGTAAAGCTTCCATCGTGCCCGAAATGCATCTCCCGCATCAAAAAATAGCGAAACCCGTCCAATCCGTACTTTGTGCGCATGCTCAAGGGCTCGACGACGTTGCCTAGGCTCTTGGACATCTTGGCTTCATCCACTTTCCAGTATCCGTGGACCCGGAGCCCCTTGTACGGCTCCAGGCCGGCCGCCTTGAGCATCGTCGGCCAGAAGACGGCATGGGGTTTTAAGATGTCTTTGCCCACCACGTGGTGGGCAGCAGGCCAGAAGGTTTTGAATTTCTCCCCGTCCGGCCAATCCAGGGCGCTGATGTAATTGATCAGGGCATCGAACCACACGTACGTCACATACCGGTGATCAAAGGGAAGCTCAATCCCCCAGGTCAAGCGGGATTTTGGCCGGGAGATACACAGATCGTCCAGCGGCTCCCGGAGCATGCCCAGAACTTCGCTTTGATATTGTTTGGGCTGAATAAAATAAGGGTTATCCTGGATATAATCGCGGAGCCATTCCTGATACTTGGACATACGGAAAAAATAGTTGGCTTCCTGGATATATTCCGGCTTCTTCTGGTGGTCCGGGCACATGCCATCCACCAGCTCTTTTTCCGTGTAGAAACGCTCGCATCCGAAACAATAGTGCCCCCCGTACTCCCCAAAGTAGATATCGCCCCGCTCATAGACCACTTGCAGGACCTTTTGCACCGTTTTCTTGTGCCTCTCCTGGGTGGTGCGGATAAATTGGTCATTGGCGATTGCCAGCTTGGGCCAAAGGTCCCGGAACAGATCGCTGATGGTATCTACATAGCTTTGGGGGTCCTGGCCGTCATCTTCAGCGGCCTGCATGATCTTGTCCCCATGTTCATCCGTTCCGGTCAAAAAGAACGTTTGCTCTTGCAGCAGCTTATGAAAACGATTCACCGTATCCGCTAAAATGGTGGTATAGGCATGCCCTAAATGGGGCTTGGCGTTCACATAATAAATGGGAGTGGTTATATAGAAACTGTTCACTACCTTCGTCCTTGGTTATTGCTTCTTCTTTTTGCCCTTGCCCTTGAAGGCTTGAAGTCCGGCCTTGGGCTTTCCTTTTCGCATCGGTCCGGCCTTGGACTGGGGGCGTTTGCTGGGACCCTGTTCCTCCTTTTCCCGGACTGGCGGGGCAGCAGCCTCGGCTGGTGGAACTGGATTGGAGCGTGTTTCATTCTCTGGGGCAGGAGCTTCTGCTTCCGGAGGCTTACGGTCTTTTGACCCGGAGTTTTTCATCCGCATGCCCCGGTTATTCCCCGACGTGCTTTCAAAGACATGATTGAGGTTGGAACCGTTCTTGCCTTGCAGGAGGTCGCTCCATTCGGCCAGGGTCACTTCCCGTTCCCCTTCTCCGGCATCGACGATAAGCGAATCCCGGAACATATTGGCCCGCAGGACTTTCACTTCCCCCCGCGGGGTTTCATACCACTTGCCTATCTTGGGACAGCGGCGTTGAAAATTCATGTACTGTTCGCGCTCAAAATTGAGGCAGCACAGCAATCTCCCACAGGCTCCAGAGATTTTGGACGGATTTAAAAAGAGCTGTTGCTCTTTGGCCATCTTTATGGTCACCGGTTCAAACTTGCGCATGAACTGGTGACAGCAGCAAACCCGCCCGCAATTGCCGATCCCGCCCAGAATTTGTGCTTCGTGCCGTACTCCGATCTGGCGCAGCTCGATCCTGGTTCGGTGTTTGGAGACCAAGACTTTGACCAGTTCCCGGAAATCAATGCGGGCTGGAGCCGTGAAATAGAAGATGATCTTGCTCTGATCGAAGCGGACCTCTACGTCCACCAGTTTCATGTCCAGGCCCAATTCTCGGATCTTTTCCCGGCAATAGGCCATGGCCTCGCTTTTCAGCTCATCGTTTTGGGCCTGGGTCTGAAAATCCTCGGCACAGGCCAAACGCTGCACTTCTTTAATCTCATCCGGGGACAGCTCTGGGGGCGGCTCCTGGCGAACCACGGCCACATTGGCCAAACCAGGGCCTTCATCCGTAGTCACTAAGACCCAGTCCCGCACCTGGGCCTGAGCGGCGTCGTCCTGAGCGGAAAAAAAATAGATCTGTCCTTGCACTCGAAATTTCACACCTAAATAACACTGCATATATATAAACCCATTGGATAGCGTGGTGTTCTGGTTTCAGCCCCGTCTCTGGTGGGCCTGTTATCCGTTATTCGTTGTTTGTTATTCGTAAAAAGCCGCCAGCAGTCCCGCCAAGAGCGGGATTGACCTCTAACCTCTGTCTTCTGTCCTCTGTCTTCAGTCCTCTGTCCTCTGCTCAACCAAAACCGCTTTGAGCCTGGACACAGCCCTATCTATCCCGGCCGGATCGTTGCCCCCGGCCTGAGCCAGGTCAGGACGGCCTCCACCCTTGCCTCCCACTTCCTTGGCCACCTCTTGGATCAGGTCCGGCGCCGTAAAGCGATGGTGAAGATCCGGGCTCACGGAGAGCAAAAGATTGGCCTTGTCCGCATTGGGGGTGGCCAATAAGATGATTCCGGATTGCATCTTGGTCCGCAGGTCGTCCATCATGGACCGCAGGCTTTTCATTCCCGCTCCCGGGGGCAAATCCAAAGCCAAGGCCAAAGTGGGGATACTGCCAATGGTTTCCACCTGGCTGAGCACATCCTGCCTGTTTCCGCTCAACTGACTGGCCTGCAGGGCCTCTTTTTCTTTCTGCAGGTTCTTGATCTGCTCCTGCAGCTCGGAGATCTTATCCACCAGGTTCTCAGGATGAATCCGCAAGGCGGCCGCAGCCTTATCCAGGCTTCGACGCTGCTGCCTGTACAGCTCCAGAGCGTTCCAGCCAGTGGCCGCCTCTATCCGTCGTACCCCACTGGCAATCCCGGTTTCGGAAAGAACGGTAAAGCTTCCGGCCTGCCCGGTACTGTCCAGGTGCGTTCCTCCACACAGCTCTTTGGTTACTCCGGGCACACTGACCACCCGGACCTCGTCGGCATATTTCTCGGTAAACAGGCCCAAGGCGTCTTCCTGCCTGGCCCGCTGGAACGACATGACCTCCTTATGCAGTGCGATATCGGCCAAAATGACGGCATTGACCTTGTCTTCGATCCGGGTCAGCTCATCCTCGGTCAAGGGATTGATGTGGGTAAAATCAAAGCGCAGTCTCGTGGGACTCACCAAAGAGCCTGACTGTTTAACATGCTCTCCCAGGACCGAACGCAGAGCGGCATGCAACAGATGAGTACAGGTATGATTGCGGGCCGTAGCCACCCGTGGCCCCTCCTCCACATGCAAATTCACTTCCTGATCCTGAGAGAGAGACCCTTTTTCCACCCACACCAGGTGGACGATAAAATCCCGGGCCGGCTGCAAGGTATTGGTCACCCGGGCCAATCCTGTCTCAGCCAGGACATGTCCTGTATCTCCGACCTGCCCTCCGGACTCGCCATAAAAAGGAGTCCTGGCCGTGATCATATAGGCCTTTTCTCCGGCCCCGATTTGAGTTGTATCCTGCCCATCCAAACTCATCAGCCCGACGATACGACTGGCTGATTGCAAAGAATCGTAGCCCACAAACTCCGTCTTCCATCCCCCTTCCAGGTAGGCGGAAAAGCTGGAGGCCAGGTCGATTTCTCCGCTTCCGGACCAGGCAGCCTTGGACCGACGGCGTTGCTCCTGCATAAACTGATCAAAGCCGGGTTCGTCAACCTGGAAGCCTTGTTTTTCAGCCACATCCTTGACAATGTCCACGGGAAAACCAAAGGTATCGTAGAGCTTAAAAACCGTCTCACCAGGGACCAGTTCCCGCCCGGAACGGCTCAGCTGGTCCAACTCTTCTTCCAGCAAAGACAACCCCTTGTCCAGGGTGCGGCTGAAGTTCTCCTCCTCCTGGAAAACCACCTTGTCCATGAACTCCCCGGTCTTTTGCAGCTCTGGGTAGGCCTGGCCCATTTCCCGCACGGTTTGACCGCATATCTCGTGCAGGAAGGGATCAACCAGCCCCAGAAAACGGCCGAACCG
Source organism: uncultured Desulfohalobiaceae bacterium (assembly GCA_964619345.1). Lineage (GTDB taxonomy): Bacteria > Desulfobacterota > Desulfovibrionia > Desulfovibrionales > Desulfothermaceae > Desulfovermiculus. Next base: position 12,441 of record CAZUER010000006.1, read on the forward strand.
GAAGGCCCGCCGGATTAACCGGCGCAGGACGTAGCCCCGCCCTTCATTGGCCGGAAGGATGCCGTCGGCGATCATAAAGGGCACGGCCCGGCAATGATCGGCTATGACCCGCAAAGCCACATCCGTATCCGGGTTGACCTTGTATTCCACCCCGGCCTTGTAGGCCATGCTCTGGATCAATCCGGTGAACAGATCAGTATCAAAATTGGAGTACACTCCCTGACAAACCGCGGCGATGCGCTCCAACCCCATGCCGGTGTCAATGCTCGGTTTGGGCAGCGGGGTCATGGTTCCGGATTCATCCCGGTCAAACTGCATGAAGACCAGATTCCAGATTTCTAAAAAGCGGTCGCACTCGCAGACCCCTATCTCGCAGTCCGGGCCACAGGCCATGTGTTCGCCTTGATCATAGTGCACCTCGGAACAGGGACCGCAGGGCCCGGTATCCCCCATGGCCCAGAAATTGTCTTTCTCTCCCAAACGGTAGATACGTTCCTGGGGCAGCCCGGCCACCTTTTGCCACAAAGCGATAGCTTCATCGTCGTCTTCATACACTGTGGCGTACATACGTTCAGCAGGCAGCCCCAACTCCTTGATCAGGTACTCCCAGGCCAAGGCGATGGCTTGCTCCTTGAAGTAGTCGCCAAAGGAAAAGTTGCCCAACATCTCAAAAAAGGTATGGTGCCTGGCGGTTCGGCCCACATTTTCCAGATCGTTGTGCTTGCCCCCAACCCGCAGACATTTCTGAGAGGTGACCGCGCGTTGATAGGGACGTTTTTCCTGGCCCAAAAAGAGCTTTTTAAATTGGACCATACCTGCATTCGTGAACAGCAATGAAGGGTCATCCTTGGGGATAAGTGGTGAGCTGGGCACGATTTGATGGTCTTGTTGGGCGAAAAAATCCAGAAATGAGCGTCGTATCTCGGCCGCGCTGATCACATCGAACTCCCTGTGGTCATACTTTTTTACTGAACACATATCCCGTCCTCAGTCCCTCAGTCCCTCAGTCTCTCAGTCCCTCAGTCGCTAAGTCGCTCCGTCACTAAGTCCCTCAGTCACTCTGTCACTCTTCCCCCTTCTCCTCTACCTCCGGCCCCCCGGTCTCTGCCGCCGTCTGCTCAACAGCCGGCTCCTTCATTCCCAGGCGTTCCAGGAGCTGGTCTTCAATGGCCTGCCTGATATCTGTGTGTTCCTGCATAAAGGCCCGAACATTCTCCTTACCCTGACCCAAGCGCTCGGAACCGAAGGCATACCAGGATCCGCTCTTATCCACCACCCCATGCTGAATACCCAGATCAATGAGTTCACCTTCCCTGGACACCCCGGTTCCGTAGAGAATATCAAATTGGGCTTCTCGAAAAGGAGGAGCAACCTTGTTCTTGACGATTTTTACCCGGACCCGGTTGCCGTAGACCTCGTCTTTATCCTTTAAGGACTGGATCTTGCGAATGTCCACCCGTACTGAGGAGTAGAACTTCAAGGCATTGCCCCCGGTGGTGGTCTCCGGGCTGCCGTATCCGGTCATTCCGATCTTCATCCGGATCTGGTTGATGAAAATAACCGAGGTCTTGGAACGGTGGATGGATCCGGTCAGTTTGCGCATGGCGTGGGACATAAGCCTGGCCTGTCCACCCACCTGGGTCTCGCCCATGCTTCCCTCCAGCTCGGCCTGAGGGATGAGGGCGGCTACGGAATCAACCACGATGACATCTACAGCTCCGGAGCGGACCAGGAGATCACAAATTTCCAAGGCCTGTTCCCCGTAATCGGGTTGGGAAACCAGAAGCTCTTCCGTCTTGACCCCTATGCGGTGGGCATAGCTGACATCCATGGCATGCTCGGCATCCACAAAAGCTACCGTTCCACCCAGCTTCTGGGCTTCACTCAGGATTTGCAGGGCCAGAGTGGTTTTCCCCGAAGATTCCGGACCGTAAATCTCAATGACCCGCCCGCGGGGGATTCCACCCACCCCCAGGGCCAAATCAAAGCCGATGCTCCCGGTAGGTATGACCGGGACCCGTTGATGGGCTTCGTCGGACAAAAACATGACTGAGCCCTGCCCATACTTGCGCTCAATGGTGGTCAAAGCGGTCTTGAGGGCTTCCTTGCGCAGGTCTTCTGATCCCTGATTTTGTTTCCGGGCCATGGGGGAACTCCAAATATGATTCGAAACTTGATAAAGCTGGTACACAAACAAAGAATTTTTTTACCAGATCCAGGAGGCGAGGGCAACATGCAAGCCTTGCCCGCCATTCCAAGCTGCGATAGTCTGATTTGTATGCACAGCACATACGACGGCTTGGTACTTTTTTCCGGCGGACTGGACAGCATTCTGGCCTGCAAGGTCCTGCAGGATCAGGGTTTGCGACCTTTAGGTGTCCATTTTGTGAGCCCTTTTTTCGGACGTCCGGAAAAGTTGGCCATGTGGCGGGAGATGTATGACCTGGACCTGCTGGCCGCGGACATAAGTGATGATTTCGTCCGCTTGGTAACCCAGGGCCCTCGCTGGGGATGGGGCAAACATCTCAATCCGTGTGTGGATTGCAAGATACTCATGCTGCAAAAAGCCAAAGCCATGCTGCCCCAATATCAGGCCGCATTTTTGGCCTCAGGAGAAGTGCTGGGCCAAAGGCCCATGTCGCAACGTCGGGACGCCATGAACATCATCCTCAGGGAAGCCGGGGTCCATGACCTTCTCATTCGTCCCTTAAGCGGAAAGCTCCTGGCTCCAACCCCCCTTGAAGACCAAGGTTTTGTGGACCGGGATCGACTTTTGGCCATTAAGGGTCGGGGACGCAAAGATCAGTTGCGCTTGGCCCAGGAATACAGTCTTCCGGAGGTTCCCACCCCGGCCGGGGGATGTTTGCTCACCGATGCGGAACATGTCAAACGCCTCCGCCCCCTTTTGGAGTACCTCTCACCGCCTCAAACCACTGATTTTCAGCTGGCCACCGTCGGACGCCAGTATTGGGCGGATGGCTACTGGCTGGTTATCGGCCGGAACAAAGCAGATAATGAACGTTTGTCCGATATGGTCCAAGCCCGGGATCTGGTCTTCAAGCTGGCCTCCATCCCCGGCCCCTTGGCTTTGGGCCGCCAATCCACCGGGGCTTGGCCGGAAGAGGTGGTCCGGGATGCAGCCAGGTGTATGGCCCAGTTTTCCTCCAAGGTAGCCAAGGGTGAAGGAAACGTCACTGTTCGAGTTGGGACCTCCGGAGCTGAGGTCCGGGAAATAGAGGTCAACCCCCAAGAGACTCCAAAGCTTCAGTGGACAGAGCCGGAATGAACATTGCCTGTCCGTTGAGTTAAACTCAACCCCGATCCTCGGCTTGGCCACCCGAGACCGCCAGCCACGCGTCTGCGCGTGGCTGGCTTCCTTGATGCGAGCTTTGCGAGCATCTCGCCTCAGAAGCTGGCCGGAGCCACAAGAGAAGACGTCCCAGGGAGGATCCTGGTGAAATGGAAGAAATTTCACTGTATAAACCCTGGGAACGAAGACAAAGTCGCTCTTCGCCCCTCCCCTTCTCCGTCTCAAAGGCTTGTCTTACTTTTCACCTTTCACTCTCTCAGTCCCTCCGTCCCTCAGTCGCTTCCTCCCTCAGTCTTCCTCTCCGGCTGCACCCATCTGGTCACCACTTCTTGCTCCCACAAAAAACGGGCTATGTTGCTGGTCCCTGTTAAGGTGAGCTCCTGCCCCCGCCCTTTTTGGACTAAAAGCAGAGGCACTCCCCTGTACCCACGGTGCTGAAAAAATGCCTGGGCCTGGCCCACCGCCTTCTGCACCGCCTCCGGGATCTCTTCAATTGGTACATCCTTCATCCCTTTGGCTTTCAAGATCTGAGTGAAGGCGTCGGCCCCCTGCTCGGTCTGTTCTTTTATCCAGGCCAGCTTCTTTATATTCTGCTCCGATCTGTCCAGGCTGCACAAATGCCAATTGACTTTGTCCCGGCCATTCATGACCATATTAAATATGATTTCTGTACAATGCCCACAATTGAGGCTGAAAAAGAAATAGCAATCAATGCCGGGATTGTCTTTTGGGGAAACCTGCTGGCTGACAAAAACGGCCTCCTGTAATTGCGGGGCTTGGGGAGCAATGACCAGAGCCGAATTGGCGGCAAAACCACCCATCCACACCACCATCCCGATGCAGGCCATCATCCACCCCTTCCGCACCCAAGCCAGACTGAACAGATTGGCGAACAGGGCTGCTCCCACCCCTACACACAGCCAACATTGCAAACCAAGACCCATGAATTGATACCCGAGCAGCCCGCCGTCAAAAGCCAGGGCGGCCAGAAGGATCAGAACGGCCAGATTCCAAATGACCGGCTTGTTCAAGCGGGTGCCCAGCAAAAAAAGGAGCCACAAGATCCAAAAAAATGTCGCCCCCAGGATGAGAAGATTGGTCTCTCCAAAACGGACATACTCTCCTACGGCCTGACAGGCTTGGGACTGACACAAACTCTTGGCTTGAGTAAATTGCAATATGATGTCAACGCTCAAGACCAGGGCTGACGTCAACCCGATGAAATGTAAGACAAAATGACGTAAGCGCATAATGGTATTCCTAAAGCGGACTTTCCCCTAGATTGATGCGAGTGCAAAAACAGTATCTGCACCCGCCAGGTTCAGAGATCAGAAGTCGCCTCTGGCGGCGGCCGCCAGTTTGATCCAGTATAAAACTGGCAAAGAGGCAGGGCTTGGGGTCAAGCCCGCCCTACGGAAGAGCCTTGGCCTTGGCCAAGGCCGCCCTTGCCCCCAAGGGCTGGCCCTCTTCAGGGTAAAATCTTGTTACATACGAGAGATCAGCAAAAACAAAGTGTTATGATAAAACATTTTTTGGGCGCTTTGGCTCAAAAAATGTTTTGCCGGAGGCAAAGCTGACTTATGTAAAAACCCGCCGCGACAAATCTGCCAGGCTGAGATTGTGCCCATCAGCCTCATTTTCATGGAAATATTGGACCAACTCAGGGGGGCCGGAAAAGCTCAGATCACCGGACTCGCGAAATGCGCTGTATTTATGCAAAAATTCTTTGACCGTTATACTCTGCGGGCACCCGGCCAAGATCACTTTCTCCTGCCCGTTTGATGACACTGTGGCCACAAAACCCAAGTGCTCCATAGCGGTCAGGACCCGATTCACCGGCTTGACCGGCATGTCCAGCTCTTTGGCCAATTCCGCAGGGGTATATGCCGAGCGCCGGTCCAGAAAACCGCGGACCAAAAACAGGGCCACAGCCAGACCCAGCCTTTCCTTGCTCTGCAGATTGAATTCCCCCAGTTGATTTTCTTGTTTGGCTGCTCCGGATCTGGAGAGGCAAAAACTGACCTCGGCCCCGAAGAGGACAATGACCCAACTGATGTACAGCCAAAAGAGAAAAAGAGGCAATTGGGCAAAGCTGCCGTATATGGCGTTATATTTGCTGACTCCGATCTGATAGTGAATAAAGGTCTGCTGACTGGCCTGCCATAAGGATCCGGCCAGAACAGCTCCGGCCAAAGTGCTCCCCAGCCCGATTCGAGCGTTGGTAACAAAATAATACATGAAAAACAAGGCTGCACTGACCAAAAGAAAGGACATCAGCTTAAGTAAGATAATATAGACTGTACTAAACAAGGTAAAGGACAGAATGTACTGGACCAGACTGGAGCTCTGCATGGAAGCGGTAAAACTTGTGGCCACAATGATAAGTAATGGACAAACCAGAGTTACGGACAGATAATCGGAGAACTTGCGGGCCCAGCTGCGCTGACGCTGCACTCCCCAAATGGTATTAAAACTCTGTTCAATAGTGCCCAGCAAAGTAAATACAGTGACCAGAAGCAACCCCACCCCAAAGCTGCCCAATGTAGCTACATCTGTCCGGTTGATATAGCCTATGATGTTATCAACCACCTGTTCCCGGCCCGCGCTCAGCCCCATGAGGATATTGCGCATGTATTCAGTATTTTGAAAACCCAGGCCTTTGGATATAGAAAAGGCCACAGCCAGGAAGGGAACAATGGACAGGGCCGTGGTATAGGTCAGGGCCGAGGCCCGGAGCAAACATTGATCGCTCAGAAATGAACGGTACAAGAAGAGAAACCACTGCCCAATGGGCTCCAGCCGTTGTTTGAACCCCTGCATATAATCGTGCATACGTCCTCCACATCTTTTGGGGCAGCATGCCCCAATTTGGGCTCAAATTCCAAGCCCAGGCAATATATATTTTATTAAGTCACCAGAGAAGATTATGGAATGAATAAATTTTCTCTTTCATATTGACGATTCCATAAATTTTCGTTGACATATTTTGGGAAGCGGGTCATATTTTTACCATAACGAGTGCTTACCGAACCAGACTCGGCACGCATGCAGTGCCAGTACCGTGTCTTATAAGTCACGTCCCATTTGGTGGAGACCTCCAGTTTGATCGAGAATAAGCAGCATGACCCAACTGAAAATCGATGCTATCAACTTATCGATCATCAAGGAACTGCGTCAGGGGCGCAAGTCCTTTAAACGGATTGCCGATCGGCTGGAGATCACCGAGAACACCGTTCGATCCCGGGTGAACAAAATGATGAGCTCCGGACTGTTGGATATCAACGGTCAGGTGGATATTGAACAAATCCCTCATCATCAGCTGGTCATCATCGGGGTCAAATTGAAAACCACGGATATGTTCAAAAAAGGTGAAGAGTTCAGCCGGGTCAAAGGAGTGGTCTCGGTCAGCGTGGTCACCGGTCGGTACGATCTGATGCTGCTGGTAATATTTAATGAAGAGTACGGGCTGCAGGAGTTTTACGCCCAAGAGGTCTCCAGGATCGAAGAGGTCCAATCCCTGGAGACCTTTGTGGTCTATAAAGGATACAACCTGAAAGTACCGTATATCTTGTAGAACAGGTTTCAGGTGTCAGGTTTCTGGTTTCAGTTAAGAATAGAAGATTTTCTTATACTCCCTTGATTTTCCTGACACCTCGTATGAAACTAGATTTACCTGAAAGATGGCCTGCCCTTCGGAGAAGGGCGGCCTACGCGTTTGTAGCCCAGCTCGTGGTCTTTTGGGTAGGGCGGTCCTCTCCGAGGGCCAGCCCTCTTAAGTTTCATGCTCGATCAAACTGGCTGCCGCAGCCAGAGGCGGCGCTGACACCTGTCACCTGAAACCTGAAACCTTGGGATCTTGTTTCATGCTAGCTTTGCCGGATTGATCAAGGATGAAACGTTTTGAACCTTGTACCTTTAGCTTTTCACTCTCAATTTATTTTTATGACTATCATACTCACTTGAGGTCTGACCATGTCTGAACAGAACCGACAAACTCCGCTGCATGCCTGGCACACCCAGCAGGGAGCCAACATGGCCCCTTTTGGCGGCTACAGCATGCCGTTGTGGTATTCCTCGGCCAAGAATGAGCACCTGGCCGTCTTGACCCGGGCCGGACTCTTCGACACCAGCCACATGGCCGTGGTCCTGGTATCCGGCCCCCAAGCCCGGAAACTTTTACAGCTCTCCTTCTCCCGGGATCTTCAAGCCTGTCTGGGTAAGGACAAACATCCCCTCCACGCGGGTCGCATGGTCTACGGTGTCTTTCTGAATCCCCAGGGACACGTTCTGGACGATGCCATCATTACCCAGCTGGAAGATGCGCTGTATATGGTCGTGGTCAACGCCGGCATGGGACCGGCCATTGTCGCGCATTTACATGACCACACCCCTGGCGGGGAAGTGGAGATAACCGACCTCACCGATCAGGTAGGCAAGATCGATCTTCAGGGCCCCCGGTCTGCCCAAATCATGGCCCGTCTGCTGCAGGACCCGGATCGGGTTTTTGCCAGCCTGCCCTACTTCTCCTGCCAAGGCCATATCCAGCCCCAGAAATCGGAAGTCCACCTGACAGACAAAACCCCTCTTTTGCTCTCCAGATCAGGTTATACCGGGGAATTTGGATTTGAGATATTTGTACGTTCCCAGGACCTGCTCCCAACCTGGAATGCCATCCTGGAGGCCGGCCGGGACCACGAGCTGATCCCTTGCGGCTTGGCCGCCCGGGACTCTCTGCGGGCCGGGGCACTTTTGCCCCTGTCCCATCAGGATATCGGGGATTGGCCTTTTATCAATACCCCCTGGGATTTTGCTTTACCCTGGGCAGCCGACGGCCAGGGGTTCAGCAAGGAATGCATCGGAGCCCAGGCCCTGCTCAGCCTGAAAAATCCGCCCCAGACCGCGGCTTTCGTCGGTCGTGACCTGCGCAAGGTCGGCGCCGGAGACGATTCCAGGGTTCTGGGATCCGGAGATGAATCCATAGGCCGGGTTTTGACTTGTGTGACGGACGTGGGCATCGGCTGGCACCAGGGACGCATCTACAGCGTGGCCAGTCCGGATGCCCCGGATGATTTTGGTCCCAAAGGGTTGTGTTGCGGATTTCTGCGGGTCACATCTGCGGTCAAGCCGGGAGATACCCTGCGGCTGCAGGACAAACGCAGAACTCTGGAGGTTACCGTGGTCCAGGACATCCGTCCCGACCGCACCGCCCGCAAGCCCTTGGCTGTGATGCTTGAGCCTTAATAAAGAACCCTCCCCTGGCCCCTCCCTCCCGCCTGAAAGACAGGCGGCAGGGAGGGGAATCAGAGGAAGAAAGGTTTCGTGCCGATACCGGATAATGCACATATGACTCGGCACTAGATGGGCTCACGTTTCATCTTCGATCAAACTGGTGGCTTCTTACGAATAACAAATAACAAATAACGAATAACGAGCCCGCCAGAGGCGGCGCTGAACACTGATGAAGGAGGGCACCCATGAAGGAACTCAACGAAATCATTCTCCCTGATGAGCTGGCGTACAGCCAGGAACACGAATGGGCCAAAAAGGAAAACGAGGTCATCCGGGTGGGAATAACCGACTTCGCTCAGGACCAGCTGGGGGACATCGTGTTTGTGGAACTCCCGGAAGAAGGGGCTGAATTCGACCAGGGCCAAGAATTTGGAACCCTGGAATCGGTCAAGGCAGTATCTGAAGTGTACTTGCCGGTGAGTGGAACCATCAAAGCCGTTAACAGTGAGTTGGAGGAGAAGCCGGAACTGGTCAACCAAGACCCTTACGGCCAGGGCTGGCTGGTGGAAGTATCTCCCAATGATCCTGGGCAGCTGGATGCCCTGATGGATAAAAACGGGTATTATGAAATGCTCAAAGGAGAAAAATAATGCGATATCTGCCCCACACCGAAGGCGAAATTTCCGAAATGCTGCAGGTGGTTGGCGCAGACAGTCTCGACGACCTCTTTTCTCCCATCAGCCAGGACTGCCGCCGCACCACACCTTTGAACCTGCCCGAACCTAAAACCGAGTGGGAGCTGGACAGGTATATGACTGAGCTGGCCGAGAACATGGGGCCCAGCCAAAAGAGCATGTCCTTTCTGGGGGCTGGAAACTACGAACACTTCATTCCGGCCAGCTTGAAACACTTAACGTCGCGCTCCGAGTTTTATACAGCCTATACCCCCTATCAGCCGGAAATCAGCCAGGGGACCTTACAGGCCATCTTTGAATACCAGACCCTGGCCAGCCGACTTTTGGGGTTGGAAATCTCCAACGCCTCCATGTACGACGGCGCTTCCGCCCTGGCTGAGGCCCTGCTCATGGCCCTGCGTATTGCCAAGAAAAAGTCCACTGTGGCCCTGTCCACAGCTCTCCATCCTCATTACCGGCAGGTGGCTGCCACCTATCTGCAGCCCATGGGCTTTCGCATTGTGGAATTGCCCCAAACCGAAAACGGGCACACCGATCTGTCCAACCTGCCCCAAGAGGACCTGGCTGCTGTGGCCGTGCAGTCTCCCAATTTCTTCGGGTGCATTGAAGACCTGCCCGGGGCCGCCCAGGCCGCCCATTCCCAACAGGCCCTGCTCATCACTGCCTTTACCGAACCTTTGGCTTACGGGCTTTTGCCTTCCCCCGGCAGTCAGGGTACAGATATCGCATGCGGTGAGGGCCAAAGCCTGGGGATTTCCCAATCCTTTGGGGGACCCGGTCTGGGCATGTTCTGTTCTTTGAAAAAATTTATGCGCAATCTGCCCGGTCGCCTGGTGGGTCAGACCCAGGACAGACATGGAAATCAGGGCTTCGTCCTCACCCTGGCCACCCGGGAGCAGCATATCCGCCGGGAAAAAGCCACATCCAACATCTGTTCCAATCAGGGGCTGTGCGCGACCACTGCCGCCATGTATCTGGCCTCACTTGGCGGAAGCGGCCTGCGGGAGCTGGCCGGCCTGAATCGGGACAAGGCCGAGTACGCCAAACAGGCCCTTCAAACCGCTGGATGTGCCTTGCCCTTTTCCGCCCCCACGTTCAACGAATTCGTGATCAAGCTCCCCCGGGATGCGGAAGAAGTCCTGGCCAAGGGCCAAAAACAGGGAATTGTCCCCGGCCTTCCCCTGGGGCGTTATTATTCCGGCCTCAACGACCATATGCTGGTCTGCGTGACGGAGACCAAAAGCAAACAGGACCTGGACAACCTGGTCAAGGAGATCTGCTCATGACCACATACACCATGCCCGGAACCTCCGGACTGACCATGAATGAACCGCTGCTCTGGGAGCGGAGCCAAAAGGGCAGGTGCGGCTACTCCCTTCCCCGCCGCGATGTCCCGGAATCTGATCTGCCCCCGGAGCTGCAAGCCCCGGCCCCGGACTTGCCAGACTTAAGTGAACTGGATGTGGTCCGGCATTATACCAGGTTATCGCAGTGGAACTTCGGGGTGGACACCGGGTCGTACCCTTTAGGTTCCTGCACCATGAAATACAATCCCAAGACCAATGAGGTACAGGCCGCCCGGGCCGGTTTTGCTCAGGCTCATCCTTTGCTTCCGGATGATATGGCCCAGGGCATCCTTCAGCTCCTGTACGATTTACAGACCCATCTGGCCGAGATCACCGGCCTGCCTTGCGTCACACTGCAACCCGCAGCCGGAGCCCACGGTGAATATGCCGGAATGCGCATCTTTTACGCCCATCACCAAAACCAGGGCCGCCAGCGGCGTAAAGTACTCATCCCAGATACCGCCCACGGCACCAATCCGGCCAGTGCGGCCATGTGCGGTTACCAAACCATACCGGTCAAATCAACGGACCAGGGAGTTCTCTCCGTCCAGTCGGTGGCTGAGTTCATGGATGAACATACAGCCGGGATCATGGTCACCAATCCGAACACCTTGGGGCTGTTCGAGGAAAACATTCGGGAAATCTCCCAAATTGTCCACGACAAAGGTGGGCTGGTTTACTGCGACGGAGCCAACTTCAACGCCTTGATGGGTATCGTGGATATGGCCCAGATCGGGGTGGACGTCTTGCACCTCAATCTGCACAAGACCTTTGCCGCTCCCCACGGAGGGGGAGGTCCGGGATCCGGCCCGGTCTGCGTAACCTCGGAGCTCGAGCCGTATCTGCCCATTCCCCGGATAGTCAAAGACGAGCACGGATATGCCCTGTCCGAAGACTTTCCGCAAAGCATCGGTCGCCTGCACTCCTTTCACGGGAATGTGGGGGTGATGATCAAAGCGGCCAGCTACATATTGAGCTTGGGGCCGGAGTTGAAAAAAGTCAGCCAGTTGGCTGTTCTCAATGCCAATTACATCAAGGAACAGCTGAAGGACGTTTTCCTTCTGCCCTATGACCGGCCCTGCATGCACGAATGCGTGTTCTCCGATGCCTGGCAGGAAAAAAACAAGGTCAGCACCCTGGACATTGCCAAACGGCTTATCGACTGCGGTTTTCACCCCCCGACCATCTACTTCCCCCTCGTGGTCTCCGGATCTATGATGGTTGAGCCCACAGAGACCGAAGGGAAAGAGGATCTGGACCGCTTTGTCCAGGCCATGCGCAGCATTGCCCGGGAGGCACAGGAAAATCCGCACATCCTGCACAATGCCCCCAGCAAGACCAAGGTCGGACGTATGGACGAGACCCTGGCCGCCAGGAATCCGTGCTTGACCGGGTAGGTGCCTGTGGACGGTGGTCTGAGAGAAACATAAACTTTAAGACAGGAACAGCAACTGGTTTGCAAGAAAACACCCCGGCTGCCGGACGGCCGTGCCTCATCCGTGATCTCGGCCGCCGTCCCTACTCCGAGGTCCTGGCCTTGCAGCACGACCTGGTCCGGGCCAGACAGGACCAGGAACTGGAGTATGACGTGCTCCTGCTGGTGGAGCACGATCCGGTCTTTACCCTTGGACGCCGGGGACTGCGGAACAGCCTGCTGGTTTCGGAAGCCTTTTTAAACCAGCAGGGCATCGCTGTGGAACACGTCGAGCGCGGCGGGGATATTACCTATCACGGTCCGGGCCAAGTCGTGGCCTATTTGATCATGGACCTCCGCCAGGCCGGGTTACGGGTGACTGCCTTTGTCTCCGGTCTGGAAGAGGCCATGCTGCGTACGGCCCGGGACCATCAGGTTCAAGCCGGCACAGATCCCAAAAACAGAGGCCTGTGGGTGCAAGGACGGAAGCTGGGGAGCATAGGTATAGCCGTCAGGCACGGGATCACCTTTCACGGCCTGGCTTTGAACGTGAATACAGATCTCAGCCCGTTTTCCTACATCAATCCCTGCGGCCTGACCGGAGTGAAGATGACCTCCCTAGCCATGGAAACAGGGCAGATTCAAGATTTTCCGTCCATCAAAGAGAACCTTGCCGCACACATGCAGAATGTCTTCGCCCTGGACCTTGGCCGGAACTCAACACGGGAAAGGAGTAATCTATGAGCAACCGCTATATCTTAACCGCTTTTGGCCAGGACAGAGTGGGCATAGTAGCCGATGTGACCCAAATCATGTATGAGTTGGGCTGCAATCTTGAAGACTCGGAAATGACCCGCCTATCCGATGAATTTGCGGTCATCTTCCTTTTTTCCGCCCCTCAGGCCGATATCGAGGACAAATTGTCTTCGGCCTGCCGGCGACTGGAGCTGGACAAGGGAATTGCCGCTTTTTTCCGCCCCCTGGGAGAACCTCGGCCCCAGACCGGAACCGGCATTCTAACCAACCTGCATGTGGAGGGCGTGGATCAATGCGGAATCATTTATAAAGTCAGCCGATACCTGGCCGACAACAACGTGAACATCATCCGGGTCCATTCCAAACAGCATTTTTCTCCTCAAAGCGGAACAGCTCTTTACTCTGTGGACTTGGAGGTGGAATTGCCGGAACATCTCGGCTTAAATGAGCTCAAGAAGGGTCTGCAGCAGGTCGCAGACGCCCTCCATGTGGATATCCAAATAAACTAAAGGAGCAGAAACATGAAGATTGGATGCCCAAGTGAAATAAAGAACAACGAATTCCGGGTGGGGCTGACCCCGGCTGCGGCCCGGGCCTACATTGAAAACGGTCACCAGGTCATGGTCCAGAAAGGGGCCGGGGTGGGCTCGGGCATTGGGGATCAGGAGTATGAACAGGTTGGAGCCACCTTGGTCGACTCGGCTCAGGCTATCTGGGATCAAGCCGAAATGATCGTCAAGGTCAAAGAGCCATTGCCTGACGAATACGACCTGATGCGGCCGGAACAAATCATTTACACCTATTTCCATTTGGCGGCCGAAGAAAAGCTGACCAAGGCCTGTCTGGACAAAAAGATCATTGCTGTGGCCTACGAAACGGTCCAGGAAGATAACGGGGCCTTGCCCTTACTCAAGCCCATGAGCGAGGTGGCCGGGCGGATGGCTCCCCTCATGGCCGCATATTATATGGGCAAGCCCTTTGGAGGTCGAGGGCTCCTGCCCACAGGGGTGCCTGGGGTTCTGCCGGCCAACGTGGTCATCATCGGCGGCGGGGTGGTGGGCAGCAATGCGGCCAAAACCGCCTCCGGCTTCGGATGTAAAGTAACCATTCTGGATATTAACGTGAACACTCTGGAACACCTGGAGAATATCCTGCCGGTCAATGTCTTTACCCAATTCAGCAACAGCCATAACCTGGAAGCAGCCTTAGCCCAGGCGGATATCGTGGTCGGCGCGATTCTCGTGCCCGGAGCCAAGGCCCCCAAACTCATAACCCGCGAACATCTGAAAATGATGAAGACCGGGGCCGTGCTGGTGGATGTGGCCATCGACCAGGGCGGCTGCACCGAAACATCCAAACCCACCACCCACGACGATCCTATCTATGTCATAGACGACGTGGTCCACTACTGCGTGGCCAATATGCCCGGAGCCTTTGCCCGTACCGCTACTTTCGCCTTAAACCACGCCACCATCCATTATGGCCTGCAACTGGCCAACAAGGGCGTGGAACAGGCATGCAAGGACAATCATGTCTTGTGCCACGGCCTGAACGCCTACAAAGGCACCCTGACCTGCACCCCGGTGGGCGAGGCCTTTGGCTTGCAGGATGTGTGCAGGCTGCCGGAAGAAGTGATCTAAATAAAATTGTTCACCTTCTGCTGAGCAGAAGGTGAACAATTTTATGGGGCCTTTCCATGTACGACCAACCCATATGGGCTGAAATCGACCTCCAGGCCATTGCCCGCAATTGCCGTTTGGTACGCAGCCTGATTCCGGCCCAAACCAGGTTCATGGCCGTGGTCAAGGCTAATGCCTATGGTCACGGAAGCATTCCTGTGGCCCAGACAGCCTTACAAAACGGGGCGGACAGTCTGGCCGTAGCCCGCCTGGACGAAGGTCTTGAGCTCCGCCGGGCCGGGATTGGAGTCCCTGTGCTCATCTTTGGATACACTCCTGTCTCCTGCCTGACCACCCTTCTGGACTATGACCTCACCCCCACCATAACCTCCAAGGAAATGGCCGCGGATTTTTCCCAGGCCTGCACTCAGCTTGGAGTCCGGCTTCCGGTGCACCTAAAAATCGATACCGGCATGGGTCGGCTGGGAATCAACGCCGTCCCCGGACCCGAAGACAAGCAGGCTTTCAGCCCTGCTACTCCGGAGCAGATCCAGCACATCTGCCGCCTGCCCGGCCTGGACTTTCAAGGGGTGTATACCCATCTGGCCCAGGCCGATGCGGACGATACGGCCCATTCCCAGGATCAGATCCAGTGCTTTACCTCCCTGCTGCAAGCCCTGGCTGCCAATGGTCTGGAACTTCCACTCCGTCACGCGGCCAACAGTGCGGCGGTCCTGCGTCTGACTACAGCCCATTTGGACCTGGTCCGCCCGGGGCTTATGCTCTACGGCCTCTCTCCTCGGCCCGGGGATGAGGCTCTGACCTCGTTGCTCCGTCCGGCCATGACCCTTAAGGCCCGCATAGCTCAGATCAAAAAGGTTGCACCGGGATTCAAAATCAGTTATGGGTCGACATTTACCACGGACAGAGAAACTACAATAGCAACCATTCCAGTTGGTTATGCAGACGGTTTTTTCCGGATTCTGTCCAACTCCGGCTGTATGCTCGTTCACGGACAGCGGGCCCGGATCGCCGGCCGTATCTGCATGGACCAGACCATGCTCGATGTCGGACACATCCCGGATGTGCAGGCTGGAGACGAAATCGTTATTTTCGGCCGCCAGGAAGCCGGACAAATTTCCGTCGACGAAGTTGCCAGACTGTGTTCAACCATCAACTATGAGATTGTCTCTTCCCTCATGGCTCGGGTTCCACGCATCTATACCTCAATCTGCTGCTGAAGGTCACACATATCGCACCGCAAACCTAAAAACCAAGGAGGAGGTTGATGGACGCCTTTCTAAACTTACTTAACACCATAAGCGGTTTTGTCTGGGGCCCGTATATGCTTGTGCTGCTGGTGGGGACAGGAATTTACCTGACCCTGGGCATGCGGCTCAAGAGCATTACCAAGCTCGGGTACGGCTTTAAGCTCCTGTTCCAGGGCCGGGTCATGGCCAAGCAGGAAGGAGAAGGAGAAATTACCCCCTTTCAGGCCCTGACCACAGCCTTAGCCGCAACCATCGGAACCGGAAACATAGCTGGGGTGGCTACAGCCATCTATCTGGGCGGTCCCGGAGCGGTGTTTTGGATGTGGGTCACGGCCCTGTTCGGCATGGCCACCAAGTACGGTGAGGCCGTACTGGCCGTTCGCTACCGGGAAACCATGCCGGACGGCTCCTTTGTGGGCGGTCCCATGTTTTACATTAAAAACGGCCTGGGTGATAATTGGAAATGGCTGGGTTTTCTCTTTGCCCTGTTCGCGGCCATCGCCTGCTTCGGAATCGGCAATACCGTGCAGTCCAACTCCGTGGCCCTGGCCGTGAACCAGGCCTTTCAAATCCCGCATTGGGTAACCGGTTTGGTTCTGGCCGGATTGACCTTTGCGGTCATCATCGGGGGTATTAAGCGGATCGCCAATGTGGCCGAAAAAATCGTGCCCATTATGGCCGTGATCTATGTTGTGGGTGCCTTGATCGTCATCTTTGCCAATTTTTCAGAGCTCGGAAACGCTTTTGGCCTAATTTTTTCCGACGCCTTTTCCGGAACAGCGGCCACCGGCGGATTCGCCGGAGCAGGCATTGCCGCGGCCATGCGCTTCGGCGTGGCCCGGGGCGTTTTCTCCAATGAGGCCGGCCTGGGCTCGGCTCCTATCGCCCATGCCGCAGCCCGGACCACAAGCCCGGTCCGCCAAGGAATCATCGCCGGATTGAGCCCGTTCATCGATACCATCGTGGTCTGCACCATGACCGCTTTGGTCATCATCATGACCGGGGCCTGGACCAGTGGGGAAACAAGCTCCGCCCTGACTGCCATGGCCTTTAACAAAGGTCTGCCCGGTCCTGGAGACTTTGTGGTCGGCTTCGGCCTCATCTTTTTTGCCTTCTCCACCATCCTGGCCTGGAGCTACTACGGGCAGGTCTCAGTGGAATACATCTTCGGCCTGAAGGCAATTACCCCGTTTCGCTACGCCTATGTCATCCTGGTCTTCATCGGAGCGGTCATCAACCTGGATGTCGTCTGGACTTTCTCTGATGTGATGAATGGGATGATGATTATTCCCAACCTGATAGCCCTTCTGGCTTTGAGCCCTGTCATCTTCCGGATAACCACAGAATACTTTGTGAACAACAGATAAGCATATAGCAGGAAAAAGGCCGTATGCATGTCAAAGGCCCGGGCAGCGAGAGCTTGCCCGGGCCTTTATTCTTTTGTCATATCCACAAAAGCCATATAAAACAATTTGATATCTAGATTTAGGGCTTGTTCTTTGTTTTGAATTTCGTTTTTTAAGTCATTTATTCCGATTGTTTCGAATTTCGGATTTCGATATTCGAATTTAATAAAATTGAGGCAACATTTCTAGACGCAATTTCATGCCAGACTAGGCAAAAACAAGGCCAAGCCTGGAAAAAGGGTTAAAATAACGATACACATGATAACTGCAATCAGGTACGGCCAAACTCCCCGGAATATGGTGGTCACCGGCACATCCGGGACCGTCCCGGCCACCACATAGATGGTGGCTCCCACAGGAGGGGTAATAACCCCCATACCCACCACCAGGACAATAATCACCCCGAACCATATCGGATCGTACCCCAGCTGCATGACTACCGGATAAAATATGGGAATGGTCAGCAGAATCAAGGCCAATGCGTCAATAAAACAACCCAGTATCAAGTAGATAAAAAGAACCACGGCCAATACCGCTACCGGAGGGATAGGCAGGGCTGAAGCCCAGACAGCCATCATGGACGGCAGATTGGTAATGGCCAGAAACCGGCCGAAAACCGAAGCAGCGGCCACCAAAAACATGATCATGGCCGAAACGTGGATGGCACTGCGCAAGGAGTGGATAAAGCCCTTCCAGGTCAATTGCCGTCTGATTATAGCCACCAGCAAGGTGGAAGCCGCACCCACAGCCCCGGCCTCGGTGGGGGTAAAGAAACCGGCAAATAACCCCCCCATCACGGCCAGGAAGATAATGACCACTTCCACCCCGCCGCTGACCACAGCCTGGATCTTGTCCTTAAACCGCACCTTATCCCCGGCCGGGGCCAATTTAGGATTTTTTTTGGCCCACACATAGGTCACCAGCATGAACAGAAACATCAATAAAACGCCTGGAATTATTCCGGCCAGGAAGAGCTTGGATATGGATTCACCGGTAGCGATCCCATAGATGATAAAGATAACGCTGGGAGGAATCATGACCCCTAATATTGCGGAGGCGGCCACCACTGCGGTGGCCAGGGAAAGATTGTAATTATATCTCTTCATTTCCGGCACGGCTATAGCGCTCATAGTAGCGGCCGTGGCGGTAGTGGATCCGCAGATGGCCCCAAAAGCAGTACTGGCCCCGATAGTAGCCATGGCCAGGCCGGCCGGCATGCTGCCCATGACTTTGTATACCGCATCGTATATCCTGGTGCTGATTCCGGCATGAAAGGCGATGTAGCCCATCCAGACGAAAAGGGGGACCACAATTAAGGAATACGAAGCAAAGGTACTGTAGATGGTGGATGCCGTGCCGGACATGGCTGCTTGGGGGGATGTCAAGTACATATTGCCGGCAAAGCCGATAACCAGCATCACATAGGCCACCGGCATACGAAGAGCAAGAAAAACAAAAACCAGAACGATGCCTACCAGACCTGTCTCCACCGGACTCATTGATACTCTCCCCCTCTAAAGATTACCACAATCGCCTGCAAAAGCTGTATGATGATAACCACGAACAACAGGGCCAATCCAAAACCGACCAAGTAATAGACCGGAAAAAGCGGGATATTCAATGAAGTGGTGGCATAGCCCCGGCTGTACATCTTCCCGGCGTATCCGATCATTCCCCACGTAACGTAGAGCATGATGACCGCAAAAATGAGATTCGTAACCAGGTCCACAACCGCCCTTTTCCAGGGAACCATCCTGTCTACCAGGAAGCTGACCGCCACATGCCCCCTGTGGGCAGCACAATGAGCCACCCCCAGGGAAAGCAGAATTGCTCCCAGTATCTCTACGAGTTCGTAACTGCCTTTTAATGGCACCCACCAAGCCCGCAGCAAAATATTGGCCACGATAACCAGCATGACCAGGACCAAGGCCAGCTGCCCCACTTGGGCCAAACGCAGAGTCATCTGCTGAATGAATTTTTCCACTTTCTGCACAGATCAATTCTCCTCAACGATTCCCATTGCCAGGCAATGGAAATCGTATTTCGAATTCCAGTAAGGATGAAACTGGTTATGAAGAGGACTGGCCCGGCACTCAACTAAAGATTGAAGGCTTTCAATCAAGATACATCAATAGGTTCTGTAATTGAGTGCCGGGTCGCCCTACCAAAAGACCACGAGCTGGGTTGCAACCGTGTAGGCCGCCCTTCTCCGAAGGGCAGGCCCTCTTCGAGGTCGTTGTCTTGGCCGTCCGGGACCGCCAGGCGCCTGCCTGGCTTCCTTGATGCGAGCTTTGCGAGCATCTGGCCGCAGAAGGTTGCCGGAGCCACAAGATGAAGACGTCACCTTTCCTTATCTGATTCCCCTCTCTGCCGCCTGTCTTCCAGGCGGGAGGGAGGGGCCAGGAGAGGGTTCTTTGTTTGCGACACTTGAGATGTGTCAAGGCACTGGCGTTTGCCTCCTGTCAGTTTCAGCTTACTCCGGAATCTCGCATTCATAACCTGCATACTTTTCTGAAAATTGGGCATCCAACTCTTGCACGATATCCACAGTCTCTTGGGCCGGCAGCCCCTTCTGGCTTTTCTCCTGGACCCAATTGGTGACCACCGGTTGTATCCTATCCAGCCACTTTTGTTCTTCTTTTGAAGACAACTCAATAGCTTCCAACCCGTGTTCATTGATGCCATACTCCAGGCCTTGCTGGGTGTATGCTGTCCGCAGCTCTCCATACTTCTTGGCAAACTCATCACTCACTTCTTGCACAATCTTTTGCAGATCCTTGGGCAAAGAGTTCCACTTATCCTTGTTCATCACCTGCATGAAAACCACGTTGTACAAAAAGGGAGTATCAGTGGCATAATCCACTACTTCGGCCAGCTTAAACCCCTTCAGAACATCAGTGGGGGCCAGGATGCCCTGGACTATGCCCTGATCCAGGGCCAGATAAGATTCGGACATGGGCATGGCATGGGTGACCGCACCCAATTTCTCTAAAGGTGGAACAGTGCCGCCCACCGCCCTGATCTCCATCCCTTGCAGATCCTGCAGATTGCGTACCGGGCTATTGGTCATCAGATACCCGGGGCCGGTGGCCCACAAGGTAAGGACCTTGACGTCCTCAAACATGTCTATCCCCAATTGGTCTTTGATCTCCTTATACCCTTCATGAAAGGTCAGAGAAGCGGACAAGGCGCTGATATTTTGGTACCCGGGCAACTCAAAGGCCTCACTCAAAGGAAACATCCCCGGAGTATAGGCCGGGCAGGTGCTGCCGATATCAGCCACTCCATCCACGACCCCCTGATAAATCTCCCGGGCCCCGAGCAGGGCTTCACCGGCGTGCATGTTGACTTTGATCCGACCGTCGGTACGTTCCTCCACTTCTTCAATCCATTTCATGTGCCCCTCTTGAACCTGAAAATCTGTGGACGGCCAAAAGGTGGCAAAAGAAAGGTGATAAACCTTCTCCTTGGCCAACAAGGAAGTGGGAAACAGGACAAAACACAGGACAACGGCTAAAATTGCACATCTTGACTTCATTACATACCCCCTGGTTTGTCGGTTGTCTAAGTTCTTGCTAAAAAACGACGTTTACGGACAGTCAAAAGTGTATCCTCCTTAAAGATGACTAAATATAGTTTTCAATGCTGATTCTAGGTTATCTGGATTATTATAAATGTCAAGAGATGTGGCTGAAAAAAAGACAATATACCATCAAATTATAGATACTTTATGAATACTATATATCTATTATTCTGGATTTGCTGAACTTCGGCCCAAAAATGAGGGGCTTTACGGACCCGTGGGGGAGGCAGGCAGTTTTGATCGAGTAAGAAACTTAAAGACTTTCTTTGCCGTCATTGCCCGGTCTGGATCAGCGGGTACACCGGTATCAGACTCGCCGGGCAATCTTGAGGAAAGACATTCTATCTACTCTGAATTCCCACCTGCACGGAAATGACGGGCAAAGCAGTATCATACGAGGTGTGGAGAAAGACCAGCTTGTCCAGGAAAGAATTCAAGGGAGAGTGCCTTATCTGAAGATTCTGTCGTTTAAGACAAGAGACACTGAGAACCACGAAGGCACGATGAACACGAAGCTTTAGGTATGAAGCCAAGTATTACGAAACATTCAGGAAGCCGACTTAATCGTGTCTAAGATCCGGCGCACCTGCTCAGGATTGTGCCGATACACCTCAAAGGCAAAATCCGTAATCTTCTCCTGCACCTCCTGCAATGGGGGAAAGTCGGGATAGGCAGTGAGCCCGCTTTGGGCAAAGTCCGGGGCAGCCATGGCCATTTCCTGATCCAGGCTGTAGTGAACAGGCGCACCGACCAGGGATTCCTTGGCCGAACGTTGGATATCCAACTGCTTTACGTATTGCAGAACCTGGGAGGGAGCGTTGTCCTGATTGGCTTTGGCAATTTTCTGTTTGAGTTGAGTATAAAAGTCATAGACCTGGTTGTAGCTGAGCGTCATGCGTTGACAGCGCGAATCCTGAGGATCCTTGTAGGTCCTCCCGTACATGAAATCCGCAGCCTGAGAGGCAAATTGGGCATAGGCGGAACACAGCAGCTTGGCGTATTGGGCTTTGGCCCGCAGGGCAAAGGGAACCTGCAGTCGGCCCAAATCGGTTCCGACTTCCTTCTGCGGCCAGGGGACCTGTTCCGGATCCACCCCAATATGGCCATAGAAGCTGGGCACAGTCTGCTCCTTGTCCTGCCCCAGGATAAAATGCAGATTGGCCTGCACAGTGTGCACCTGGGATTGAATCTTGGACAGCTCCTGCACCCATTGGCTATAGATCTGAAGCTCTTCTTCAATTCCCTTGCGCTGCCCGAAGAATGTGTCGGCCGCCTCCTGCAGGGTCTCCTCGGTCAGGGATTCAGCAAGGCATTCATAGGCGTCTTTACTCTTTTTTCCCCGCATACATCTCCGATATTCTGGCCTCAGCTGTCAGTTCTTCCGGGGTCAGCAGATACAAGGCATCCAAAAGGGTGTATTGGAAGCTCCCCGGGGCCAGGGCCGTTCCTCCGGCCCGTTCCCCAGCCAAGCCCAAAAAAGCCAGGGCCGAGGCCGCAGCCCCTACCCGGTCATCATCCACAGCCAAAAACGCAGCACAAAGGGCCGAAGCCGCGCACCCGGTCCCGGTGATCCTACCCATCAAGGGATGTCCGTTATCCACCCGCACCGTCCGCCGGCCGTCGGTTATCAGATCCGTGGGGCCGGTAATAGCCACGGCACATTGCAGCTCCCGGGCCAGATCCTCAGCTGTTTCGGCTGCTTCCTGGACTGAATGGGTGGAATCCACTCCTTTGGTCCGTGAAGCCTTTTGGCCCAAAGAAATGATCTCCGAAGCGTTTCCCCGCACCAGCCACACCCGAGTCTCCTCGATGATATCCCTGGCAGTCTTTGTCCGCAAGTGGGTGGCCCCGGAACCCACCGGATCCAAGACCACCGGGATATTGAGCCTCAAAGCCTGCCTGCCGGCCTTGTGCATAGAGGCGATCCAATCCCGGCTCAAGGTGCCGATATTTAAAACCAAGGCCTTGGCCAGAGACACCATTTCCTCCACTTCTTCCCCGGCATGGGCCATGACCGGGGAAGCGCCCATAGCTAAGAGGGCATTGGCCGTGAAGTTCATGACCACATAATTGGTGATATTGTGAATCAAGGGCCTTTGCTCTCTGATCCGGGCCAGATCGCACCCTGCCCTGTCTGCCAATGAAAATGTTTCCCGGCTCATATCCAGCTTACCTTTGGACTACTTGTGTCCCTTTCCTTTTGGTGGAGCATTGCCTATTTATGTGTGGCTAGCACAAAAATATCCGACCTGACAATCACAGGATATCCTGATTGACAATCCACTCTTCATTCTATAACCATAAGATCCTGAATGATCTCATTCCATTTTGCCACACGTGAGATATGCCAAGGCACGAGGCATATCCATTGCTCTCTGCTTTCTCTTTGGTGACCACGCGTTCTATATGCCCAATCCTTATGTATCCACATCCCAAGACAGGAGGTACGTTATGACAATCTGCTCCATTCCAACCCGTTTCAGTCTTGCAGTCCTCAGCCTTTGCCTGGTTTCCATCCTGGCTGCACCTTGCCTGAGTTTTGCCGCTGATAAAGAAAAGATAAAGATCGGGATCACCCAGATTGTGACCCACCCGGCCCTGGACGCCAACCGCCAGGGCTTTATCGATCAAATGGAAGAGGAAGGCTTTGTGCAAGGGGAAAATGTGTCCTATGACTTTCGCAACCCTGAAGGGGATATGAGCCTGGCCGCCTCCATCGCCCAAAAGTTCGTATCCGCCAAAGTGGATCTCATCCTGGCCATTGCTACTCCCACCGCTCAGGCCTGCGTCAATGCGGTGAAAAACACTGATATTCCAGTGGTCTTTGGATCCGTCACCGATCCAGTGGCGGCCGGCTTGGTCGACAGCTGGGAAAATCCTGGGGGCCAGGTGACCGGAATCAGCGACTGGGCCGATGTTGGGGCCCAGATAGAACTGATTATGGATATCGTCCCTGAGGTCAACAAGCTGGGGGTAATTTACAACAGCGGAGAAACCAATTCCAAAGTCCAAGTGGAAGAAATGAAAAAGCTGGCTCCGGATTTAGGTATAGAAAAGATTGTTGAGGCCAATGCAGCTACCTCCGCGGATGTCATGGCCGCAGCCCAGTCCCTCATGGGCCGGGTGGACGCTGTATGGGTCCCCACGGACAATACCGTGGTTTCAGCCTTCGAGGCCGTGGTCAAGGTATGTGAAGACAACCAGGTCCCGGCTTTTGCCGCAGACACAGCCACTGTAAAACGCGGAGCCATCGGCACACCGGGCATTGATTATTATGTCCTGGGGCAGGAAGACGGCAAGATTGCAGCCAAAATCCTCAGAGGGACTCCTCCGGCTGACATCCCGGTGAAGAAGGTACCCATGACTGACTTGATCTTGAATCCAACAGCCGCCGAAAGGATGGGGGTGACTATCCCGGAATCCGTCCTGTCCCGGGCCAGTAAGATTGTCAATGAGTAAAAGATAGTGTACGCAAAAAAGCAGCCATTGATAGAGTGGCTATCAATGGCTGCTTTTTTGTTGTCCTTATGAACCGGTTCGTGGTCTTTCAGTAGGCCGGCCCGGGACTCAATTGCAGAAGCTATCGGTGTATCTTGTTTGAAAGCTTTGCTCCCCGGACCGCCAGGTGCCACCCTGGCTCTTCTGGGATCGCCAGATTCCATCCTGGCCATAAAGGGCGACCGCCGGTCGCCCCTACACACCGTCACACCAGCACAGTGTGTTTCTTTTCATAGGGATCATCGAACAACTTGTAGGGGCGACTGGCAGTCGCCCTTTTGAAAATTCTGACATCACCACAACACACGTTTCAACCTCGATCAAATTGGCGGCCGCCGCCAAAGGCTCGTATGAAACAAGGTTTACCCTGAAGAGGGCCTCCCTCTTCGTAACCAGTTTCTCTCCCGATCAAACTGGCGGCTTCTTACGAATAACAAATAACTAACAACGGATAACGAGCCCCCCAGTGGCGGCGCTGACTTCTGAATAGGAGTTTCCCGTGGACCTGTTGACCAGTATTTTATCTGTGGCTGTTTATGAAGGCCTCATCTTCGGCCTGGTGGCCATCGGGGTGTATATCACCTTCCGCGTCTTAGGCTTTCCGGATCTGGGGGTGGACGCCACCTTTCCTTTGGGCGGAGCCACGGCAGCGGTTTTCATCATCAATGGCACCAATCCCTTCCTGGCCACCATTTTGGCCTTTGTGGCCGGTTTGGCGGCCGGGACCATCACCGGCCTGCTGAACACCAAACTCCGCATCAGTGCTCTCCTCTCCGGTATTTTGATCATGGTTGGACTCTATTCCGTCAACCTGCGGATCATGGGCGGGGCCAATGTTCCTTTGCTGCGGGATATCACTGTCTTCGATCAGGTCGGGGCCTTGACCGGCCTGCGCGGCATTCCCTTGTCCATCACCGTGGCCGGCATTGTAGCCGTCCTGATCTTCTTGTTTTTAAACTGGCTTTTGCGCACCGAGGTCGGTCTGGCTTTGCGGGCTTCGGGGGATAACGAGAAAATGCTGCGTGGCTTGGGCGTGGATACGGATAAAAACATACTCATCGGCTGCTCTCTGTCCAACGGCCTGGTGGCCTTGGCCGGAGCTCTGGTGGCTCAGAATCAGGGCTTTTGCGACGTGGGCATGGGCATTGGGATCATTGTCATGGCCCTGGCCGCAATTATCATCGGGGAAGGCCTCCTGGGCCATCCCAAGGGAATCGCCTACTTTCTCCTAGCCTGCTTTGCCGGGACCTTTGTCTACCGCCTGTTCATCACCATCGCCTTACGTCTGGGCATGCCCCCGGGTGATCTGAAGCTGATCACCTCTCTTTTGGTTATTTTCGCCCTAGGCGTACCCTTCATCAAAAAGAGACTGCGCCATGAATGGGTCCCCCCGGCTTCCAGGATGTAACTATTCTACGACACGGAAATACGTATTAGATTATTAGACGATCCACTTCTGACACGCCGGGACAATAAGAGGATGGCCGGAGCCATAAGAAGAAGACCTCCCCAGGGAGAATCCCGGTGAAATGAAAGAAATTTCACTGGATAAACCCTGGGAACGAAGAGAAAATACAATAAGTAGACGAGGTCCAGACGCTAACCTGCCGCAAAGCGGCTGATCCCTTTTCCTTGCGGGTTCTTATTCCCGCAAGGAAAAATAACTCATCATCTGTGTCAATCGGTGTGATCTGTGGACAAAATGCTTCATGACTCTGATCATTTTGATTTGGGTTGAGGGCGAAGCTCGCTTTAGGCCGATTACAACCTCGATTACGACAACGACAACAAAATGATTGGAACAAAAACGAGGGACCTACATATATGACCACCTCTCTCCAGGACGTTCTCATCCTCAATAACATCCACAAAGTCTTTTTCCCGGGAACCGTGGATGAGGTCCAGGCCTTAACCGGTATCGACCTGGCCGTGGCTGATCGGGAGTTTGTCACTGTCATCGGCAGCAACGGAGCCGGGAAATCGACCCTTTTAAACATCGTGGCCGGAGTATTTCCCCCGGAACGGGGAGGCAAAGTGGAGATCCAGGGCCACGATGTGACCAGACTGGAGGAGTACAAGCATGCCAAGTTCGTCTCCCGGGTCTGGCAGGAACCAGAGGTGGGCACTTCCCGCAATCTGACCATTGAAGAGAATTTGTCCCTGGCCTATCAGCGGGGACAACCCAGGACCTTGAAAAAAGCCAGCAATAAAAAGCGGCGGCAAATATTCCAGGAGGCCCTGGCTCAGATCGGACTGGGTTTGGAAAACAGATTGACAGCTCAGGTAGGGACCCTGTCCGGGGGGCAGAGGCAGGCTTTGTCCCTGGTCATGGCCACCATCAGCAAGCCGAGCATCCTGCTTTTGGATGAACATATCGCCACCCTGGATCCCCGAACCGCCCAAACCGTGATGGATCTGACCGAAATGATCGTGGAACGGGACAAGATGAGCACCCTGATGGTCACCCATAATATGGAAATGGCCCTGCGCTACGGAAACAGACTAATCATGATGCACAAGGGAAAGGTCATCTTGGACTTGGGTCATGCCCAAAAGCAGGGATTGACTATAAAAGACCTGGTCAGCGCCTTTGAGCGGGCCGCAGGCGAGGAGTTTGCCGACGACAAGGTCCTTTTGTGCACGTAAAAATACTTCAGATGAGTCTCCGACTCATCTGAAGTATTTTTAACCCAATTTTACCGGGGGCAACGATCAAAAAGAAGTGGTCCAAAGCATATCAGTTGATGCGCTCTAATACTGCGTCTCAAAAATGTTGCCTCAATTTTTTCAGCATGGCCTTCGGCAAAGTCGCAATAAATGTTGGTGTCCAAGACAAGCTTCAATCCCAGTCTCCCTCCTGAATCTTATTGAAGACTTCCGTGGACTGTCTGAGCTCTTCAGCCTCTGAAGGAGGCATCCAACCTGCAAGCTTACGTACGGCTTGGGAACGCCTGTCGGTCAATCCAAGCTTTTCATAGACACATTCGAGTATGAAAGCGCTTTTGCTTTTTCCCGAGCTTTGCGCGGCTCGACGGATCAATTCCTCCTTGTCAGGAGGTATTCTCAGGCTTATAGGCATGACCTCATCTCCATGCGATACAATTTGTATCCTTGTAGCGCATCCTGCCTGTTTTGTCAAGAGGAGATGTGTATAAGGATCATCCTTGTCAGGGAAGGGACAGGGGCGGGTCATAGTGAAATCCTCCTTCTATCCAGCCTGCAGGGCATAGATACCCTGGAAGATTTGAAATGCCTTCTGGCTGTCCAAGGTCTCTCCGTAGATCCGCTGCAGGCCCTAGCCGTTCCATCCGCACCTACCTGAAGCAGGTATTTGGTATTCACCGGACTTGAGCTGCACTCGAAGATATCAATGAGTCGCCTTGATTGCATCTTATGTGCAATCAATTGCAGTTTTGAAGCTGCCATTTCATTAACCTTTTATTCATTTTTAGTCAATAATTTCAAGGTATTATTTGTTACCTTGATTTTCTCCATGCAAATAAAAGGAACCATGTTTCCTTTTATTGCCTATTAAGAGCTGGCTCACTTCATCCAGACAAAAATAAATAATGGAATATCAAGATGTTATCCATTTATTTTTTTATGGTCTAAAATTTGCAAATATTTTGGGGAGTAGTCAAACCTTTCCTGTCACGACAGACAAGGTTTGAAATCCTCGGATCCTGCACCTAATTTAACAAAAGGCTTCTATTTTTCTCATGAGATCAAAAGTTATTAAAATGGGTGCAGGTAAGCCGTACCGACATGAATATTTAATCTCGGAGATTGCTTTATTTTTTTCCTAACTATTGGAGTTTATTATGAATAAAATTATGACATTTTTGATTTTACTTGTTTTCTGCCTTACACCTCCAGGATGGGCTTACTATTTTACTGAATCAACAAACCTAGATGTGAATCCTAGTGATGGGCCATGGCAAAATGCACAATTGACATGGTATATATGGGATGTAAATGATAATGAATCTAGTTCAGATCAAACTGGCCCACCAATACCAGATTGGGTTGTCACTAATTCTCCTTTCGACACCCCACCAGTTGGGTCTGGTTCTCCTTTCGACACCCCACCAGCTTGGTCTGGTTCTCCTTTCGACACCCCACCAGTTGGGTCTGGTCCTCCTTTCGACACCCCACAACCTGTGCCTGAACCATCCACCATGCTCCTTTTAGGGACCGGTTTGTTGGCAAGTGGTATATTTTTACGAAGGAAAACTCGCAGGAAATAATTTCGTGTTTTGCAGGCATTAAAATACAAACCACAAAATAAAAGGGGGGATGTTGCTCAAGACAATATCCCCCTTTTTGCAGATAAATATTTATGGATTTTTCAAACTTTTGATTGATTGTTTTACTCAGCAGACCTCGTACATTCAAGAAATGATCCCCCAAAAATCAATTTATGAACAAGGGTCTATGCATGCAGGAGAGACGCCGATTTCACCGCTATGACCTGCAATTGGAAGCCTGTATATCGGTGTATCAAGGCCAAGGCTTTCAAAAAACAGAGAAAGGCAAGACCAGAAACATATCTTCTGCTGGTGCCTTTATTCAGACACCATCGCACTACCCATTAGGTATCTCCCTGCATATAGAAGTATATTTGCCCCTCCAATCCCAGGCCGGCACTGCCCAAGTCTCCAAAATCGAAGGCCAAGGCCGGGTCATCCGCAGAAGCTCTGAGGGCTTTGCCCTAAGTTTTGACCAGAATTGCGACCTTGTCCCTAACGACAACGACTTATAATTCCAAATATTATTCTAACTGAACGTGGAACGACTTTTTGCAATGACGTCAATAACCTCTCAGATTTCTTGGCCATCACATCGATTTACCCGCCTCTAATCACTCAGCCACTCCGCCCACATCTCATCCCTAAGTATGAGAAACTGTGAATTTGATTTCATACTTGTGCACCATTGTTCCATTCTGATTTGTTGATTATAAAGAGCATTGAAGCATAGCAATTTTTCGCTCCAAGTGGGAATGTATTTTCTACGTTGCTGAGATGTTTAATTGTTCTTTTAAGTTGCAGGAGATTCGCGTGAAATATTCAAAACCAAGCATAATCGGCTCAAGTCCCGCAATCAGGAAGATCTTGGACATGACCGAAAAGGTCAGCAATTTCGACTTGAATGTGTTCATCACTGGTGAAACTGGTGTGGGTAAAGAGCTCGTGGCCCGAACCCTGCACTCTCAGTCCCGGCGCAATGAATCTCCCTTTATCAAGGTCAATTGTGCAGCAATGCCCAGTGAGCTTTTGGAGACTGAACTCTTTGGATATGAAAAAGGGGCCTTCACAGGGGCAGACAAAGCCAAAACCGGGAAGTTTGAAGCCGCACAATCAGGAACCATATTTTTAGATGAGATAGGCGAACTTCCCACATTCATGCAGGCCAAGCTCCTGCAGGTGCTGCAGGATATGAACTTTTGCCGGGTGGGAGGACATCAGGAAACAGCAGTCCATGCCCGGGTAATTGCCGCCACTAATATCAATGTGCCCAAGATGATCGAAAAAGGAGTGTTCCGCAACGATCTCTTCCATCGCTTAAACACCATCACCATTCATATACCGGCTCTGCGGGAAAGGCCGGAAGACATCCTGCCCTTAACTCATCATTTTATCCAAGAGACAGCCAGGAAATACAACCTGCCCGAAGCTCAATTGAGCTTACGGCTGCTGAACCTGTTTCAGAAGCATTCCTGGCCGGGAAACGCCCGGGAGCTGGAAAACTACGTTAAGCAGTTGAGCATCTTGGGAAATTACCGGGAAATTGAAGATGAGATCCTGGCCCTGCAAGGCAAAGAAGCTGTTCCTCAGGAATCTAATGCTCTGGAAACTTTAGACGATATCTGTTCAGATACCGTAGCCAGTATCAAAGATATAATGAAAAATGGCTCATTTGCATCCATGAAAGATATTCGGGAGTCTATTGTCAAAAAAGTGGAGAAAGACATTATTCAGCAGACCCTCCATGAAACCGGGTGGAACCGGAAAGAAGCCTCCAAAATCCTGGGGCTCAGCTATCGGGCCATGCTGTACAAGATTAAAGAATATGACCTCTCGCCGTACACATTCCGCCGGGTTCAAACAGCCCCGAAAGGACAATCATTTCATCCTCTATCCGCCGCGGAGGGAAAGGCGGCATCCGCAGCCTGAAGAAATTATTTATGTTCAGCTTTGCCTCCGGCAAATTTTCTTTTTTGCCTCAAAGCGGGCAAAAAAATTGTTCGAATAAACTCGAATAAAAACCAAAATGTGAAATCTTCGTCAGTTGTTTGGTAATTAGTTACAAACGAAATTTTTGCAAAAACTCCGCAGGAGACAAAATAGATATTGATTCATAACTCTGAAGTGCAAGCAGGTGCCTATCTCCAGATATTATGGTATTAATAGATTTGGTCAGAGCGCAATGAATAAACATATCATCAGCAGGATCAGCAGACACAATCTGTATATCAGTACTCGGAGTGATTATTTCACAATATTTGAGAATCTGTTGAGTGAGTAAATACTCTATTTCCTGCTGGGTAAGTTTAAACTTTAGATAGGCTAAAACTCTTACGTATTCATCAATTATCTCCTTGGATACATAAGGTATAATAACTTTTCGTTGCCACAACTCTACAATTCTGCCAGGCAAACCACTGAATAGAAGACCTGAAAGCACCACATTGGTATCAATTACTACATCCATCACTTAGATCTCGCCCATTCAACCGCCTCCTGAACACTGGCTGAATCAAGACCTAATTTCTCCATCTTATTTCTGATAGATTCCAAGTTTGTGTCATAGGTTTGCACAGGCTTTAAAATAAGCGAACCGTCTTGATAATACACTTCCAGATACTGAACACCCTGAAATTTATCCATAAGTTTTTTAGGGATCGTGATCTGATTTTTAGAGGTGACTTTCACTAGCATAAACCCTGCTCCTTTTTTTACTCATTTCTTACTGTAAGGATACAAGGAATCGCTTCTCAGGTCAACACTCCACTGAAAAAGAATCTTTGCCCACCCCAGTACCATCACAAGGCTGAGCTACGGGGCAGGCGAATCTTCCCGAATCTACGCGAATCTCTCCTCCTGGCCTAATCGACCAGCAGGATGGGTGACTGCCTCACGGCAATAGACACTGCTCTCTTCACTGCGGCAGCAGGATGAACCCTATGCTTTCCGCGATAAGCGGAAAGGATATTCTCCTTCTTCATTCGTGCCAATTCGTGTCAATTCGTGGGAAAAAGTCTTGTTCCCTAATCCCTCAATTCCCCAATTCCTCAATTTTTCCCAACCCCCACCTTATACAACCTACACAACGGATCCCCGACCAGGACCATCTTTCAGGACCAGAAGGACTTCGCCAAAGCATAGGCTTCAGCCAAAGTGTATCTCCAGTCCAGTAAAGCAGTACCTTTCAGTCCCTTTCTTTCCGCTTCCAGACTGTCATTGATAATCCGCTGCACCGTTTCGCTGTCCGGTCCGTCCAGCCTGGACACGTACTTTTTACTTCCCTTCACCCCCTCCCTCCTCCTGTCCATTATGCCGATGCCAGCGGCTGCAGGTGATTTTGTATTTCTTCACCTTATAATTCATAACCCGGGGACTGATCCCCAACTCTAGGGCTGCTTCCTTCTGAATCCAATTGTTCCGTTCCAGGGCCTCCAGGAGAAGCTCTCGCTCATTTCCCAGCAGAGAATGCGGTGAAACTTTTGCTGTTTCTTTTTTCAAAAGGCTAGGTTCCATCAGGGTCAGGCTTCCCGGGGTTATCCATTTTGTATCTTCAAAGATCAGGGCCCGTTCCAGCACGTTTTGCAACTGGCGAATATTTCCGGGCCAGGAATAGGAGCGGAGCAAAGGTATGGTCTCCTGGGCAAAACCCTTGATGCGCTTTTTGTGTTTTCTAGCTATCTTTTGCAAAAGGAATTTGGCCAAAGGCTTTATGCATTCAGTACGTTCCCGCAGGGGCGGAACATGAATCCGGAGCACGTTCAAGCGGTAATACAGGTCCTCACGAAGTTCTCCAGATTCCACCTGGTGTTCCGGAGTCCTGTTCGTGGCCGAAATAATGCGCACATCGGAATGGATTGTTTTGTTTCCTCCTACCCGCTCAAAGGCCTTCTCTTCAATGAAGCGCAACAGCTTGGCCTGCAGGGAGAAGTTAAGCTCTCCCACCTCATCCAAAAAAACCGTTCCCCCATTGGCCTGCTCCAGCCTGCCGATCCGTCTTTTATCCGCTCCGGTGAAGGCCCCCTTTTCATGCCCAAAGAGCTCACTGTCCAGAATGTTCTCTGGCAGATTTGCACAATTTATGGTCACAAATGGCTTTTCCTTGCGCAGGCTGTTATAATGAACGGAACTGGACAGAAAGCTCTTGCCAGTTCCGGTCTCTCCAGTGATCATAATGGTTGAGTCAGTCTGAGCAAACTTGTCCAATACGGACAAGACCTTTTGAAAGGAGGCAGTATGGGCGATAATGCTTTGGAAGTCGTAGATCGAATCCTGCTGTCCGCGCAAGAAGTGCAGCTCGTGCTTTTGACGCCGGTTCTCCAGGATCCGGTTGATGGTCAGGCCGACTTTTTCCCTGGAACAGGGTTTCTCGATGATATCAAAAATGTTGCTTTTTCGAATTATTTCAGAGAGATCATAATGTTTACTGTTAATAAGCACAAGATAGCAATGGGGATTGGAGGAACTGAGCTTTTGAACCAGGGAAAAGTCCCTTGCATTTTGATCCTCACACACAGGATCGACAAACGCAATATCATATTCATCCTTTTTTAACAGGGCATCAATATCTTTTTGCGTCCGGGCAAAAGCCAACTCATGCTCGTCCCGGGCAGCTTTTTGAATTTCTCCTAAGGTTTGCTTATCCACCCCTATGGCGAGGATCTTGGCCATAAAGTCACCACTCCTGCGTAATGGCAAAAGATATAATAATTATTGTCAAGTTACATTGCATTGATTTTCTCGACCCTTTACCTTGCATTCCCACATCTGACTTCTCCGTCTGTGGCCAATACAATCTTTTTCTTCACCACCCTCCTGCCCCATGCGCCCTGCCCTCTGCCCTTTGCGCCATGCTCAATGCTCTTCGCTCTCTGCCCTACCGTCTGTGGCACTTTTTTTGCTTACCTAAAGGAATTGAGGCATACTGCAACCCAGAGCCCTCAACGCCATAAACATTGGGCCATTCAGACCATGATGCAAATACAAGATATTGAATACTATGCGCAACATCACCTGCCTGTGCTCATTACCGGAGAAGTTGGGACGGGGAAAAGTTATATAGCCCAAACCCTGCACTCCTTAAGTACGAGAGAAAATGGCCCTTTTCTGACCGTGTACTGTCGGGATGACTCAGCGGCAAAAGCCCTGGAGAGTGAGGTTTTCGGCTGTGAAAAGCCTTTCTGTGGTTCTAGACCCTTTCACGAATGCGGTAAGTTGGAGCTGGCCCATAAAGGCACCATTGTCCTTGAGAATTTTGATGAATTAAGCCTCTCTTTACAAGAAAAAATCTATCTGTTCTTAAAATACAAATCTTTTCATAGAGTCAAAGGGAATACATCTATTTTTTCCAATGTCCGGGTGATCGGAACCAGCAGAAAAGATCCCCAGCAACTTATTGCCTGCCAAAGCCTTTATCCAGAGTTTTACAAGCGATTAGGTCAATTGCATATTCATTTACCGCCGTTGGAAGCTCAAAAAGATGATATTGGAGATGTTGCCTATGCCCTTTTGTTTCCTATCTTACAACAAAAACATAAGACAATACTGGGATTTTCATCTGAGGCTGAAAATCTTCTGAAGTCGTACACTTGGCCCGGAAATCTTCGACAACTGCACAATATCTTGGAACGAGCCGTGATATTGGAAGAAAGCAAATGGATACAACTCAATAATCTTTACTTCCCAGAAATGAGGTGCATGAGAGCCAAGACCA
Source organism: uncultured Desulfohalobiaceae bacterium (assembly GCA_964619345.1). Taxonomy (GTDB): domain Bacteria; phylum Desulfobacterota; class Desulfovibrionia; order Desulfovibrionales; family Desulfothermaceae; genus Desulfovermiculus. Next base: position 46,525 of record CAZUER010000006.1, read on the forward strand.
AGTCACTCCACACCAGAAGATAGTCCGGACTTCTTTTCCATACAACCACTTACCAATTTGTAATGCGCTTATGTCAACTTGTAATCAACTCCTTCGCCTCATGTCAATCAAAGCCTTTATTGAAGGTATGTATACTGCCGTCTTGGTCCCTCAGTCACCCAGTCGCTCAGTCTCTCAGTCACTCCGCCCCTTTGTCCCTCAGTCACTCTTCCTCCCTCTGCTCAGATGAGACCTGGATATTGTGCTTGCGGATCTTGTAGTGAATAGCTCTTCTGCTGATGCCCAAGGCTTGGGCAGCCTTTTTTCGTACCCAACCAGTCTCTTCCAGGGCCCTGATAACAGCCTGTCTTTCGTTTTCAGCCAAAGACAGGGCCGAATTATTCTCTGCTCTATTCACCTCTCTATCAATCTGCAGATCGCCCGGTTGTATGACTCCATTGGAACATAAAAGTACGCCAGCCTCTAATACATTATAAAGCTCCCGCACGTTCCCCGGCCAGGAGTAGCTGCGCATTACCTGCATGGCCGACTCGGAAAGGTGCGGTTTGTTCATGCAGTTTCTGCGGCTAATGTCATCCAGAAAGTGGTTCACGAGGAGAGGAAGATCCTCGATACGCCGGCATAAGGCAGGCACTTTCAGCTTAACAGCCTTGAGCCTGTAATAGAGATCCTCCCGGAAGCTACCTGAAGCAACCATTTGGGATAGGTCGGCATTAGTAGCGGCCAGAACCCGGCAATTAACTTGAGTAGAGCCAAGGGAGCCCACCCTGCGGACCGTTCTCTCCTGCAGAAACCGCAGAAGCCGGGTTTGCATCTCCGCAGAAATATTGCCCACCTCATCCAGAAACAAGGTCCCCTGGTCGGCTGTCTCTATCAATCCTTTTTTATCGTGCACAGCGTGGGTAAAAGCTCCTTTGACATGACCGAAAAGCTCACTTTCCAGGAGAGAAGGTTGGGTGGAGCCACAATCGATAACCACAAAAGGTCCATCCTGCCTATTGCTCCAATTATGCAGCAAATTGGCCACCATCTCCTTGCCGGTACCTGATTCTCCTTGGATTAAAACCGAAATATCACTGGGCGCAATGCGGCGTATAAACCGTATCAAGCTGTTCATGGCCGGGCTGTGGCCATAGACAAGTCCTGCACTTGAATCACAGCCTTCCGGGGTCCAAGGATAGGCTTTGGCCAGCAGATTTTGTATCCTTTCTACGAGATCCCGGCCATCAAAAGGCTTGGTCATGTAGTCCGCAGCTCCCTGATGCATGGAGCTGACTGCATCTTGCACGTCCCCATAGGCGGTCAACAGGACCACAGGTATCCCCGGCCAGCTCTCGGTGACTTCCTTAAGTAGCTCCTTTCCGCTCAGACCGGGCATCTTCACGTCAGACAAGACCAGATCAACGTCATGCTCGGCCATTTTCTCCAGGGCTTGCCTGCCGTCGGTGGCCGTCCAAACCGTAAATCCTGTCAGGCAAAGCCTGGCTTCCAGCAATTGCAGAATATTCGGATCGTCGTCTACAACCAGGATGGAATACCGGTCCAGAGCTGGTGAATTTGTTTGATCGTTTGTCATTGAGATTTCGGGATAAGGCTGCGTTTTTGTTGTTCGATAAGGTCAAAGAGATTTTCAAGTTCCTGGATTTTTTCAACCAGACACTCGTTTTCCTGTTTTAAGGCCTGGATTGTGTCCATAGCTTCCTTGTTTTCAGCTCGCAGAGTACGATTCTCTTCTTTAAAGACCTTGTTTTCTCGTATAATCTGGATAAAAGGATGAATCAGCTGCATATCCATGCACATAGCCCACGATGACTGCTGCATCATCTCCTCAAACTCAGCTTCCGGCCCCTGGATGTCGGCCAGGGTACCTGCGGATAAAATATCCGACAAGACTGCACCCAACTGGGCCTGCTCCTTGATCTTTTGGTTTTGCGCCTGGTCCGCAACCTGCCGGAACTGTGTCTTGGCTTCAGAATATTCACCCTGTTCAAAGCAGTCCATTGCCGCTTGCAGGGATTTCCGATTATGTTCTTGACTCAGGACCTCTATCTTGCTTCTGGGCAAGACTTCGATCCCCAGCCCGCTGCAGCCGCTGCAAGCCAAAAGAAGAAAAAGGCCTAACATTCCAATAGCCAACTTCCATAAGTATGATGTATTTATCATAGTCTTTTTCCGCAACTGTCTCAAAAGGATACGAACAAAGCCCCGGCAACCTCCTCCTTGCTAATCAAGGCATAGTAAACGCTTGACACCGAGAGGTTATAATATGCTGAAAAAATAAGGTATCAGAATCATCATCTCAACCACCCCTGCCCCTTCTTGCCAAGGAGGGGAATCAAGAGAGACAGGGTTGTCTGTTCAGTTTTTTTCTGAAATTGTCCAGTTTATCAAGTAAGGACCAAGGGTTTTTCCACTTTCAACTTTACATTTTCCCACCTTTCGCCTTTTGGTTAATTAGATTATTGGAAATATTGGTGTATTTACAAATGTTTTGGTTTAACTGAAATGATAGAGAATACATCACCGAACTTACGAAGGAGAGCACTCAGTCGCTCAGTCCCTCAGTCCCTCTTATTCACTTAGTCGCTCAGTCACTCAGTCGCTAAGTCACTCAGGTCCCTCTTCTCCCTCTTCCCTCTCCATCTCTCAGTCACTCAGTCGCTCAGTCCCTCCCTCCCCACCCAGAGGTAAAGTAAAGCGGAAAATGCTTCCCTGCGGTAAGGCATCCTCCACCCATAGCTCCCCGCCGTGGGCCCTGACAATATGCCGGGATATATAGAGCCCCAGCCCGGCCCCGTCGGTAATCCCCCTGGTATCTTTAGCCCGGTAATAGCGCTCAAATATGAGTTCCTTCTCCTGGTCGGGAATTCCCGGCCCCTGGTCCTGGACATATATTTGAGCCATTTTGTTGCCATTTTGGATATCAAGACCGACAGTCACAGTCGAACCGGAGGGAGAGGCCTTTGCAGCGTTGCCCAGTAAATTAAGAAGGACTTGCTGAACATGTTCAAGATCAGCAAAAATGATTGCCTGGTCATTGGCTAAAAGGAGATTGATATCTGCCCGCTTAGCTACGGACTGAAGTCTGCCCACAGTCTCCTCAAATAGCTTCCGGGCATGAACATCTACAGGATTGAGATTCAGATCCCTGGAGCCAAGGCTTGCCGCCTGCATCAAGCGTTGAAAAAGCTCTGAGAGGCGGAGGGTCTCCTTTTGGGCGATCTCCAGGAATCTGCAATGTTCCGGAGATGTTTTTTCGACCACCCCTTCCCGAACCAGGCTGACAGATTCCCGGATGCTGGTCAGTGGGGTCCGGATCTCATGGCTGAGCATGGAAATAAATTCAGAGCGCATTTCTTCTTCGCGTTTCAGTCGGGCCCCCATCTTGTTAAAGGCTTTGGCCAATTGGCCCAACTCTCCGTGGGAGACGACCTTGACCGGAAGAAAATCTTCGTGCCTGGTGTATCGAGAAATCCCTCGCCGCAGTTCCCGCAAGGAGCGATTCATAAAATAGGCGATGGTCAAGCTGCCGGCAAAGGCCAAGAAGGTGACCAAGCCAAGACCCAGCAGGCCAAAGTGTTGAAGCTGAGTTCCCCGCCTGTACATCTCCTGCATTTCTCGATTAGCTTTCTGTAAATACTCATTACGAACCTGGGTGATATCTTCAATCCACTGCGACATCTTTTTTTCATCCAGTAAAAAAGCATACTTTGAGCTCAGAGCTTCGATCTCCACCTTGGAAGCATCCAGGGCCTGCTCAGTCTTTGCAATGTCCAATTCAGCAGGCATTTTTTGCAGAAGTGTGTCCAGTGCTTCCAAATGCTCCAGAGATGCTTGATAATATTTTTCTTCTTCCAGGATTTCGTATTTCCTCCAATTCTCGACAAATAACAGTGTTGTCTCCATTAATTGCTTGCTATTGGAGACAACCTCGAAATCTCTATTCACGATCTGATCGGAAGCTGTCACCAGATAACGCATGCCTTGGAAAAAATACATGGTCAGGGAAATAAAGATGAATATCAGGACCAAAGACCAGAGCAGGATTTTGGCCGTAAAGCTCATTCTGGAAAAAAATTTCATAATATACTGAATTTATAATAGAATAGAACCAATTGCCAAAAGTTGAGGCAACATTTTGGGGACGAAGTACGAAAAACTCCATCACCTACCAAACCTGTTGAGCACCCGAGAGCGTAGCCACCGCCATTCTTTGGCTGGTGAGGTGCTCTTCAAGAGGTCCACGAAATCGGATCAGCCCGCCTGCCCTGAAGAACTCTTTCTCCGTCCCTGTGCACATAGTATCCTTGAAATGAGACCGGAACCACCCCTTCCCGTTTCACATGATTCTGACAGTTCCAGTTTTTCCCTCCGCTGGAATCCTGATATAGGGATAAGCTCTGCTTGGCCTCCAAGCTGCTTTCTAACGGACCCTCAGGCACCAATCTAGCTTATCGAAACTCAAATTTCGTACTCCCCCTCAATAAAAATACGGCTTACTCCAGGCCATGGCCCAAGACATTTATAACTGTCTTGACAAAGCAAGACCTTCTGCCTTACCTTAATGTAAAGCAGAAACAAAAGGATACCCAAATTATGCCATCAGCCCGGTTGAGTTCAAAATCCCAGATCGTCATCCCTGCAGAGATACGCAGACGTTTAGGTCTTCGATCTGGAGATATGCTCCACATTGAAGAGCAAAATGGTCGTATTGTGCTGCAAAAGGCTGAAGAATCAGCTGTTCGAGCTTTGGAACACTGTTGTTCACCCTTGTGGCAGCAAGCCGAAACCGAACTTCAAGCATTGAGGGATGAATGGGATATTTAACATTCGATACGTCATATGAAATTCTGGCTTTAGACACACCTGTCTTCATTTACTTTTTGGAAAGTCATCCTATATATTTCCCCTTGGTCAAGGATCTCTTCACCCGAATCGAAAGAAACGAACTCCAGGCAACAGCATCAAGCTTGGCTTTCACGGAAGTCTTTGTGCCTGGGTACAGACAAAAAATACATTCCCAGATTCTTGAAGTCTTTCGACTTCTGACCAACTATCCCAATCTTCAATTTGTAGACATTAGTCCTTCTATCGCCAAGGAGGCTGCCAGAATACGGGCTATATATAACTTGCGCACACCAGATGCTCTGCATGTTGCTTCCGCTCTTGAGGTAGGTGCTGATGCTCTTGTAACCAACGACTATGGCTTACAAGTCGTTTCGCCAGAATTACAGGTCTTCCTGCTTAAGGACTGGATAGTCACGTAGGAATATAGGGTCTTCTTTTTTTCACCAATCGAAAGGTATCAAAATAAAGAGTCACTTGTTCATCACCGGAAACATAAAGCTGCAAGCAGACGATCTCATCCATGACCATATCCCGGCCCAAAGGAGCTCTTCGCACGTCCTTAAGAGAAATCTCCAGGTCATTCCACCCTTTGTCCAGGATGAACTCCTGCTCATAGCGGTCCTCAGCCTTGAGGTCATTATGCAGGTGCTGCCTGTCGTAGACCTTGCACCATAACCGTAGGCCCTGTCTATTATCCTGAAATACGGAAAAAGCCAGAGCATCGTATCCGCTCCACTGGGACGGAAAGTAATGAAGGCTGAGGGTGTTGCCGGGAGGGGAGATAAAAACACCTGATCTGTAGTCCTGTCCAAGGATAAGGCGATATAGGAGCCGGTGAGGTCGTTGAACACATCTCATGTATTTACAAACAATCACATTTTTCAATGTATCAATCTTCCTACTCTCTGCCCTCAGCCCTATTGTGCTGCTTTGCTGACATCTTAACAAAGATCTTTTCCTACTTTTAACCTTTCGCTTATTGGTTAATTAGGTTATTGGAGATATTGGTGTATTTACAAAGGAGAGCACTCAGTCGCTCAGTCCTTCTTCCGCTCTTCGTCACTCAGTCACTCAGTCGCTTAGTCCCTCCGTCCCTCCGTCCCTCAGCCCCCCTTCCCCTCATAAGTACCTGCCGGTGAGCAAAAATGGAAGCCGTCATTTCGTTTTTTGCGCACGTGTTGTTTTTGAACTTAGAAATATCTATAAATAACAACTGGTTTTGGGTTGGCATTTCTATTGCTTGGAGCAGCCCCGATATAGAGGAGAATACTTTCATTAGCTCGCTTTCGCAAGGCTTTGAGGCTTCCTTTAGCTCCAAAGATTACAATATCGATGACTCATTTGTAATTACAAGTGGGAGCATGTAATCAAAAACCTTTTTCAAACCCAAGGAAAGGAAAAACCAATGAGGATATCCAATCGAATTATTGGACAATATTGGGCAAAAAACTTTAAAGTATCTTTTGGTACACCTTTTGCTTTTACCCAACGAGAAAGAACTGTATTAACTTTTCACCCACTCGTCAAAGGCAAACCATTCGAAAGGATGGGACGCAAAGGCACCGGCCTTCTTTCTTCATAGAAAATGGCAGCGGGCCTGCCGGGCGGATAGCTAGCCTCCAAAGGCTGCATTCTGCGCGGCGTGGATTCAGCTTAAGGAGGCTTTTTTATGCATCATTTCTTTCCGCTTCGCTTATCCTTCAACTTTCTCATCGTTTTCTGGTCCCTGGCCTTCGGTTGCCTGCTTTTCCCAGGTCAAGTTTTTTGTGCCACAGTGCAATTGGCCTGGGACAGGCCATCCGACACCAGCAATATAGTTGGGTACAACCTCTACAGTGCCCCATCCGGTACCTCGTTCCCTGATGAACCATCCACGGTCATCGAAGATCCCACCCAGACCACCTGCTCCATCTCCGGACTCACAGAAGGGGCGATCTACGGCTTCGTGGCCACCAGCTTTGACGCAGATGGCAATGAAAGCTCCTACTCCAATGAGGTCTACTACACAGTCCCCACTTCCACCCAGGATTCAGACGGGGACGGTCTGACCGATGCCGACGAGGAGTATTACGGATTAGACCCCAATAATCCGGATACCACTGGCAATGGTCTTTCAGATGCATTTGAAGTCGAGTTCTGGGGTGATGACTGGGACGGAGACATCGACGGGGACGGAATAATCAATCTTTTCGACCTTGATGCCGATGGGGACGGGGTATCTGATGCCACCGAACTTTTGCAGGAAACCGATCCCGCAGATGGCTCCGACAATCCGTCAGAACTGCCAGCCATGGCGTTCGGGGAAATCTCAGTGGACAGCCAATGGACCACTGTAGTACTGAATAAAACATTCCAGTACCCTGTGGTAGTGGCCGGTCCTTTGAGTCTCAATGATCAGGAGCCGGCAGTGGTACGAATCCGAAACATTACTTCTGATGGCTTTGAGATCCGGCTGCAGGAATACGAGTATCAAGATGGACAGCACGGCGAGGAACAGGTGAGCTTTGTGGTCATGGAAATGGGCAGCTACTACTTGCCCGACGGCACCCAAATCGAGGCCTCATTTTTTGATACTGAAGCCAATTATTCCTCCTTTGATACTGTTTCCTTTACCAGCCAGTTTGCAGTCCAACCAGTGGTCATGACCTCCATCACCACCTTCAACGACGAACAGGCTGTAACAGGCAGAATGCAGAACGTCAGCCCTACAGGCTTCGATTATGCCCTGCAGCCAGAAGAAGACAGCGCGTTAGACCATTCATCAGAAAGTGTGGCTTACATTGCCTGGGAACCTTCTGCAGGTGAATTTGATGACACGCAATTTATTGTGTCCACAGCTGAAGACATCACACATGAAAATCAACCTATTGATTTTGAACCAACGTTTGCCAGTCTACCTACCTTTCTGGCTACCATGCAGTCTTGCAATGGAGGGAACACAGCCAACGTAAGGCATTCGGATAAATCAAGCCAAGAGGTGACGGTGAAGGTAGCTGAAGAACAATCCTTGGATAATGAGATAGGCCATATTAATGAGGACGTAGGATACATATCCTTAACTCCAAATACATCTGCAGAACTTATCCCACAATCCCAGATGAGTATATTTTCTGTGGACAGTGAAGAATTACGTGGTGAGGATGGAGCTGCTGGAAACGCCATTGACGGAGACGAAAGCACCATTTGGCATACGGAATGGTACGCCTCAGATCCTGTACACCCCCACGAAGTGGTGATCGATCTGGGCGACACATATGATGTTCAAGGGCTGAGCTACCTCCCTCGCCAGAACGGAAGTGAAAATGGAATGATCTCCGAGTACGAGATCTATGTGAGTCAGGACGGCTCGAGCTGGGGCCAACCTGTATATACTGGTACATGGGCAGATACAATTGATGAAAAGGAAGTTACCTTTCTCGGTAAAATCGGTCAATTCGTTAAACTGGTTGCCATCTCTGAAGTCAATGGAAATCCGTGGTCCTCTGCTGCAGAGATCAATATTGCGGGTAATTAAGAAATGCTTACTTACTTCATTTAAGAAAAACCATGGAGGATGACATGCTTGCAATGAATACAAACCAAAACAAATTTTCAAAGAAATCAGCAAATAAAATAGAATACAAGAAGACTAGTGTGTGGAAAAATATTAAGATTCTAATTTTTTGCCAACTAGCTGTATTTCTTATTATTTCATCTTCTCAGGCCAAGGAACTCTACGTGGACAGCCAGGCAGGCAATGACAGCGTTAGCTACACTGACAACAATGCAAATAATCCGTGGCGGACGATTGGGCGTGCTGCATGGGGTAGCACCAATAGAAGTAGTATGAACAGCAGTGAAGCGGCACAGGCTGGAGACACTGTTCATGTTGCGGCCGGCACATATACAACCTCTGGATTGTCTAATTGGGAGACTGATGACCGCTTCCACCCAGTTTACGAAACAATCAATAGTGGCACTTCAGATAACCCAATCACGTTTCAGGCAGAAAACCCAGCATCTACAAGTACAAGCGGTTACAGTATCTTGGAAACGGGGCCGCAAGACGGCGATAGACTAACAGGTCAGCCAACAATCGGAACGTGGGATCAGGATTATATAATATGGGACGGCTTTTATATAGATGAGGCTGACTGCGACACTCACGCCGATACCGGCCCGGTCACAATTCTTGGTTCTACCGGGGTGACAATCAAAAATTGTCGGATTATTGGCTATAATGTCAGTTGGAGTGATAATCATAATGGTATCCGGGCTGAAGGCACGGATGACACCACAATTCAAAACAATCTAATCTACGGATTTGAGGGTAATTACGGCGACAATGAAACCGGAATAATGACATACGCATCTCTTGGTTTATTGATAGAGCATAATACTATCTATGATTCCGGTTCTGGAATATTCCTCAAGGGCAAGGATGATACAACAGAAAAAATGAATAACGGCACTGTCCGTTACAATGAGGTATATTCATGCTATAAGGGCTTGCACTTTATTTACAGCAAGGAAGAAACTTATGTCTATCAAAATATTATTCGGGATTGTACCAATGGCTTGGAGGTTCACACTTATGGGGATGGATACCCTCGGAATAATTGGTTTGTGAACAACACGATAGACAATTCAACCACAAGGTCTATTTATGTGCATTTGCCGTACTCAGCTTATGATAGTATTGATGCAGACCTGTTGTTCCAGAACAATATTGTAAACAATTCAAATGATAGAGCGATTGCTCCGGTTGATTCTAACATCGGAACAACTGCCGATTATGAGTTTGATTATAACTGTTATTATACCTATTCAAACTTCACTGAAGATCACAACACTTTTTCTGGTTGGCAAACCGACACTTCACAAGATACCAATTCGATAAACTCCAACCCCCACTTTACAGATGAGGGGAACAATGATTTCACTTTGCAGGCCGGTTCTCCGTGCGAAGATGCTGGCGTGGATGTGCTTGACCTTGATAATGACGGCGATACAAGTGACCCGATTAACCTTGGAGCCTATGTGAATGGAAACGAAGCGATCGGATTGACGACCAACATAAATTCAGATGATGATTCTCTATTTTCTTCTCTATCAGCGCCCACAAGCCTGCAGATTATTAATTAGACATATCAGGTGGGAAGGCCAAGACTTCCCAGTTAAAGACAAGTAACCGCGCGTTATCCCCGATCAATTAAAAATCGGGGATAACGTATAATATCTTTTGTACATTTTTGAGGTAGATGTAGCCCTCAAATTGGTATGGCTTAGGCATCATCAACCATTGAAACAAAATATCTTAACTTGCCTGATGCTTCAGGAAAGATATTATCTACTTTTTTAAAGTTAAGCAAAATTTCATCACCTATATATTTCCGCAGCTTTCTTTCAATGTTTTCAAAGTCTTTGACCTCTAAAAAGCGAGAGGGCACATAATAAATTACTAACTCATTTAATGAGTACTGAATACATCGGAATTGAGAAAAATATGTTTTGAATGTATAGGCAAGGACAGCATCATAGATTCGCTCTCCTTTGGGAGTCAGAATAAAACTATCAACTCGCCCCAAACGCAAATCTAATTGAGGAAGCTTTCGCCCACAACCGCACTCGTTCTCCACAATCCTACCTCGATCTCCCACTGAATATCTGACAAAAGGCAAAAATGTACTGTTCAGTTCCGTAATAACCAATTGTCCGATCTCCCCTTCTGGCAAAGCTTCCCCCTGATCATCTAAGCATTCCAGAAAAATATTGTGACTTAAGATATGTAACCTCCCATGGCTGCACTCAAAAGCAATAAGACCGTTTTCAGTAGTGCCATATTCATTTACAACCCTGCAACTGAAGACTTCAGTTATTATCTTCCTTTGCCATTCATATAAAATTTCACCAGTGCAAATTATTGCAGATAACCCCAATTGGGCGCCTGAAATCCTTTCCTTATATAAATACTCAGCAAATGCAGCTATTACATTTGGATATCCATAAAAGTATTTGGGCTTAAAGATTTGCAGAAGCTTCCAAAATTTTTTGAAATTGTCATCCCCTGTTTTGAATGCGGAAAACCTTCTTCGCCTTAAAAGATGATCCTTAATGCTCTGGAAAAATTTTTCGGAAGCATCAACTGGCGTTCCCCAAAAACGGGCCTGTTTGTCTCCTATTGATATATTGTACCACCCGTAAACATGCCATGTTAGTTCCTCCATAAAGCCGGTGGCGCTCCGGTCCTTTGGAAAGACAAAAGGCTTTCCTGTAGTTCCACTCGTGCCCCTATAGGATATTCTGTATTTGCTCTTATCTCCAAAGCTCTCAAATTTTTGTTCTCTTATAAGATCTTTCGTCATTATGGGCAAGCTTTTGAGATACCAATATTTATTTTCATCCTTTTCATCAAAATTAAGACTCGAAAGTATTTGGTGATAATAAGGAGATACATGGTATAGCTTTAATATTAGCTCAGAAATTTTTTCCTTTTGATACTTATTTATTGCGTCACCATCGAATTCGAAGTTCCCAGGAATAGCCTTAAACTCACGCCGTGGATGTTCGCCCCGAAAACGCATTATTGGCTGATAAATTAAGTATCTAACAATTTTATCTATCATACAAGACACTCTATCTTTTGAAGAATATTTTCAAATTGAGCAAACTCCAGATCAATTCAGTACTATCGCTGTCATTACTCACGAGAGCCCCAATAATTTTGCTTGTCTATGCTTTGACCACCGCAAAGCCAATGAAAAGATAATTGGATCGAATCCAAACAAAATTAAAAAGAGAAATGCCCAAGTTCAGTTATCCAATGAGGATTTTTTTCCCCCAACGCCCTTATGTGCTTATCCAACAAAAAAAAGGTGTTCACAGAACGATTCCTGAGATTCCGATACAATAATTTCTCTCCATCGAATATGTAGGCTTTATAACCTATTGTCTTGAGATAATAAAGTAAATCATTTGTATTCATTCGTTCATGTATTTGGCAATCATTCGAAATTTCAATCAACAAGGAGGGCTTATCTTGACGAATTATTTCTCTGGCACCTTGCAAGGTCTGCCACTCATGCCCTTCAACATCGATCTTAATAAATGATACTAAAGTTTTTCTTTGTGCCAGCACTGAGTCAAGCCGCCGTTTTGGCACCCTTATTAGCCTATCAGAGCCTGATAAGTCACCAATTTTTGCCATATAGAAATTTGGCCCCCTATCTTCATAATCTGGTATAATCATTGAGGCTGCCCCCTCAGCATCCGAAAGGGCAAGGTTATGTAAAATTACATTCTTCCACTTCAAAATTTTTGCACAATGAGACAGAACCCTGAAGGTAGAAGGCACTGGTTCGAAAGCATGAACAACCCCTTCTGAACCGACGAAATGTGACAAAGTTTTCGTGTATACGCCGACATTTGCACCTGCATCAACAACCGTATCTCCATCAGATAAGAGAGACTCTACTAAAAACAAATCAGGCTCATCATTAATGTTAAAGTTTTTTACCACCAGCAAGTGATGCCACTTCCTCAAATATAGAGTTATTGGTTTTGGAAGCAGCAGTAACGCGAGATGCTTTATGCGGGTAAACATATCATTTTAATTCCTTAATATAGTATAATCTCCCAATATTAATCGAGTAGTATTACTCAGAAAAACCTAAAATACTTTTGTAGAGAGTCTGCATCTGTGTAATATTTTCTTTGATATGGAAATATTCTTGTAAACGTTTACTCCCAGCATCGCCCATTTTTTTTCTCCGGTCATGATTTTCCAATAAGCTACTGATCGCATTCGTTAAAGCTTTATAGTCCCCTGGCGGATATAGCAACCCTGTCTCTCCATTCTTAACAATCTCGGGCACCGCCCCAGAATCACAGCCTATTACCGGCTTTCGCATAGCCATAGCTTCCAAGATGACTCGCCCAAAAGGCTCAGGCTTAATCGATGAATGAATCACAATATCCATTATATTTAGCCAGTCTGCAACATTTGGCTGATAGCCGGTAAAGAAAATCTTATCTTTTAATCCATAAATATCTATTAGTTGCTTCAGACGAGTTTCATAATATTTGTCAGGCTGTGCCGTGTCGCCAACTAAAAGGCAGGCTATTTTGGGGAAACATTCCTGTAATTCTGCCGTAGCCCGCAACACAACTTCTTGTCCCTTCCATTCTTTAATATTCCCCAAAATGCCAATGATTGGCCTGCCAGGTTCAATCTGGAGGTTTCGCCGGATTTCCTCCGGTGAATTTTTTATACGAATTTCTCCAGGATCCAACCCGTTGTAGATCACTTTTAGTCGCTCTGCATCAAAGCCGTGTTCAATCAAATTTTCTTTAACAGCATTAGAAATACAGATTACATAATGTAACTGTCTGCTCATCCAATGGTCCATACTTGTATAGTGCTCGTTAATACCTCTTTGATGGGTAATGCATGGAATGCCCGTAAGCCTCGCCGATAAAATCCAGGGATGATTACGAGTTACAGAGTTATTAAGGTGAACCAGGGAGACCTTCTCTCGGCGGAGAAAATTCGCGTATTTAAGGGCCCGGACTAATAGGAACCGATTGATGTTTATTATGCCCTGCATTGGTTTTAGAAGCCTATTAGGGTTGTTGGACAACTTAAACGGCTCCGGCAAAGGCCATACCTTTGTATCAATCCCTGCTTTACGATACATCGGCATCAATTGATGATCTCGGTGAAAAACAACAAGAGGCCTAAACTCCCCCGGGCACAAACCCGTGATTAAAAAGTATAAGCTATAGTAGGATCCGCCGATAGTACCGTCTGTATTACTTTCGCAATATAGAATCCGTTTTACCATGGTTTAGTTGAATACCTTTTGAAAGCTCTGTCTTATTGTCTACAATGTAGAATACTGATCGGAATTAAATCACAACACAAGCTGTTCACTACCTGTGCCTTTATTAAAAAGAGATTTATCTTTCCCAATCAGTGCTTTTCACAAACCTTTTTGTAACCCTCTACAAGCTTTTGCCCGATTACCTGCCAGTCATATTCCTGTTTTGCTAATTTTCTAGCTTCTTGGCCAAGCCTCATTCGTGTTTCCTTATTTTCCAGCAATGAAAGCACTTTTTGGGCAAAAGTGCTCTGATCATCTGCAATCAAAACATGAATACCGTCTTTAACACGAATTCCCTCGCACCCAATGGAAGTGGAAACTATTGCCTTGCCTTGAGCCATGGCATCCACTACCTTGAGCCTCGTTCCGCCCCCGACACGCAGAGGGACAACATATACTGAAGATTTCGCAACCCAGGGACGAATGTCTTCCACAAATCCGGTGACTTTTACACTCGCATCCGCATCAGCGATATTACTAATTTCAGCCGGTGGGTTTTGTCCCACCGCATAAAACTGAAGATCCGGAGCCTTTTGCTTAATCAACGGCCAGACTTTCTTTAGGAACCATAATACCGCGTCGCGGTTGGCAAACATATTCATGCCGCCTGTGTAAATCACCGCCCGTTGTTCCTCACCCGCCCGAGGTTGGAAATACTCCGTATCAACCCCATTTTCTACAACGATCGTCCTGACTACCGGAACCGCCTGCCGCAAATAATCAGCATCCGAATCTGAAACCATGATATTCAACGGGAATCGCGGGCTCTGTTTCGTCTCATAGTCAGATAACAAACCCGCCTGACGGCCTGCAAACCATCTTCTAAAGAGTGTACTCTCTAGATTTGCACGCCTTTTCATCAAAAGAGATTCAATATTATGATGGGCCAACACAACAGGGACATTGCCGCAGAAATTACCCAACGAAGCCAAGGCGATTGTATCGAGATGCACAAGATCGGGTTTCTCTGCCCCAAGGATTTGCTTGAACCGTCTTTCCAGCGCCGCACTGCGGTGGGCCATTACACTAAAAGGTTTTGAATAAAACACCGATGCCAGAAAAGCAGTATACTTATGTGCCACCGAACGCTTCGGCCAGAGACGGAAGTATTCCAACTTACTGCAGAACCGGCCGAGTACCTGGCGGCTTTCCTCCAGGTCCGTCTCCTTGCGGAAAGCTTCGGGATGAATAAACGCTAAAAAATCCACCCGATGGTGCCTTCCCAATTCACGAAGAAGATTGAAACCTCTTTGCGAAACCCCGCCGTGGGGTGGATATGGCACTATTTGAGAAATAAACACAATATGCATATAATCAGCTCATACAATTTGCATTTTTATTCTGCGGCATGAGGTATGTGCAATCACCTAGGGGTATCCTTTAATAATTTAGAATAAAGAATTTCATAATTACTAATCATAACATCCGCTGTGTATTTGTTATTATATTCTTCTTTGGCATTCCGTCCCAAAAATTTTCTAAAATCCGGTTCGCATACTAATCTAATAATCTCTTTGCATAGCGAAACCGAGTCTCCTGGCTCAACTATGAGTCCAGACTTCTCATGCTCTATTATCATGCCATTATCACCAACATTTGTAGTGATTATAGGTTTCCCTGCAGCCATTGCTTCTAGTATAACGATTGAAAATGCTTCCCACAGAGAACTCTGGACAAAAATATCGAATTTTGGCAAAATGTTCTGGCGGGCATTTGGTACCCATCCTGTAAAAGTTATACAATTCAGAAGACCTTTTTCTTTACAAATAAGCTCCATATCATTCCTAAGCGGACCGTCGCCCACCAACATCACACTGAAATTTCGGAAGCCATCAATTTTCAGCCTTTCAATTGCATTGATAAAATATTTCAATCCTTTCTGCTCAATAAAAGTACTTATTGAGCCAATAACAATACTTGCCTCACATTGGTTGCATTTGTCTTGTTCGACCTCCTCGTTGAACCGAGGCACACCATTTAAGACAGTAATTATATCTTTCTCCTTTAGTTTAAACGTCTTGACTATTGCTTTTTTTTGCTTGTGACCTACCGAGACAAGCTTATTTGGAAATTTTGAAAATACCTTTTCTAAAAACAAATACTTCTTTTCACGGTGTGGGTAGTTTCCGAAATGAAAAGTGTGGACTAATTTTAGATTTGGGGTTATCAATTTAACTAGTGAAGAGTCAACAAGAGACTGCAAGTCATGGGTATGCAAAATATGTATATTTTTATCGCTGATAACATGCCGCAACTTAATGAAAGATAAGTAATTAGGTTTATTTGAGTTTTGGCCTGGCAACCCAAAGACGTCATATCCTTCATAATATAGTTCATCTCCTCTTTCTCCTCTTTCCTTAAGGTAACAGCAGTATACATTAAATTTATTTTTGTCCAAATATCTACAAAGAGCACTAACAACATATTCTGCGCCTGCGCCTGCAATTGAAGTAATCAGAAGCATCAAGTTATATTTATTATTATCCATCTGAATCCAAAAATATTGGCAGGTTGTTGAAAAACGGTATAAAATTTAAATGTAATTGTTTGCTTAGCCCACTGAAATCTTTTCTTAAAGGCTCTCACACGCTTCCAACTATATGCTGGACCCCAAAGTCAAGACAACTTTTCCCCTCAGCTTAGGTACTACGGCTCAGTTCATCCATAACAAACGAATCTTATGCCCGTCCCATTTTGACTGGGTTAATAAAAATTCCGTTTTCCCCTGTTCAGCTTAACTAAATACTCCACCAAAACTAAAGGCAACATAAAAGCAAGCATTTTCTTCCATAAAGAGCCATCTGTCCAAGAAAATCTGAACCCCTTTAATAAGTAGCGCCAGGCCTGTAGCCGATTATTTTTCGCCAATTGAGTTGTAGCCATCCGTCCATATCGTCGAGCTATACTAGTATGTATACGTTTTTTATACCGTTTATATTGCCGGGGATCATTTACGGCATTATTAAAAAGAGCTTGCATTCCATTTTCCAATGAGCTTTCAGCATTGCTACTAAGCCCACCTGAAAATGCTCGATAGCCGGTCAATGGCAAATCAATAAAGAAAAAATTTAAATCCTTTGACAATCTTAAAAAGAACTCAGTATCTTCTGCGTATCGAAAATTTTCGTCAAACCCGCTGAGACTCATGAAGGCAGACCTTTTTATAACTGCCGTGGAGGGCAAGATAAAGTTGCCCAACACTAGCCAAGGAAAGGCATTACCCATATAAATCGGCACAGTCGACCAGCTTACATCATTTGGTGCGAGAATATAATGTTCGGGATATATATCCTTAAAGCTAAGCCTGTTTTCCCGGAAGAATGGAAATATTGTGTCCGTTCCTTCAGCCACCCCTTTATAAAGCCTGCTCATTTCCCTGCCTAACAGATAAAAATTATGATGAAAAAAAAAGCTTTTCGGGAATTTTTCTATGCAACGTTCAATGACGGCAAGTTTGTCCGGGTGCCATACGTCATCTGAATCACAGAAAGCTATCCATTCACCTCTTGACCTATAAGCCCCTATATTACGTGCTGCAGCCACACCGGCGTTCGACTGCTGAATAAGTTCTATTCCGTGAAATTTCTTCACAAGCGTGGCTGTATCATCGATAGAACCATCATCGACTACTATAATTTGGTCACTTTTCCGATTTTGCTTTGTTAAGCTGTATATCGTCTCTTCAATGGTTGAAGAACTATTGAAAGCAGGTACTATGGTCGTGAAACTAAGCATTATTCCCACCCATAAATTATGGCATCCTGAAAATCTCGCTTCAGATTTCGAGTCCTAAACACAGCGTCGCCAGCCCTGTAAAGGACTTCCACGAGTACTTTAGCACGAAAATTACAAAAAAAACAAAGAATAACAGCCTTAACAGGCTGGGCGGAGCAGTTCGTTCAGACAAGAGTGAATACAACATATTGTAAATAAATAGTTTTAAAGAAACAAACAAAATCTAAATTGCTTAGACTTTCACGGATTCATGCTACCCTTTAATCTTGTGCTTATGCCCTCAATCTCTGTAGTTCTCCTATTAAGACCAAGTTCAACGTTCGAAAACTTGGTGCTGATTATGTGCGCTGCAGAAACGAAAAGCCCCATTAAAACGAATATGTGGGGATAATAAAGCGCAGACAGAAAAGCCCCGGTAAAGCCATAGCCGATCAAGGCTGAATTAATTGTTATCAAGAGTTTGCGCACCCGTATTGCATCCGCGTCATCGGGGTATTCACCGAGTTTTTTGATACGCCGGTCCCATATCCACAGATTCCCGAAAACCGCGGACAGTATGAATATGAACCCCGGGATGCCCAGTTCCCCGAGGGCCAGAAAGTAAATGGAATGGGCGGTCTTCCAGGGGAAATTGCGCCCCTCGAATTCAGGGGGCTTGAAGTCGATTGCATACTCCATGGGAAAGTGCCCAGCGCCAACGCCAGTCAAGGGGTACTCTGCGGCCATTCGCGCAGCCGCCTTCCAGGCAGTAATCCGCCCCTGGGCTGACCCCTCGGTCTCATATTCGGCAATGCTTTCAACGCGTTCAAAGTACTGCGGCGGCGCGTAAATAGCGACTGTTGCAATTAACATTCCGATTACCACCAGCCCAAGCCCTTTTCTCCGGCTGCGCCACCACATGTAGAAAAGTACGCAGGCAAACGCCAGGGTGGCCCCCCTGGACTGGGTTCCGATGAGCGTCAACACCATGGTAACCAACCCGAACATGTATAGATACCGCATCCATTTGGATCCCGCGTCCTGCACGAGGAAAAGGGCCAGGGGAAAGGTGATTACCACGGAAAGGGCAAAATCGTTTCCGTCCCCCAGAAATGTCACCCCCTGGATATAACTGCGGGTTTCCGGATGGGTGATCACATTCGGATTCAAGGCCACAAGTCCGATGTGCACGAATACCAGCAAGACCATAATCCCCTTGAGCCGGTTCAGGGAATTGACCTCCTTGGCAATAATCCAGAACAGAAAGACATAGCCCAGAACCGCCTTGTAAACCCGGAATGAATAAAGCGTTACATCAGCCGTCATGACAGAAAGCACGGTCAATCCAAGCAGGAGCAAAAGCAGGCGCGCCGGCCCGGTTTTCAGGATCTGGAAGTTGGACAGTTTTTCAGTATCACTGGATACAAAACAGACCGCAAACAGCAGCAGCGGAAGCAGGACATTGATCTTGAGCGCGCCGATCAATGGAAGATAGGTATCGGGCCGCATGTACTCCATGAATAAAACGATCAGGAGTATCTTATAATACAAGACCCGCTCCTTTTTGCCTTAACTGCTGCTCGTAGATGCTTTTCATCTGCAGAATTCGCCTGCGGGAATCAAAGTCCGCCATCACCCTTCTGCGCCCGAACGCGGCCATGTCTTCGTAGGCCCCGGGGGCAGAGAGAAAATCCATGATGGCTCCGGCCATGCCGCCGGGATCCCCCGCCGGCAGCAACCGGCCGGAAACCCCGTTGCTGACAATTTCATTGGTGCCGCCGACATCCGTGGCAATAACCGGCACGCCCATGACAAGGGATTCAAGGATTACATTGGGCATGCCTTCCGTGTAGGATGCCTGGATCACCAGATCAATGCTGTTATAGCAGTCCACCATGTCTTTGCGGAAACCGCAGAAATGAACCCTTCTCCCCAGGCCCAGTTCTGATGCCTGTTTCCGCAGTACCGGCTCTATGGGCCCAATGCCGATAAGTGCCAGGTGAGCATCATAGCCTCTGTCAACGACCGATGCAAAGGCTTTTAACAAGTCTGAATGTCCCTTTTCCGGGCTCAGCCTCCCGATCTTTGCGGCAAGAACAGTTTCCCGGCTCAGGCCCAATTCTTCCTTCAGGGGCTGTTGGCTCCGGTCAATCCTGTAATGGGCCATATGAAGGGTATTATACACCACGCTGATTCGCCGGGGATTAACCCCGGCCCGGGTCACGGTCTGTTCCAAACAACGGGAAACCACAACAACATTGTCAAAAAAACGAAGCAAGGAGCGATTTACAGCGTTCAACAGTTTTCCCCGGCGATCGTTTGCTATCCATCCGTGAACCGTTGTGATTACAGGAACCCCCCGAAGCCGGGCCGCCAGAAGACCGAAAATATTGGAACGGAATTCATGCGTATGGACAAGATCCACGTTATACCTTCGGATCAGATTCATCAAACGTCGAATCACTTTGACATCCAGGGGATTATTTTCCTGAATTTCGGCAACGGTCAACCCCCGGTCCCGGGCCTCATCCAGGTACACGTGTTTGTTCAGGTGCGGCGGCCGGAAACTTCCCACGATCACCCGAAAACCATGCTCCTGCAAACCGGATGCGCACTCCAGTATGGTGCGCGCCGGGCCGTCCACCCAGGGGGAATCACGGAGGTCAAGGATGTTGATTTTCTGTTCGGCGCGATTCATTAGGCTTTATCTTTTTTGCGAATATTCGCTCGCAGATGTATCGGCTCCTGCCTGCGAGTCACGCAAGGCAAGCTTCAACAGGCGGCGGTTTAAATCGGAAATCTCGTAGTTTTCCATGACAAACTCCCTCCCGATCCGTCCAAGTTCAGCCATTTCCTCACCGTTCATGCCGGCCAGATCTGCGAGCCGGCTTTGCAAGGCGGATGCATCACCCGGCGGGTACTGGAACCTCCGCATGACTTCCGGAATGGATTCCGGCACGCCGCCGGTGGCGCTGGTGACTACTATCGTTTTCATCAACATGGCTTCCTGAGTTACACATGCCTGGTTCTCCACACAATTCCCCATTGGAATGCTTGAAAGTACTAAAGCGTCCGCCCATTCCAGATATTCCCCAATTCTTTCATAGGCCACCGGACCAACAAACTCCGTTTCAAATTCAATTTCCAAAATTGAGGCATACTCTCGGAGGTCAGATTCCGATGGACCGCTGCCCACGAGCTTAAGCTTGAAAGGTATTCGCTGTTCTTTAAGTTGAGTGAGCGCACTAAAAATATCCTTAATTCCCTTTTCAGGAGAAAGCCGCCCCATGAATAACAGATGGAGTACCCCGCCTTTGCGATATGTCCGGTTGGGTCTCGGATTAAAATCCTCGCATGAAAAGCCCACTTGGCTTATTCGAATTTTCTCTCTTGGGCATCCGCGTTCAATCGCATGGCGTCGTGAGTCCCATGTATTGGTAAAAACGATGTCTGCAGAAGCGAATGCCGACTTTGAAGCCTTATTATTCAGCATAGGAACCCCGGGGATCTCGCCGCCATGAAAATGCAAAGCAACCACGACTTGAGGGTAAAGCCTTTTGAGAAACCTAAGCTGGTGCATTGTTAACAAATTGTGCACCAGGCAGAGTTGTGGCGCGGCTAACGGCAAGCGCATCATTTTAAAAAAATCCATCAGGCGTTCCTTAAACCTCCCTGGGCCGCCTATGATCTGCACGGCCAGTTTCCCCCGGCGCCATGGATTCATCAGCAGGGTAGCGAAGGCCGGAAAGAAATGCCGGGGCAGATGCTTTAACGTGACAGGAAAATAACTGCAAAACCGATCCAGCTTAAACTCGCGGAACTTTGGGTGCAACGGGCCTTCATGATACCCGTTGGCAAAAATTCTCAATTGATGACCATCTTTTAGAAATTGGATGAATTGGGTATCGAAATAAGGTTTATAGGGACTGGGATAGTATTCTGCATAAACATATATAATCATCATACGCCTCCGATATACAGACCTCATATCAACTTACTGCCAAACATCCTGTAAGGGCCTGGATATACCTCACACAGGCCCCGAGGCATGTAAAATTGGACATTTTCCTAAAATGATGGCACTGCAAAAAGTCTCAGCCGTAACACGATCAAAGTTATGCAATAATAGTATTTATAGTTGACATGGTTATTAGATATATGTATTGTACCTCCAGATTAAAAATGGAGGTATCCGATGCTCTACCACAAAGATCGATCACAGCTAGAGCTTCCTACTAATCTCACAAGACTTAATGATAAAAAATATAAATTTATTCAAAATTCTATATACCATTTAATAAGAATCACTATCCTTCCGATATTGCCTGTAAATATATTTTATAATCTTTTTAGTCATGATAATGGAAGAAAGTCAAAAGATATTCAATCTATGATTGGTCTCTTTGTCATGCAAGCCCTTTTCGACATGACAAATAATCAAGCAGTAGAAGCCTACAACTTCGATCAAAGATTTCATTATGCACTTGATCTCAAAGAAAGAGAAACTTATCTCGCTGCTAGAACATTCTATTATTACAAGGAAAAAATCCTGGGAAAAGGACAGAATGTTTTTGATGCTGTCCTGAAAAGAATTGATGACTTAATAAGTATAGACACATCCCTGCAGAGAACTGATTCTACACTGGTCAGCCTGAACCTCAAGAAGATGTCCCAATGGGAACTCTTTAAAACTGTACTTACCAAGGTCCTAAAGGATATCAAAGAGGAATTTAGCCAGGACTTTCAGATTATCCCCGAGGGAATTCAACAATATATTCAAAACGATGAATCTAATACCTGGTTTGCCGGATTCTCTCCTGGAAAATCTGACGAGTATGTGCAACAGGCTGCCAGGGATGCCCTCGCTTTGAGGGATTTGTTTGCAGATCACCCCGAGATCTCTAAACGCGAACCGTTTCTCCTTTTGCTGCGCCTTATTGAAGAACAAATCACCATCACTGATGACGATGAACTTAAGGTGGAGATAAAGGATGAACATAAAGGCTCAGCCCTTTCCAATCCCCATGACCCAGAGGCTCAGTACAACGGGCGCAAAAAAATGGCCGGGGTCAAGATGACTCTATCTGAGACCTGTAGTCAGGATTCAGAAAATCCGCACATTATCACCAATGTGGAGGTGGACAAGGCCAATGTCTCTGATAGTGAAATCCTCCAGGAAACCATCGAGCACCGGGAAGAAAAAGACCTTCAACCCGAAGTAGAGCTCACCGACAACGGTTTTGAAAGTGACGAAAATCATCAAGCCTTAGCCGAAAAGGGAATTGACCTTGTTGCCCCACCTACCGGAGAAGCTCCAGATGGTTTTGGGGTACTCGACTTTGAACTTGACGAATCAGATCACACCATGAAGTCCTGCC
>CAZUER010000007.1:0-49580 GCA_964619345.1 uncultured Desulfohalobiaceae bacterium
CAGGCGGGAATCCAGAGCAGATAGAATGGCTTTCCCCTAGATGGCCCGGCGAGCCTGATCCCGGTGTATTCGAAGAAAGCCGTGGGGACCCTGAGCCCCAACCCTTGAATGAGCCTCGAGTTTAGACTAAGAAAGGGCCGATGCACACACCAATCACCTCCGTTCACCTGATCACCAAGAGCGGACATGCCCAGGCCAATACGCTGGGAGCTATCATTCAGGGCTGGTTACAAGAGCAAGGATGTCAAGCCCTGATTGTGCCTTCGGACAACTACGCCCATATAGCCCCCGGGTGCAGCAGCCTTCCGGACATGATTCTTGTTCTGGGCGGGGACGGGACACTGCTTCGGGTGGCAGGACGAGTTGCAGAGCTGGACCTGCCGGTGTTGGGAATCAATTTTGGACGGGTAGGGTTCCTGACCGCTCTGAGTCCTGATAACTGGGAACCAGCCCTGACCGAGATCATGCAGGGGAAATACCGGCTCAGCTCCAGGATAGTCCTGGGGTATGAAATGTGGAGGGATGGACGCCTCCTTCATAAAGGTCGATTTGTCAATGACTTGGTGGTGGGCAGGAGCGGCTTGGCCCGTCTGGTCCGCTTGAGTCTGTGGAGTGAAAACACCTTGATGACCCGTCTGCGGGCGGATGGGATCATAGTTTCCACCCCGGTTGGTTCCACGGCCTATGTGGCAGCTGCCGGGGGAGCCCTGATCAGCCCGGAACTGGAGGTGATGGAGATCTGTCCAGTCTGCCCCTTTATGAGCGATTTCCGGCCCTTGATCCTGCCCAGCCGGGAACGGGTTTCCATCCGGATGGAATCCTCCTCTCCGGAGAGTTTTGTCACCTTGGATGGTCAATCCGGATGGCCTTTGCGGGAAGGTGATTTGATGTGCATCCAGGCCTGCGAGAGCAGATTTCGACTTATTGAACCGGTGCAGTCTTCATTTTTCCATCATCTGCAACGGGCCGGTTATTTCAATGTCCAGGACTGACATTCTTTTGCCCCCAAGGGGGCAAAAACATGCCGGAATGATTATGAATAGACCTGATCGATACAAATGCATTTGGCCTTCACTTTTAACGATCATGGCCGTTTTAGGGGTAATGTTCTGTCTTGGATGCGGCCCCAAAGAGCCGACTCAGAAAGGCTTGATTCCTTTGCCGGATAAGGAGATGGAAAAGCTGGCAGGATGTTTGAGCTCCTCTGGGCAAGGACTCGACACTTGGGAAGATCTGTCTGCATCCATACAGCGCAGTCTGGCCGCTCTGGCTGCACGGGAGGCACACCAGGTGATGTTAAATACCCCCGATTTGCAGCTCACAGTTGCCGATCTACAAATCAGCTTGCAGCATATGCTCGACGTCCTGCCTCAAATGGACACCGATCCCGGTCTGCTCCCTCAGGAGTTTGCTGGTTATGAGCTGCGCCCTGGCCCCCTGTTTACCGGATATTACGAACCAAGACTTCAGGCCAGTCTGAACCGGGAGCCCGGTTATTCCTATCCCCTCTACGCCCGGCCCAATGATCTGAAGAGCGCGGATTTAGGCCGATTCCATCCCAGGTGGAAAGGCCAGCGCTTGATATATCGAATGGAAAAGGGAGAGGTGGTTCCCTACCATACCAGGGCCGAAATCGATGGGCAAAACGTCCTGAGGGACAAGGCCGAGATCGTGGCCTGGGTCCGGGATCCGGTGGATGCTTTTTTCTTGCATATCCAGGGTTCCGGACAGTTGGGTCTTCCAGATGGAAGGACCATGTATGTGGGGTATGCCGGCAAGAACGGGCATGAATACGTCTCATTGGGCCGGGTTTTGGTGGATAGGGGGCATATGGATTATGAGGGCTTGAGTATGCAGTCCATTCAGGCCTTTCTAGACCAAAATCCGGAGTTGGTGCCGGATATTTTGTTCACCAACCCCAGCTATGTCTTTTTTGAGTTGCGAACTGACGGGCCGTATGGGGCCTTGGGCCAGAAGCTGACCCCTATGGTCAGTCTGGCCACAGACCCGTCCGTGATTCCCCTGGGGGCCATACTGGCTATGGAAGTAGACTTGCCAGGGGGCAAAAGCAAAGATACACTTATCGGTCTTGGAATGGCCCAAGATGTGGGCGGAGCCATCAAAGGCCATCATGTGGACCTCTACTGTGGCAGCGGCCAAAGTGCTGGCCGTTTGGCCGGTCGGCTCAAGAACAGGGGAAGGCTGTATCTCTTGGTCTCCAAACGGGCCCTTCCGGCCAACCCTCAATAATGTATACGATGAGCATGATTTGTGTACGGTTTGTGAGGAGAAAACGATGGAATATGAGGCAGTGATCGGATTGGAAGTTCATGCCCAATTAAATACCAGGTCCAAACTTTTCTGTTCCTGTTCCACCGGTTTCGGACAGGAACCGAACACGCATGTCTGCCCCGTATGTGCCGGTATGCCCGGAGCGTTGCCGGTCATCAATAAAAAAGCGGTGGAATATGCGGCCAAGATGGCTTTAGCTGTGCAGTGTACAGTAAATTCCGACTCGGTTTTTGCCCGCAAGAATTATTTTTATCCGGATTTGCCCAAGGGATATCAGATATCCCAGTACGAGAATCCTCTGGCTGAAAACGGCCGCCTGGACATACAAACTGAGGCCGGGGAAAAAGCGGTTCCCATAGTGCGGATACATATGGAGGATGATGCCGGAAAGTCCATTCATTCTGCAGGCGAGAATATGAGCTTTGTGGATCTGAATCGGACAGGGGTTCCCTTGATCGAGATTGTCAGTGGCCCCGATATGTCTTCCGCAGATGAAGCAGTTGCCTATCTAAAGGGTCTACGCAGCATATTGAGATACTTAGGTATTTGCAACGCCAACCTGGAAGAGGGCAATTTCCGATGCGATGCCAATGTCTCCGTGCGCCCCAAGGGGGAGCCGGAGCTGGGGACCAGAACGGAACTGAAAAACTTGAATTCGTTTCGTTACGTGCACAAGGCCCTCGAATTTGAGATTGCTCGGCAGACGGCCCTCCTTGAGGATGGGGAAAACGTGATTCAGGAGACTAGACTCTTCGACCAGGACAAGGGGCGGACCAAATCCATGCGGGGCAAGGAGGAAGCTCACGACTACCGGTATTTCCCAGATCCGGACTTGGTGCCTGTGGCTCTCAGTCAGGAAGAAATCAGGTCCTGGGGGGAGCAACTGCCGGAGTTGCCCCAAGCCAAAGCCCGGCGTTTTGTTCAGGTCTACAGCCTACCGCTGTCCGATGCCCTGCTTTTGACCCAGGAACAGGACCTGGCCGAGTATTTTGAGGCCGCAGTAACTGAGGAAGTATCCCCCAAGGAAGTAAGCAATTGGATGCTCACTGAAATGCTGCGAGAGTTGAAAGAACTGGACCTCCCGATTCCCCAGGTTCGGTTTCGCCCCTCCCAACTGGCCGCCTTGCTTCAGATCATTGATCAGGGCATAATCAGTCATACCGTGGGAAAGAGGATCTTTTCCGACCTGTTTCGCTCCGGTCAGGATCCGCAAGAGTATGTTCAGGCCAATAATCTGGTGCAAATTTCAGATCACAGCGAACTAGACCAGGTCATTGTCCAAGTCCTGGAGGAAAATCCGGATGAAGTTGAGGCCTACCAAGGGGGCAGGACCAAACTGCTCAGCTTTTTTATGGGCCAAGTGATGAAAAAGACCAAAGGCCAGGCCAATCCCCAAAAAGTAAACTCTCTTCTGAAGTCCAAGCTGGAATATTTATGAAGCGACACATCCGTTTTTCAGACAGCGAGCAGGCCCTGCTTCTGTTGGACCAGCGCTATCTGCCCATCCAGGAGAAGTGGTTTGTATGCCGCAATATCCAGGATGTGATCACGGCCTTGGAGCGCATGGTTATCCGGGGAGCACCGGCCATCGGGGTTACGGCCGCCTATGGATGCTGTCTGGGGGCGGCCACCCTGGATGCTTCGGACAGCAAGTGGCAAAAACGACTGAACGAAAAGCTGGACCGTTTAAGCCTGGCCCGGCCCACGGCGGTCAATCTCCAGTATTGCGTACGCCGGATGCGAGAAGCCTGGAAAGCCGACCCGGATGTCAGGCTCGATGACTTGCGCTGGATGTGGATCAAAATGGCCAGGGACATTCACAGCGAAGATATTTCGGCCAATAAAACCATGGGCCGCTGGGGGCAGGAGCTTCTCCAAGACGGGTGGACGGTGATGACCCATTGCAACGCCGGGGCCCTGGCCACAGGGGGATACGGTACGGCCCTGGGAATCATCCGGGCGGCAAAATCTGCGGGCAAGACGGTGCAGGTGGTGGCCAATGAGACCCGACCTTTTCTGCAAGGGGCTCGTTTAACAGCCTATGAGTTGCAGGAGGATGATATTCCGGTCCGAGTGGCTTGCGACAATGCAGCCGCCCTGTTGATGGCTCAAGGCCTGATCCAGGCCGTAGTTCTCGGGGCGGACCGCATCGCGGCCAACGGGGACACGGCCAACAAGATCGGTACCTACAATCTGGCCATCTTGGCCAGGGAAAATAGAATCCCCTTTTATGTGGCCGCTCCCTTGTCCACCCTGGATATAGAAACCGGACAGGGTGGGGACATCCCCATTGAAGAGAGGCCGGCCCAGGAAGTGACCCACGTACAGGGCAACCGCATCGTGCCGGAAGGTGTATCGGTGTTCAATTACGCCTTTGATATCACCCCAGCTGATTTGATCACCAAGATTATAACCGAAAAAGGGGTCCTGGACCCTCCCTATGAACAAAGCATTGCCTGGGTTATGGGCGGAGGATGATTTGCCCGAAGCTTTTCCGATCAGAGTCCTTACATGAGCACGCTCCCCCTTGTGGCCTTAATCGGCCGGACCAATGTGGGTAAATCCACGCTTTTCAATCGCCTGCTGCGGCAAAACAAGGCATTGACCCATGACCGGCCTGGAGTAACCCGGGACCGGATCTATGGTCAGGTGCTGGGAAGCCAGGGAGAGTTCTCCTTGGTGGATACCGGAGGGATCGAACCTGCTGCTGAGGGCGATTTGCAGACCACCATTCTGGAGCAGGCCAGGGAGGCCATCTACGAGGCTCATCTCATCCTCCTGGTGGTGGATGGCAAAGCCGGCCTGTCCCCTATAGATATGGAACTGGCCGAATTGATCCGTAAAAGCCGTAAACCGATGTATTTGGCGGTGAACAAGGTAGATGGTCCAGAGCAGGAGGAAGCTTGCCTGGCTGACTTTCACGCCCTTGGGCTGGACATGGGCCCAGTTTCGGCCGCCTTCGGGTTTGGCTGTCCCTCCCTCCTGCAGGCCATAGAAAAACGCTTGCCTGCTCCGGAGGAAAGGGATCCCATTTCGCAGGTGCATCCCGATTTATGCCTGGCCCTCCTAGGCCGGCCCAATGTGGGCAAGTCGTCCATGATCAATACTCTGGTGGGAAATAAGCGGCTTATTGTCAGTCCGGAGGCTGGAACCACCAGAGATAGTGTGGACGTGGTCCTGGACAGGGACAATGGCAGGTATTTGTTTGTGGACACGGCCGGTGTGCGTCGTAAGAGCCGTATCCATGACTCCCTGGAACGTTTCAGTGTCCTGCGGGCCTTAAAGAGCAGCAAACGGGCTCAGGTGACCGTGTTGGTGGTCGACGGCACCCAAGCCTTAAGCGCTCAGGACAAGAAGCTGCTGGCTTTTTTGGACAAAGAAAAAACCCCTTTGATCGTGGCCTTGAATAAAATTGATCTCATCCCCAGGCCCCAGCGACCCAAAGTCAAGGCCTATTTTGAGCATGAGCTCCGGTTTTGCCCCCATGTCCCGGTTATTTCCACCTCCAGTGTGACCCGGGCCGGGTTGGGAGGGTTGTTGCCCCTGGCCGACAAGCTGTGGGCCGAATGCGGTCATAGAGTGGCTACCGGCGAGTTGAACAGGGTCTTGCAGGAGGTGACCGCCAGACACCAACATCCTGTGGTCAAAGGACGGCGGGCTAAGTTCTACTACCTGACCCAAGCCGAAACTACTCCACCCACCTTTGTTTTCTTTATGAACGACAAGACTCTCTTGAAAGAGAATTACGCGAAGTACTTGGAAAAACAGATTCGAAAACGCTTTGGTCTGAGCATGACCCCGGTGAGTCTTGTCTTTCGGACCAGCCAGGGGTGAGCCGGTGGACTGTGATCAGTAGTTGGTGGCCGGTAGTTGAGGAGTGTTCAGCATTGCCTCCGGCAAATCTGAAATATTTTTTGGGGCCAAAGCGCCCAAAGAAGTGAATTTGCCGGGTTGATCAATTATGAAACCTACGGATCAGCAGGTAGTAGGGGCGAATAATCATTCGCCCTTCTTGAAAGAGCCAGGCAGGCGCCTGGCGATCCCAGAATGGCCAGGGTGGCACCTGGCGGTCCGGGGGCAAATCTTTGGGATCACAATCTGTCGCTGAAGTGCTAGACGAGTCCCGCCGACGGAGGGACTGAAACATAAACCCAATTCCTGCAAAAGAAGGAGAGTACTTCATGGTTCAAAAGACCCAGCAGATATGGTTCAACGGCCGGTTTACTCCCTGGGAGGAGGCAAATGTTCATGTCCTGACCCATACCTTACACTATGGAGCCGGGGTCTTTGAGGGCATCCGCTGCTATCAATGTTCGGACGGGACGTCAGCGGTTTTCCGCCTGGAAGAGCACGTGGACCGTTTTTTCGATTCCGCCCGGGTGGTGCAGCTGGATATTCCTTTTACTCGCGAGGAGATCAGCCAGGCCATTCTGGATACATTGCGAGTGAACGGATTGCGGGAAGGGTATATCCGCCCCCTGGCCTTTATCGGCGATGGGGCCATGGGTGTCTACCCCGGAGATAATCCCGTTCATGTCATCATTGCGGTCTGGCCTTGGGGGGCTTATCTAGGGGACGAGGCCCTGCAAAAAGGCATTACTGTGAAGACATCCAGTTTTACCCGTCACCATGTCAATATTATGATGACCAAGGCCAAGGTCTGCGGCAATTACGTCAATTCCGTATTGGCCAAACGGGAGGCCTTGGCCGATGGGTACGATGAGTCCCTGCTTTTGGATGTGGATGGATATGTGGCTGAGGCCTCCGGGGAGAACATATTCATTATCAAAAAGAGCATCTTGAAGACTCCCCCCTTGGGACCGGTCTTGCCCGGCATCACCCGGGACTGTTTGATCACCCTGGCCATGGACATGGGGTACATGGTCAAGGAACAGCGTTTTACCAGAGATGAGGTGTATACCGCCGACGAGGCCTTTTTTACCGGCACGGCGGCCGAAGTCACTCCCATTCGAGAGCTGGATCGGCGCAAAATCGGAGCCGGAGAGGCCGGAGCGGTGACGAAGCTCCTGCAACAGGAATTTTTCCGGGTGGTGCACGGAGACAATCTGAAATACGCTGGCTGGTTGACACATTTTGAACTCAAATAGCTGCTAGGGGGCACGACCTTATTTATGGCCCAGACTCAGTTAACAGCAGCCTATCGCCCCCAGCTCTTCGCCCAAGTCATCGGTCAAGAGGCAGTAACCAAGATCTTGTCTCGGGCTGCAGCCGAACGCAAGGTGGCTCCGGCCTATATGTTCAGCGGAACCCGCGGGGTGGGCAAGACCACTGTGGCCCGCATCCTGGCCAAGGCCATTAACTGCAGCCAGGGCCCTGGAGCTGAGCCGTGCAATAGCTGTGAATTTTGCCGCCAAATCACCCAGGGGACCTGTCTGGATGTGACCGAAATCGACGGAGCATCCCATACCGGAGTGGATCATGTCCGAAAACTGACCGAGGATGTCAGCTATGCCCCTTTGCATTGCCGGTACAAGGTGGTGATCATTGATGAGGCCCACATGCTCTCCCGGTCCGCTTTCAACGCTTTGCTCAAAACCCTGGAGGAGCCACCCGGACATGTGAGCTTTATCCTGGCCACCACTGAGCCGCACAAGTTCCCGGCCACCATCGTCAGCCGCTGTCAGCATTATGTGTTCAAAAGAGTGGAGCAGCAGATCCTGGAAAGGCATATGGCCAGGGTACTCAATGAGCAGGGCATTGATTACCAACCCAGCGCTTTGCGCATATTGGCCCGAAAAGGGGCGGGCAGCGTTCGGGATTGCCTTTCCCTTTTGGGTCAGGTCTTGGCTTTGGGGGAGAGCCAGATAACAGCTCAATCCGTTCAATCTTTGCTCGGCTTGGCCGACCGGGAGTTGATGCAGGACTGCATTCAGGCCCTGGCCCGGCAAGATTGCCAGGATATTGTACATCTGGTCCGCGAGCTTCTGGATCAGGGGCTGGATATCAGTTTCTTTCTTCAGGATTTGGGCCTGGTCTGGCGTAACCTCTTCATCCTCAAACAGACTGGCGAGGAAGGTATAGGTTTGCTGGAAATGCCGCAGGAAGAGGCCAGAGAATGGCTGCATAGGGCTGGTGAACTCAGCATCAGGCAAATCCACGCTGCCTGGCAAATGACCTTGGAAGGCCAGAAACGGGTGGTAGCCAGCCCGGACCCGGCACTGGCTTTGGAGCTCATGCTCATGAACCTGGCCTTTCTACCCCAGCTTATGGGCGTGGAAGCGGAGCAGGGAAATCCTGCCCCAGTCTCCCTGAAAAGGCCTGCAGGCGCTCCGCAGAATGAGGGGACAGAAAAGGATAATAAAGCTCAAAAGCCCTCGGTTTCTCAGGCTTGTTCCGCTTCCAGCCCTGAGGGCGCCCAATACAATCGGGACTGGCCGGGTTTTTTGCGGTTTGTTCGGTCCAATCAAGACAAGGTCTTACCCAATCTGCATATGGTTCAGGGGCGAAAGAATGGGGACCGCCTGGAGCTTTCCTGCCCAGGGTATATGACCCAGCGATTGCAAGATGACACGAAGATGGCCTGGCTCAAAGAGCGGGTCAAAGAGTATTTCGGGGCTCCTATGCATATTGAGATATGTCAGATGGGAGGGGAAAAAGGCCTGGAGGGGCAAGAGCTGAAAAAAAAAATCCTGAATGAGCCTTCGGTTCAAGCGGCCATGGAAAAGTTTTCCGCCCGAGTGGTGGATGTGCAGCCCAGAAACTTGGAAAAGGGGAACGGTTAGTCCATGGTCGATACAAGAAGATGGAGTTTTGGCAAATCACGATGGGCTGCAATGACCCGAATTGAACGAACGAATTGAATGGAGCATATATGGGACTCAATGATATAATGCGACAGGCCCAGCAGATGCAGAAGAAAATGTCTGAGATGCAGGAAGAATTGGCCAAAAAGACGGTGGAAGCCAGTGCTGGAGGAGGCATGGTCACGGTCAAGGCCAGCGGTGCCCTGCAAGTGGTGGAAGTGAGTATCGATCCAGCGGTGGTCGATCCCCAGGATGTAGGCATGCTGCAGGATCTCATACACGCGGCCACCAATGAGGCTTTAAAAAAGGCCAGGGAGATGGTGGAGGGAGAGATGTCCCAGCTGACCGGGGGGATGAAGATACCTGGACTGGGGTTGATGTAATTCAGCGTTGCCTCTGGCAAATCTGAATTAAAGGAACAAGAATGGAGCGATTGCCGCAGGCCCTGCAAACACTTGTCGATCAATTGACCGCTTTGCCCGGTGTGGGTCGGAAATCTGCTTTGCGAATGGGTCTTACCTTGCTCAACTGGCCTGAGGAAAAAGCTCGCAGCTTGGGGCAGGCCATATATGATTTGCGGGCCAGCTTGTGCTTGTGCAGTCATTGCCGCAGTTTGTCAGAGACGGATCCATGTCCTGTCTGCAGTGATCCTGGCCGGGACCCGGAAATCCTGTGTGTGGTCGCGGACTGGGATTCCTTATTGGCTATTGACGAAGCTGGTTTTTACCGGGGGAAATATTTGGTTCTGGGCGGTCTGCTCTCACCATTGGATGGCATTCACTCCGATCAGTTGGCCTTTGATCTCCTCCACAACCGGCTGGAACAAGATGAAGTCAAGGAAGTGGTTCTGGCCTTGGGCACCACCAGGGAGGGAGAGGCTACCGAGTCCTATGTGAGCAATATGTTGAGTCGGGACTTTCCATCCATTCGGGTCAGTCGCTTGGCTCAAGGCATTCCGGTGGGATCGGACCTAAAGTACATGGACCGCGAGACCTTAAAACAATCCATGACCTATCGGCAGGCTTTGGGGTAAGGGCCAAGACAGGACACAGTGGAGTTGCCTTTGCAGCACTTGCGCGGTGAGGTCCAAAAAGTCGTTTTTCACAATCCGGATAACGGGTATGCTGTTGTACGTTTAAAGACAGGGGATGAGCCCGGTCTGATCACCGTGGTCGGTGATCTGGGAATGGTGGTTCCCGGAGAAGGGCTTTCGTTTTCCGGCCAGTGGCAGGAACATCCCAGGTTCGGGCGGCAATTCCAAGTCCAATCCTGGGAACAGATTGTCCCGGCCAGTTTGAATGGGATCAAGCGTTATCTGGCCTCAGGGAAGATCAAGGGGCTTGGGCCTTCCTTGGCAGAACGGCTGGTGAACACTTTTGGTACCTATGTTCTGGAGATTTTGGACCACGATCCTGATCGGTTGCTGGAAGTGGAGGGTATCGGCCCCAAAAAACTGGAAAGGATTATGGAGTCCTGGACCTCACAGCGGGAAATCCGGTCCCTGATTCTCTTTCTGCAAACCCATGAGATTCCCACCACCTCCGCCGGACGCATCTACCATCACTACGGTTCGGATGCCGTGAAGAAGTTGTGCCAGAACCCCTATGATTTGGCTTATGAAATCAGGGGAATCGGTTTCAAGACCGCGGACAAGATGGCCTTGAAGCTGGGGTTTGGTCTGGAAAGTCCGCAGCGCCTGGAGGCCTTGCTTATCTATACCCTTTTCCAACACAGTGAAGCCGGCCACGTCTTTTGCCCGGTACAGGAACTCATGCACAAGGTGCACAAAGTGACTGATTCTGTTCCTGACCCCGGCCTGGAACAGGCCTTGGCCAGGCTGGAGGAGAAGAAACGAGTCCGGGTGGTGGACCTTCCGGAGCAAGATGTTCAGCAGGCGGTTTTTTTGCACCATTTCTACCGGTGGGAAAAAGAAATCGCCACCAGACTTACGGATCTCTTTGCCCATCCCTCGGCCCTGGATCGGGAAAAGGTCCAGGGCCAAATAGATGCTTTGGCCAAAGCCTCTTGGCTGCAATTTTCCGATGAGCAATTGGAGGCCATGAACAAGGCCTGCCTGAGCAAAGCTTCGATCGTCACCGGCGGTCCGGGGACGGGGAAGACCACCCTGACCAGGATTATCTTTACAGTATTGCGGCGGTTGGATTTCAAGATCAAGTTGGCTGCACCCACTGGACGGGCGGCCAAAAGATTGGGCGAGGCCACAGGAGCCAGGGCCCAAACCCTGCACCGCTTGCTTGGTTTTTCCCCCGCAGAGGGGTTTTATTACCACCAGGATCGGAAGTTGAAAGCGGATGTGGTTTTGGTGGATGAAGCCTCCATGCTCGACTGTCAGCTCTTTGTTCACCTCCTGCGGGCCCTTCCCTTGACCTGCAAACTGATTTTGATCGGAGACGTCAACCAACTGCCTTCAGTGGGAGCGGGCAATATTTTGGCCGATCTGATCAACAGCCGGGCTCTGCCCACTACACAGTTGACCCATGTTTTTCGTCAGGCCCAGGAGAGTATGGTGGTGGTCAATGCCCACCGCATTAACCAGGGCCTATTTCCCCAGCCCAGTTCTTTGGCCCCGCCTCAGGCCGATTTTTTCTGGGTCCAGCAGGAGGACGTTTTCAAGGTGCAGGATCTGATCCTGTATATGGTTTGTGAGCGCATTCCCACCATTTACGGCCTGGATCCGATCCGGGAGGTGCAGGTGCTCAGTCCCATGCACAAAGGATTGGTGGGCACCGAAGAACTCAATGCCCGGCTCCAGGAAAAGCTTAATCCTCAGGGTCGGGAAGTGCGCAGCGGGAACCGGATCTTTCGGGTCGGCGATCGGGTCTTGCAGACCAGAAACAACTATGAAAAAGAGGTCTTCAACGGGGATTTGGGTTGGGTTAGAAAGCTTGATTCCGAGGAAGGGGAATTGGTGGTTGAGTTTGAAGAGGCCCAGGTCGCGTATGGCCCAAGTGAGTGGGATGAGCTGTCCCTGGCTTATTGCATCAGCGTGCACAAGGCCCAGGGCAGCGAGTATCCGGCGGTCATCGTTCCAGTGGTCACCCAGCACTATCTGTTGCTCCAACGCAACCTTATATATACTGCCTTGACCCGGGCCAAGAGGCTGACCGTGCTCATTGGAAGCAAGAAGGCCATGGGTATGGGCATTGGCAATGTCGGCGGCTCACGACGCTATACCCATTTGCAGTACCGAATGCAGGAGTCGGCCCGGTCCTTGGTATGAGAGCAAAAAGCTTTTGCAAGGTAACTGTATTTGTTGACAATAAGAAGCAGAACCAAAGAGCCCTGCGCGCCCATGAGGAATTGTTGACAAGTCCAGGTGCCCGCATTACGTTGCCTCTGTCCTGCAACGTGCGAGAGTGGCGGAATTGGTAGACGCACCAGACTTAGGATCTGGCGGGTTTCCCGTGGGAGTTCGAATCTCCCCTCTCGCACCACCCACCCCAAAAATCCCTGCGGAGTATCGTTCTGTCCAAAATCAGACCCATTGTGATTCTCTTTGTTCAGACCACCGAGTTATTTGTCCCCAGGAGCCAAGGATGCCAGAAATTGATGTGCACAAGGCCGAGTTGTTGTCTCCGTTTATCGGTCAGGATTTTCTGACCTGGTTGTGGTTTTGTACGGAAAGCGGCAAGGGGATATGGACTTTGCCTTCAGGTCACGCGGTTATGTTGTCCATGACTCAAAGGGTGGCTGTACAAGGCGGTGAAGGGGAAAGCCGGGATACGGCCACCAGCTCCGGACCCCACTCCAGGTTGCGGGAGGCCAGACTTGGTCTTCGGTCCGGGAAAAAGGTGCATCAGGCCAGACTCCAGATGGAGATGGATGAAAATTCATGGCAGGTTCAGATTCGGGCTGAAGATTTCGCCATAAGCGGGCTGCGGACCCCGAAGGTGGAACTCAAAGTGGAAGAAGGCGAGGACCCGGATGCCCGATTTTTAGAAAAGATGTATCTTATAGATAAATGCCTGGAAGTCTTGGATCTGGTCTTTGCCAGCTTTGTGGACCTCAGGCTGGGGCCGGATTGGCCTGGGGAGGTCAAGGCGGTGGGGGAATGGATATCTTCCTGAAGGCCTGATCTCGGAGGTTCGGTTGTCTTTCCTATCAGTCCCAAGATGAGGTTCTCATCCGTCCAGAGCTGAAGGTCTGGTCACCGCCTGGCAGGGAAAGGCCCCCTGAACGGATACTATTGTTTTAGGTGGAGTCCCTGGCAAGAGGAGGGATCAAGGGGTCCTTGCCGGCTTTGCCACGGATCCAATTCATGGCCCGAAGCATGCTTTTGCGCCGGGCCAAGCCTTGCTCCAGCTTGTACTTACCCGGGAAATTGGTCAGGGTGATACCGATGAGAATGGTCAAAAGCCCTTGGCCGGGTAAGATGAGCATGGCCAGACCGGCCAGAATGAACAATACCCCGAACAGGTTTTTGAGGGCAGCGAAGAGGAAACCCAGTTTGGGGTGAGGAGAAACCGTGCGCAGGGGGGTCCGGGTCTGGGAGTGAAAGTAATCCACAGGGAGACGGATTATCAGCCAGGGGATGAGCAAGAGGCTGGCCAGGAAAAAGAAAACCGAGACGCTGGCCATCCCCCATATAAAGGGCAAATAAGGGTCTATCCACTGCAAAGACATATGTATCTGGCCTTGGTTATTTACTTTCGTTATCCAAAGGGGCTTTACCCTCTTTGTATGCCAGAGAGGCAATCCGGAACAGAATGAGCGATATCAATAATAGTCCTCACGGGTTAGCTTGCCGCCGGTGCGGAACGTGTTGTCTCAGTGGCCCGCCAGCCTTACATGGGGCGGACATGGAGCTGTATAGCACAGCACAAGTAACCAAGGGGCACCTGGTTACCTTTCGGCGGGGTGAATGGGTGCACGACAATGTGCAGGACAAGGTGTTGTGTCTGGACCAGGAGATGGTACGTATCCGTTCCCTGCCGGGTTCCAGGACCTGTATATTCTACGATCCCGGGCACAGGGCCTGCACGATATATGACGACCGGCCCCTGGAGTGCCGGACTTTTGCCTGCTGGGATCCGGACGGCCTGCTCAGTATATATGCTCAGGACCGGCTCCAACGTCTGGACCTTATTTCCGCCCGTTCCGCTTTGGGACAGATCATTTCCGAGCATGAAAAGATGTGTTCCTGGCCTCAGGCCTCACAGCTCCTTGGCCCCCTCAAAAAGAATCCTGCCGGAGTCCAGGGCGAAGAACTGAAAAGGATTCTCAAGGCGGACCAGGAAATCCGCCGGGGGCTGCGGGAGCGGGCCGGAGCCACGGAGGCGGAACTGAATTTTATTTTGGGCCGGGACATGACCGCCGTTCTTCCCCTCCTGGGTCTGAGTGTGATTGCGGATAAGACCGGTTACCGCTTTGAAATTATAAGAACAAAAGCAGACTGACGGCCATGACCAGCATGCCCAAGACCAAGCCGACCATGGCCACGTGGTGCTGACCGTACTCCTCGGCTGTGGGCAAGAGCTCATCCATGGAGATGTAGACCATGAGTCCGGCTACACCTGCGAATAGGATGCCGAAGACCACGTCGTTGAAGAAAGGGAGCAGGATCAGATAGCCTAAACCGGCCCCCAAGGGTTCTGCCAGTCCGGAAAAAAGAGAAAAGAGAAAGGCCATGCTCCGGCTGCCGGTGGCGTAATACAGGGGAACACTGACCGCAATTCCTTCCGGGATATTGTGGATGGCGATGGCCACGGCTATAGGTAATCCCAAGCCGGGATCCTTGAGGGTGGCGGTAAAAGTGGCCAGGCCTTCGGGAAAATTGTGCAAAGCAATGGCCAGGGCGGTGAACTTGCCGGTACGCAGCAGTTTCTGGTAGGCGATTTGCTGGGATTTATCATCCAGGGCATCGATGCGATGGGCCTCGTGGGGATTCTCGTATGATGGGACCAGGGCATCGATGACGGCGATCAGGCCGATCCCGGCAAAAAAAGCGCCTATGGTCACCCAGCTGCCCATATGCAGCCCTAAGGGATCGACCATGGATTCCCGGGCTTTGGGCAGGATCTCTACAAAAGAGACGTAGATCATGACCCCGGCCGAAAAGCCCAGGGCGCCGGCCAGAAACTTGGGATTGGCCCCCCGGGAGAAAAAAGCCAGGGTGCTGCCTATCCCAGTGGCCAGTCCGGCGCCCAGGGTCAGGCCAAAGGCCAAAAGAAGCGAGGTATGCTCCATTGGAGACAAATTTGCGAGTACAGGCGATTGGAGCTATTTGTTATCCTGCCGGGCCCAGGCGCTTGTGGCCTTTTCTTGATCTTCCTGGCCCGGTCCGGATGGATTGGTAAAGGTGTCGTTCAGCTTTTGGATGTACTCCCGAGAGTCGGCCATGACGGCATCCAGGACGTTTTGATTGGAGATACCTAGTCCTGCCGGCTGGGTGCTGAAGATGCTCCTCCACCAGCGAATATTGTGGCTCAATATTCTTTGCATCCGGGCTTTGAGCTTGCTGTCCGAGACAGAATTGACGGTTTTGGCAATCAGGCGCTTGCCAACGCGTCGACGGAGGCTGAAATGTCCCCAGATCAGGGCCAGGACGACTACGACAGTGAGGACCTGCAACCAGGTATTGGCTGCTATTTGAGCCGGAAAACGGATAAGGCTGCCCAAACCGCTCAGGCCTTGAAAATAGAGACTACCGGCTCCCAAAAGAATGAGGACGGCAGCCACCAGAACGGCCTCTGTGGTCAGTACTTGCCGCCGCCAGGTTCGTAAGAACGAGCTGACTTGGGGGGCAAGGCTGGACTTTAAGTAATGGGCTGATTCTTCCAGCATGCCCACGATCCGATAGGCCCTCTCCACTTTGACCTCTTCGATTCTCTTGTTGATTTCGCCCAGATCGCGGTCTCTTTTCCGTTCAAAGCGGTCCCGTGTGGCTTCGTCCTCAATAGGTACGGCCACATCCGGGTTGTAGATGCTGAAATACTGACCGGCGGTGAGGCCGTGTTCAGCCAGGGCCCGCTGCCAGGCGGCAAAGACCTGCTCCGGATTGTCTTCTTTGGCCGTTACGTCGATTTGGTTTAATATGTACAAAAATTTGTTGGAATCTCTGCGCTTGATGGTGTCCTGGACCAAATGCTTGAGGGTGTCCCGCATGGAACCGGACTCCGGGTGCCGGGCGTCGAAAAAGACCAGGACCAGATCGGAGAGGTCGATAATCCGATCGGTGATGCGCAAGGTGGCCGTGCGTTGAGCGTCGGCATCAAAGCCAGGTGAATCGACCAGGATTTTGCCCTTCACCTTTTGACTGGGACAGGTTTTCAGTTGCAGGAAGGAATCCACGTGTTTGCCCTGCCCCGGAGCGGACTTTTCTATGGCTTGACCGATTCCGTACAAGGGGAACCGAGGATCGGAGTCCAGGGCCATTCCAGGCAAGACGTGAACCGACTTGTCAGGGGCATAGGAGATGACGGTGAATTTATCATCCACCGCTTGGTTGCCGGTGGATTGCAGTTTGAACCCCAGGTAGGAGTTTATGAAAGTGGATTTTCCGGATGAGTATGTACCCAAGACGGCTATGAGCGGCCACCAGGGAGTACGGGTGGCAAAGGATTCGTCATGGTCCAGGAAACCTGTGCTGTGCCCGATGCCGTCGAGCTTGCGAAACCCTTGAACCACATCCCGCAGGATTGGGTTCTCCTGTTTGAGATGCTCCTCCAGCCTGTCCAGGCGCTGACCAATCTGAGACACATTGGGCATGCTCCCTCTCCTTGCTTATGGTGTTGGGGACTCGATGGGGCTGAACACTTCTGACACCTCGCAGGTGACAATCAAGGTAGCAATGTTAGGGTTTGACTTTCAGTTTTTGTCCTGGATAGATCTCTGCAGACGGGGAGAGATTGTTCCAGGACCGGAGCTGGTCCACGCTGACATCGAACTTGAGTCCGATACGGTACAAATTGTCTCCCTTTTTCACCGTGTAGCTGGCTGCAGTTGTCTGGTCTGAAGGCCCGCTCGACCCTGAGTCCGAGGAAGAGGCCGGGGACCGGGAGGCAATCTTGGATTGTAAGGCGGAAAAGTTAGAGTTGGCCTGTTTCTTGAAGCGGTTGAAGTCGTTTTCCAGGTTCTGAAGCTGCATCCCCAAGGCCTCTATTGTCTGGCCCTGGTCATGTTCCGGCTGTCCCGAACTTCCTTTTTCCATCTGGGAGGCCAGGCGGGATACCTTGTGTTCCAGGCTGTCCAAGCGGGCAACGACATTTTCAAGGTTCGGAGAAGATCTGGGAGTGGAGGCCGATGTGGAAGGAGAAGACGCTGACTCCTCCTCCTCTCCACTGAGAAAAAGGGTCAGACCGAAAACGAGAAGCACGCCGGCCACACCGGCGGCAATCCAGGGAAGATAAGGGGTTTGGCTCAAGTTGGAGAACCATTCGGCCAAGGAAAAAGAGCGTGGTTCTTTTTCCGGAGGAGTTTCCAGGTCGTCTAGATCGTCAATCCATTTGTTTCGGCTCATTGTCAGGTCCTTAAAGAATGCAAGTGATGATTTTACGTGCGCATGGCAGAAAATTGCTCATTGATTTTTGGAAACAATATCCTGCAAGGCTTGGGTGATATCCGCATATATAAAGGCAAAATCCCGGCTGAGCAAGACCGCAGGCTTGACTGCCTGGCCTTTGCTGAGCATGGATGCCAATTCACCGAAGCGGAGGCGTAAGGCAAATTCGGGTACCGGCAGGACCGCCGGACGGT
Source organism: uncultured Desulfohalobiaceae bacterium (assembly GCA_964619345.1). Lineage (GTDB taxonomy): Bacteria > Desulfobacterota > Desulfovibrionia > Desulfovibrionales > Desulfothermaceae > Desulfovermiculus. The sequence goes on from CAZUER010000007.1 coordinate 17,772, forward strand.
TCACAGCCTGGGCCAAGGCCTGGGTAAACTGGGCGTTGGTTATTATGTGCGGAGAGCAGACGTTCATGGGGCCTTGTATTGATGTCTCGTTTACAGCCAGCTCCAAGGCCCGCACCAGATCCTGGATATGGACCCATGGGAATGGTTGCCTTCCGCTGCCTATCCTGCCCCCAATTCCCTTTCGAAAAACGGGCAGAACGAGTTGAAGCATACCTTCTCCAGCAGCCAGGACCGGGGCGAATCTGGCCACTACTATCCGAGCTCCCAGAGAGGTAGCCCGCATGGCCTCTTCCTGCCAGTCAGCGCAGACCCGAGCCAGAAAATGGTCCCCAGCTGGTCCGGTTTCGTCAAAGACCTGGTTTTCAGATTCAGAAAAGGGGTAGTAGCCCACGGCATTGGCATTGATCAAAACCGGCTTGTCCTCAGGGGCCATGTTCAAACCAGCCTTCTCCACAGCCTGAACAGCCATACGGGTGGACTGGAGCCTGGATTCCCGGATCTCTTTTTTCACAGCAGCCGTCCACCGGGCCATGATGTTTCTGCCCACCAAGTTTATAATTGCTTGGCATCCGCTGGCTTCTTCCTGCCATGGACCAGGCTGCAGAGGATCCCCGATCAGGACGGAGACGTTTTGTTGTTCCATCTCCGGTCGAGATCTGCGACTGAGAACCACAAGCTCGTGCCCAAGCCTACCCAGGTGAGATATCAAGTGGCGGCCGATGAATCCGGTTCCGCCGAGCAAAAGGATGCGCATGGCCGTATCTCCAAAAGGATGGATTCGGAAAAGGTCAGCTTTGCCTTTGGCAAATCTGACCAACATTTTGCCCCAAAGAAGGCAAAAAAAGATAGTTTGCCGGAATGATCATATATACGAGAATGTCGATATGCTAAGATATCCTATCTGTTTTTTGGCTGCGGCTCAAGGGGCTCTGTGGCAATAGTCGGAGATTACACCAGTTATACTTCGTTTCTTTTGGCTTCTTGGAGGGCATGCAGGGCGACGTCAAAGTCATACAGACGCAAGGGATCGTTTCCGTTTCGCCGGTTGTACATCTCGGCCGCCTGACGTACCGCCTCATAGCTCAGCCAGCCGTGTTCAGCCCACAGCTGTGGATCCTTGTCGTTATGCAGTCTGAACTCAATAACTTCTTGATTCTCCCGGACGTACATGCGGATGGATTTGTGTCCCGGAAGGGGATAATAATACACCCCGTATGTGTCTTGCATGGTAAATTCCCTAGGTTTCGGTTGAAGATGGTTCTGGGGGGCCCTCATTCCTGGAATGCCTGGGCCAGGCCTTGAGGATGGCGTGGACCAGGGTGGCTAAGGGGATGGCGAAAAACACCCCCCAAAATCCCCACAGCCCTCCGAAGACCAGAATGCCGATGATAACAGCCACTGGGTGCAGGTTGACGATCTCGGACATGAGCAAAGGGGCCAGGAGATTGCCGTCAATGAGCTGGATAATCAAGTAGGCGATGAAGGTGTATAGGAAATGGAGATCCAGGCCCCACTGGAAATAGGCCACCAAAGTGACGGGAATAGTCATTATTGTGGCTCCCACATAGGGTATAATGACTGAAATACCGACCAGAAAACTGAGGAGGACTGAAAAACGCAAACCCAGGAGCATGAAGGTGATGTAGCTGCCGATCCAGACAATGACAATCTCCCACAATTTGCCCTGAATGAATTTGGCTGTTTTGTGGTTGACTTCCTTCCAGATCTCATGAGTCAGGCCCAGGTCCTGGGGCAGGAGGTTGCGAAAAAAGCCCGCGATGCTGTCTTTGTCCTTGAGAAAGAAAAAGACCATGATGGGAACCAGGATACAGTAAATGAGCACATTGATGACACCTTTGACTGAAGCCAGGGATATGGACAGGATTTCTTGCCCTAAACGGGCCATCTGGTTGGCTATGGTTTCGGTCAAATGATTGATTTGGTTTTGAGTCACAAGCTGGGGATAGCGCTCCGGCAAACGCTGCAATTCATTTTGCCAGGAAGTGATCATGGCCGGCAGGTCCTGGACGAATAAGGCGACCTGCTTGGTCAGCTGTGGCAGGAGGCCAAACAGGAGATAGATGAAAACCAGGAGGAAGAGGACAAAGACGATATACACAGCCAGAAGCCTGGGCACTTTCCGGTGCTCCAGGGACTGGACCACGCTTTCCAGGAGGTAGGCCAGGACCAGACTGACAATGACCGGGGTCAGGTACTGGCCCACAGTCATGAATGTGCCTACAATTATGGCCAGGATGATCAGGAGGATGACCAACTGGGGTTCTGAGAAGGTGCGTTTGAACCAGTTGACAATAATATTCATGGATCTTGAAGGGGTCCAGGTTCATGGTTCGCGGTTGAGGGCTGGAAAAAGCTTGCCCCTCATATCAATGTCTTGCTTTGTATCCAATAAAAATGAGGTGATGGATAAGGTTTTCAGGATTTCGGGGCTCATCAAGTGATTATATTATGCCGTGCAAAGGCTGGCCAGGGGCGGCCAAGGCCTCCACCTGTTTTTCCACTTCCGGATCTTCTTCCAGGGGTGGAGCGTGGTACGTCTTTAATCTGGCGTCTATAATCAGAGTGGGGCCGCACCCCCAATGCTTGGCATGGAGAAAGGATCCTACTCCGTATGTGTCTGTGGCCGGATCGGAGCGGGTGAACGCTACCCACAGAAAGTTATCCCAAGATGCGGCGGCAAAAGAGCTGTCATCAACTACCACCACCAAGGGGACGCTTTCAAGCCCGTTCTGTGCACTCAGTTCTTGGCCCAGGGCGTGCATGGCCGGATCCTGGCAATCCCGAGGGCGATCGTGCTTCGGACCCTGCAGGAGTATGATCCCCGGGGCGAAAAGAGCAGGGGCCTTGAACTCCCGGGGCCAAGAGACGGTCGGCATTTGCCTGGCCAAGCCCCGTTTCGGACTGCCTGCAGCGGCCAGAATGGCCTTTGAGCCTTGATTCAGGCTGATTCCGGAGTAATCCAGGGTGTCCATGGTGGTTCTGGTCATGAAATGCAGGTCACGGCTCCAATCCACCCGGAGCAGGAAGTGGTGGAAGAAGTCCGGAATGTTGTGGGCGGTCAAGTGAGAATCGTCCTCTCTGGCGGCGATGAAGACATACTTGGACAATGCGGTCTGGGTGTTGCCCAGCAGGGCATGGGCATTGGTCAAGAGCTCCTGGGGGATACGATCCTGGGCAAAGGGAACGTAGCGTTCACTGCCCACGGCCAGGAGCAGGGGGTGAACCCCGGCCTGATCAACAGCGTGGACTTCATGCAGCCCGGGAAAGACCGAAGGAACCAAGGGGGCAACCAGGTCGTGGATGAAGGAGCCGATAACCGAGTCCTCCTGGGGAGGGCGGCCCACGGTGGTAAAGGGCCAGACAGCTCCTGGCCGGTGCCAGATACCTTCAACGCGAAGTACGGGAAACTCGTGGGCCAAACTGTAATAACCAAGGTGATCTCCAAAAGGGCCCTCGAACCGAAGATCATGGGGGAAGACCCGCCCGCAGATGCAGAAATCGGCTTCAGCCGGGACCGGCAGTCCGTTGGGGCCGGAAAGAAAGGGGATGCGCTTACCGTTCAAGGCCCCGGCGAAAAAGATTTCCGGGATTCCCTCCGGCAGAGGCATGATTGCGGCTAAGGTCAGGGCCGGGGGGCCACCGACAAATACGTTGACCGGCAGGGGCTCATTCCGGGCCAGGGCCTGACTGTGATGGGATCCGATGCCCCGGTGGATTTGGTAGTGCAATCCGGCTTCCTTGTCGGGAACAAAGTCTTCTCCGCTGATCTGGATCCTGTACATGCCCAGGTTGGAGGAACGGATTCCCGGGAGACTCGGGCTCTCGGAGTAGACCTGGGGCAGAGTGATATAGGCCCCTCCATCCCCGGGCCAGGAAACGAGCTGGGGCAGCTGGCTGAGCTTGGTGGTTGCTGACTGGATGGAGCCCTTGCGTACCCGCCGCGGGCGAGATGACCACAGGACTTTAGGCAGCTTGGGAATGACCCCCGGATTTCTGAGAATAAACCAGGGATCGGCCTTGACTTGGAACAGACCCTGCAGGGCGGTCAAGGTGTCCCGAAAGATGAACTCCAAGCGCTGCCGGGTACCGAACAGGTTGCCCAGCATGGGGTAAGAGCTCCCTTTGACCCGGGTGAAGAGTATGGCCGGGCCCTTGGCTTGAAATACCCGGCGTTGGACGGCTCCGGCCTGAAGATAGGGATCGACTTCCCGTTCAATCCGGATGAGGTGTCCGGCGGTCTCCAGGTCTTGGATGCACTGAGTGAGATTGACATAGCCCATTGTTTATAAAGGATCGACGTAAATGTCGCGTTTATTGATTTTGGATGCCAGACGCCGTTTCAGCCACTTCCGAAAGGCATGCCTGCTGGGAGGAAACAGGAGGAGCAGTCCGCACAAATCAGTTAAGAAACCCGGAGTGAGCAGGACGGCCCCGGAGGCAAAGATGATCAAGGCGTCGATGAGCTCGTCGGTGGGCATGATACCCCGGTCCATGCTGGCCCGGATGTGCAGCAGGGTGCGGGTGCCTTCCATGCGGGCCAGATAGGCTCCGACCACAGCGGTGAGGACCACAATGCCGATGGTGTTCAGGACTCCGATGGCTCCGCCAAGTTTGATCAACAGGGTGAGCTCCAGCAGGGGGATAAGGATAAAGGCCAGTAACAATTTGACAAACATGGGGCTTGCCCCCTTATTCCTGTTCGGGTGTGGATGGGTTGCTGCCCTGCGGTGCAGAGCTCATGCTAGAGGGAAATAACCCCCTGAACCTGAGCAGCGGCCTGATATACAGCCACCACTTCATCGCTGGAACTCACCGTGCATCTGGCGGTGACACTCATGTACCGCCCGTAGCGCGAGGGCCGGGTGTGCAATTCATCTCTGGATTCAAAAAGATCCAGGATTTTTTGGGTTTGCTGCAGGGGGACGATAAACTTGAACATATAGGTGCAGGGCCACTGATGGTGTTCATCCAGACGTTGCTTGAATTGCTGGGTGGATGGGCTGGAGGACATGGGTAATCCTTCCCGAAGGCGGATATCGGTTGAATGAAAAACAAAATGAATATAGGACATTCCTGCCCGGTTTGGCAACCAGACCTCTTGACTGAGCCTGTGAGTGTTCAGGTTTCGGTGTTCAGTGTTCAGCCAAGAGAAGAATCCCAACCCATCATGATTCTTGCAAAAACATGAAGCCACACAAACATATCAAGGCGTGGTCACACTTCTCAGAGCTCGTATGAACAGCAAGATCTCGGAAATAGCCGGACATGCCACCATTGTAGCCGGAGCAACCTTGCTCAGCCGTATTCTGGGCTTTGTCCGCGATCTTATCGTGGCCTTTGCCCTGGGGGCAGGCCCCCTGGCCGACGCATTTTTCGTGGCCTTTCGTCTGCCCAACCTCTTGCGCCGTCTGTTTGCTGAAGGGTCTTTAACCATGGCTTTTGTGCCGGTATTCACCAGGATCCGGCAGGAACTGGGTCTGGCAGAGGCTCAGCGAATGGCCCGTTCCACCCTGGTCTGGCTGTTGCTGGTCCTGGGGGCCATTACCGCCCTGGCCCTGCTTGGGGCCAGACCCTTGACCTTGATCATCGCTCCGGGATTTGCCCAGGATCCAGAATTGCTGAATGCAGCTGTGGATCTGGTCCGGATCTGCTTTCCCTATATCCTGTTCATTTCCTCTGTGGCTTTGAGTATGGGGGTACTCAACTCCATGGGGCACTTTCTGGCCCCGGCTCTGGCCCCCTGTTTTTTAAATATCTCTCTGATTCTGGCCGCTTTGATCGGGGTGTGGGCCAATCTCTCCGTTCCCTTATGCCTGGCCTGGGGAGTTCTCCTGGCTGGATTGGTACAGTGGCTGACGCAGCTGCCGGCCCTGCATTACCGGGGTATGTTTTGGCTTGGGGCATGGAGTTTGGCGCATCCTGGAGTGAGACGGGTGGCCGGGTTGATGCTGCCCACGGTCTTCGGAGCTGCCGTTTATCAGCTGAATGTGGTTTTAAATACTGTTTTGGCTTCTTTTTTGGCCCAGGGGAGCATATCCTATCTCTATTATGCCGATAGACTGGTGCAGTTTCCCCTGGGGGTATTCGGGCTGGCTGTGAGCACCGCCGCCTTGCCCAGTCTCTCCGCTTTACTGGCCCAAGGCTACAAAGAAGAATTTGTGCACACCTTGCAAAGCACAGTCAACCTGCTGTTCTTTATCAGTTTACCGGCCACGGCCGGGCTCATTGGTCTGAATCTGCCCATGGTCGACGTGTTGTTCGGGCGGGGGGCCTTTGATGGCACAGCAGTGCAAGCCACGGCCAGCGCCCTGTCCGGTTATGCCTTGGGTCTGCCCGCATTTTGCGCTGTACGTTCCCTTGTATCGGCCCTTTACTCCCTGGAGGATACCCGCAGCCCGGTGTGGGCGGCTGTTGTCAGTTTGAGCCTGAATCTGGCCCTGGGACTGAGCCTTATGCAGATTTGGGCTCATGTCGGTTTGGCCGTGGCCGTATCTTTGGCCTCCTGGGGCAATGTCCTTTTATTGGGCCGGGCTTTAAACCGGCATATGGGGACATGGTTTAGGATGCAATCCTCCTTGATCTGGATGGTGGCTTTAAGCATAGGGTTAGGCTTGGGATGCGGCTGGAGCGCTTCCTGGGGCTGGCTCAGCCTGGCCAGTATACCGCTCTGGGCTGGAGCTTACCTAACCGCAGCCAAAATGCTCCGAATACCGGAGGCGGATATGATCCTGGCTGTTTTGGGCCGTAAGCTGGGATTTGATCGGAAGTGAACTGGAACTGTTGGATCGTACCGCATGCTCCCAAATGCTATACATACAGCCAGGGCCGCTTTTCCCACCGGGTTGACTCAGCCGGAGAACGGATTTCGATTTGGATTGGACTCCCTGCTTTTGGCCTGCTTTGCTCCCTGCAAACCAGAGGACAGGGTTTTCGATGTGGGCACAGGATGCGGGGTGGTGGGCCTGGGTCTATGCTTAATGAACATGGATAAGCATCTGCAGGTGCTGGGTGTGGACAGTGAGCCGGATATGGTGCAAGCGGCTGAGAATAATGCCCGCAAGCTGGGGCTGGAACATATGTTTCAGGTCCAGAGGCTGGATGTTCGGGACATCCGGTCTTGCCCGGACATTAGGCCCGAGAGCTTTGATCTGGCAGTGTGTAATCCACCGTATCGGGAGATGTTTCAGGGCAGAAAACCCCGGGAAGGCGGGAGAGTGCGGGCCTGTTTTGAGTATACAACGCAACTATCCGATTTTTTACGGACCATGGCCTTTGGGGTCAAGAACAAGGGTCGGGTAGGACTGGTTTACTGGGCAGAAAGGCTCTCGGTTATGCTTTGTACCTTGGGCCAATGTCAGCTGGAGCCCAAACAGGTGCGGTTGGTGCACCCTTCTCCCGCGGCTCGGGCCAATCTGGTCCTTATAAAGGCTGTGAAAAACGGTCGGCCTGGTTTGCAGGTGGATCCTCCTTTGTTTCTTGACCGTCCAGATGAATTGAGCTCCTTTTGTCCATTGTTGCCCAGATAGATGCGAGTGCAAAAACTGTTTATGCACTCGCCAGAGGTCAAATCAGATTCTACGTTTCATCCTCGATCAAACTGGCGGTCTCCTGCCATAGGCGGCGCTGAACACCGATCCCGCCAAAGGCGGGACCGAATACATGTTGCTGTTATCCAGTTGCAGAGTGAAGTAACTGTATTTGTTGACAATAAGAAGCAGAACCAAAGAGCCATGCCTGGGATCAGGCATCGGCTTGCAATCGGATAAAATTCAGGACACCATATTCAGCCGTCTGTACCTGTTGGTTCTGGGTACGGAAATTGTTTGTGTCCATACCAAATCCACGGTTTATGAGGAGATGCGAATGGAGGCTCATTTGAAGTCATACGGTTTGGCCAATGTGGGTGAAGTACACTATAATCTAACCACTCCCGCCCTGTATGAGCAAGCTGTACGCAGGCAGGAAGGAAATATGGCTCACCTTGGCCCCTTGGTGGTCAGGACCGGAAATTATACCGGGCGTTCCCCCAACGACAAGTTTATTGTCCAGGAGCCGGGTTCGGAGGAATATATCTGGTGGGGGCCGGAGAACAAGCCTTTTGCGCCGGAAAACTTCGACAGGGTCTACTCCCGGTTGACCGCCTACCTGCAGGGCAAGTCCATCTATGTTCAGGACTGCTACGCCGGGGCGGACAAAAAATACCATATTCCCATCCGGGTGATCACCGAGGAGGCCTGGCACAGTCTCTTCGCCCGCAATCTGTTTATTCAAGCCAAGGATGCTCAGGAACTGGAAGAACACATTCCAGAATTTACTATCATTGCCGCGCCCAGGTTCCATGCCGTTCCGGATATGGACGGGACCAACTCCGAGGCTTTTATTTTGGTCCACTTCGGACGCCGATTGATCTTGATCGGCGGAACCAGCTATGCTGGAGAGATCAAGAAATCGGTTTTCACAGTCCTCAACTATCTCTTGCCCAAACAATCGGTTCTGGGCATGCACTGTTCAGCCAATCTGGGTGTGGACGGAGACAGCGCCCTGTATTTTGGTCTGTCTGGAACGGGCAAGACCACTCTGTCCACTGTCTCTGATCGTCGATTGATAGGTGACGATGAGCACGGTTGGAACGACCAGGGCATTTTCAATTTTGAAGGTGGATGTTACGCCAAAGTTATCCGTCTGTCCAAGGAAGCGGAGCCGGAGATTTATGAATGTACCCGCAAGTTCGGCACTGTCCTGGAAAACGTGTACATGGACATGGACAACAGGCGGCTGGACCTGGATGACGACTCCCTGACCGAAAATACCCGGGCGGCGTATCCCATGGCCCATATTCCCAATGCCATCCGCAAGGGGGTGGGGCCGCATCCCAGAAACATCTTTATGCTGGCTGCCGACGCCTTTGGAGTCCTGCCCCCAATCTCCAAGCTGACACCAAAGCAAGCCATGTACCATTTTATGTCCGGATATACAGCCAAGCTGGCCGGAACAGAACGGGGGATCACCGCACCCAAGGCCACCTTCAGTACCTGTTTCGGGGCTCCTTTTATGGCCTTACACCCCAAGGTGTATGCTGACCTGCTGCGGGAGAGGATCACCGAGCATAAGGTCGACTGCTGGCTGGTGAACACCGGATGGACCGGGGGGGCCTACGGTCAAGGCGGACGCATGCCCATCCAGTATACAAGGGCCATGATCCGGGCCGCCCTCCAGGGCAGTCTGCGGAAGGTGAAATATTTACAGGAGCCGATATTCGGGCTCTATGTCCCGGCTTCCTGTCCGGCCGTACCGGCTGAGATCCTGTGGCCCAGAACCACCTGGAAGGACGAAGAGGCTTATGACCGCAAAGGCCGGGAACTGGCCGAGCTGTTCCGGGCCAATTTTGAGCAGTTCCAGGATCAGGTGGAACAAGAAGTGCTTGATGCCGGGCCGCAGGTTTAGAGGACAGAAGGCAGAAGACAGAGGACAGAGGACAGAAGACTGAGGACAAGGGAACCTGTATGCACCTCTACCTGCAATGCCCCACAGGGATCAGCGGGGATATGTTCCTGGCGGCGATGGCCGATCTGGGGCTGGATCTGGGCCCTTTGGCCAGGTTGTTGACCGTTGCGGGGGTGGAGGTTCGTATCCAAACCAGTCCGTCCCGCTGTTGCGGACTGACTGGCACCAGGGTGCAGGTTGAGCCCCTGGATGCTGGGCCACCCCTGCGCACCCTGGATCAGATCCAACCGCTGATCACCGCCTCCGGGTTTTCCCCTGCAGTCAAGACCAGGGCCGAACAGGCTTTTGAACGTTTGGCCCTGGTAGAGGCCGGGGTGCACGGGATTCCTTTGACCCAGGTCCATTTTCATGAGGTGGGGGCGGTAGATACCCTGGTCGATATTCTGGGCTGTTTTTGGGCCCTGGAGGCTTTGGGGCTGGAAACCGTGACCTGCTCATCATTACCCTGGTTTCAGGGACAGGTAGAGTGTGCGCACGGAAAACTGCCTCTGCCCGCTCCGGCCACAGTTCAATTGCTGAAAGGTAAACCGGTTTTTCCCACCAGCTATGAAGACGAATTGATTACCCCAACCGGGGCATTGATCATAGATCAGATAGCCTCCGGGTTTGGACCGGCTCCAGTGGGCAGGTTGCTTCACTGTGGTACCGGATGGGGACATATGGATTTGTCTCCTACACCCAATGGATTGCGGGCATTTGTGTTTGCCAGGGAGGCAAAGGCTCATCTTGCAGGGGAAGAGGTGGAGCGGGTGATGGTGCTGGAAAGCAACGTTGACCATTTGACCGGGGAGGAGGTGGGAGGATTGTATGCTCCTTTACTGGAAGCCGGGGCCCTTGATGTCATTTACCTGCCGGGGGTGATGAAGAAGAATCGTCCCGGTGGGCTTTTGCAGGTCATGTGCCGACCCCGGGACCTGGTCCAAGTGCAGGCCTGTTTTGTGAATCAGACCATGAGCTTGGGGCTGCGGCGTAAGGAGATGGAGAGGGTGGTCTTGCCGCGGCGGGAGGAGACCAGGCAGACCGATCTTGGAGCGGTTGATGCCAAAACAGCCTCCTGGCAGGGAGAAGAATGGACCAGGCCCGAGTTCGAGGCTTTACAGGAACTGGCCCGGAAGACCGGGAGATCGGTGGTTCAACTCAGATACCTGCTGCAGGGACTGCGGGGGGATGGCGAAAAGTAGTGTTCAGATTGCAGGTTTCAGCAAGAATGATTATTCGCCCCTTCTACCTGTTGATCCGTACGTTTCATAATTGATCAACCCAGCAAATTCACTTTTTTGGGCGCTTTGGCCCAAAAAATATTTCAGATTTGCCGGAGGCAAAGCTGAACACTGAACACTAGCCGACCCCTTCCCGGGGACATATATCAGAGAGTATACATTCCCTACACCTGGGTGAGCGGGCCCGACACACCTCTCGGCCGTACCAGACCAAAAGGTGGTTTATTTCCCCCCAGGCCGAGGATGGGAAAAGGGGCATGAGATCGCTCTCGATCTTTTTCGGATCCTGGGAACGGGTCAGCCCCAACCGAAAGCTGAGGCGCTTGACATGAGTGTCCACAGCGATACCTTCATGTATTCCGAATCCATGGGATAATACGATGTTGGCCGTCTTTCTGGCCACTCCGGGCAGGGTGAGCAAATCCTGCATATTGGCCGGTACCCGGGAACCGTGGGCCTCAACCAGGGTGCGGGCGGTTTGGATCAAATTTCGGGCCTTACTCCGGTACAAGCCGGTGGAACGGATGACCTCTTCCACCTGGCTGAGATCTGCTTGGGCCAAATCTTGAACCGTGGGCCATTTGGCAAACAGGACGGGAGTGACGGCATTGACCCGGGTGTCGGTGCACTGGGCGGCCAAGACAGTGGCCACCAGGAGTTCCCAGGGAGAACGCCACTCCAGTTGGCTGCGGACTTGAGGGTAGCGCTGCCTGAGTCTGTCCAGGACGATTTGGGCCCTGGCCGCATTGGATTCTGCTGGCTGAAAGGCTTGCACACCGCTTTGCATAGCTGAAAACATCGGAGCGGGCAAGCTGATATACTCAAACACCAAGGCCATACGAGAAAGAGGAGGTGGGTCATGTCTGCAGTTTTGGTATATATTACCTGTCGCAATATGGAAGAAGCCGAGCGGGTTGGGGAAAGTTTGATTCAGGCCAGGCTGGCTGCATGTGTGAACATTATCGATGGCATGCGGTCCATGTTTTGGTGGGAGGGTAGGGTGGATCAAGACCAGGAGACCGTTCTTTTAGCCAAGACCCAGGTGGGACTGGTGGGACGGCTCACAGACAAGGTCAAGTCCGTGCACAGTGACGATTGTCCGTGCGTGGTGGCTGTGCCCATCATTGACGGTAATCCTGATTTTCTGCATTGGATCCAAAAGGAGACCAAGGCTGAACAGAGGTAGGCATTCAACCTCTCCTGGCCCGAAAGTTCGGATACGAACAGAGTACTTGATAAGGTATTGACGGTGAAGGAAGATAAAAGAACTGGAACGTTTCACATCATCACCTTCGGGTGTCAGATGAATGTATGCGATTCGCAATGGATGGAACAGAGCCTGTCTTTGCGGGGATGGACACCGGCCACCGAGGAAAAAGCGGATGTCATAGTGGTTAATACCTGCAGTGTACGGGAAAAACCAGAGCAAAAGGTGTACAGCCTGCTGGGCCGGTTGAGTGGTCTGCGGAAGAAGAATCCGGATCTCATTGTTGGTGTGGGTGGGTGTGTGGCCCAACAGATCGGGGTGCACTTATGGCACCGCTTTCCCTTTGTCCGCCTGGTCTTTGGCCCGGACGGGGTGGCCCATGTCCCGGAGGCTGTGGAACGTCTGCAGGAAGACTCGGGGCTTCGACTCTCATACCTGGATTTCTCCGGTTATTATCCGGAACGAGAACGGATATGGGACAAATCGTCTTCACCTGCTCAGGCCTTTGTGACCATTATGCAGGGCTGCGACAATTTTTGCGCCTATTGCATCGTTCCCTTCACTCGGGGCAGACAGAAATCCCGCCCGGCCCGTGAGGTTCTCACCGAGTGCGCCGACCTGGTCCGGGCCGGGGCCCGAGAGATTACCCTATTGGGCCAGAACGTGAACAGCTACGGCCAGGATCGGGCCGGGGACGGGGTCAGCTTTGCTCAGCTTCTGGGACAGGTCTGTTCCTTGCCAGACCTGGAACGGGTCAGATTCACCACTTCCCATCCCAAGGATCTTGACCCCCAGGTCATCGAGTCCTTCCGGCGGTATGACCATCTGTGTCCGTCTCTGCATTTGCCCCTTCAGTCGGGCTCGGATCGGATTTTGCATAAAATGGGTCGTAAGTACAGCCGGAGCCAGTATCTGGATCTGATCAATGCCTTGCGTCAAGCCAGACCGGATATTGCATTGAGCACTGACCTGATCGTCGGTTTTCCCGGAGAAACAGAGGAGGATTTTGAGCAAACCATGGATATGGTCAAAAGGGTCGGTTTTGACTCCAGCTTTTCCTTCAAGTATTCTCAAAGACCAGGTGTTCGGGCCAGTTTGCTGCCCGGTCAGGTAGCAGAGGAGGTCAAGGCCCAGCGGTTACAGCGCTTGCAAAGCCTGCAAGATGAGCTTACCCTTCAATCTCTGAGGAGTTTTATCGGCCGATCCCTGTCGGTATTGGTGGAAAAGGAGGGGAGGCAAAATTCTCAGACCGGGCGGCAATGGCAAGGACGGGAGCCCGGTGGACGCTTGGTTCATTTTTCCTGGCCTCAGGGCTGGGATTTGGCCGGGCGTTTTGTCCAGGTCCGGATACAAACAGCCATGAAACATTCTGTTTCCGGGGAGGCGGTGAAAGGACCATGGTAGAAATGAAGATTTTCGGGTTGGCCTTGGACGAACAGTCACAAGTCCCTTTGCTTATTCTGAAAGACATGGAGGACACTCAAGTCCTTCCTATCTGGATCGGGGCCATGGAGGCCATGGCCATATCCATCAGCCTGAACAAGGTCTCTATTTCCCGACCCTTAACGCATGACCTTATGCTTCAGACCCTGACCACGTTGGGGGCCAGCATCGAAAGGGTCCAGATCGTTGATCTGCGGGAAGGGACCTATTACGCCGAGATGCATCTTGTGCACCAGGACTGCACCTTTTTGGTGGACAGTCGTCCTTCGGATGCCATTGCCCTGGCCGTTCGGGCCAATGCCCCGGTGTATGCTGACCAGTCTCTTTTGGATCGGGTAGCCAAGCAGTTTGATCAGGACCACGAAGTCGTGCTCAAGGACGAGGAGTCTGAACGCTGGACCGAGTTTCTGGAAAAATACAATATTGATGATACCAAGTATAAAATGTAAGTTGTCGTTGCCCGGTCCAGAACAATCCTCGTATGAAACGCAAACGTTTTTTGGGCGCTCTGGCCAAAGAATGTGTCAGATTTGCCGGAGGCAAAGCTGACCTATGATTGAACTACATACCCATACCGTGTTCAGTGACGGTAATATGGTGCCCGCCGCCCTGGCCAGGCAGGCCAGGGTCCAGGGCTACCGGGCCTTGGTCTTTACCGATCACGCCGATTGGACCAATTATGCCTGGATCCTTCAGCAGCACTCCCAAAGCCTGTCCCACCTGGGTCTGTTCTCCGGCCTGGAATTGGTAGTCGGGATCGAGCTCACCCATGTGCCGCCGCCTTTGATATCCGAAATGGTGGACACGGTTCGTCAGGCCGGGGCCCAGCTGGTCCTGGTCCATGGTCAGTCAGCAGTGGATTGCGTGGAGACAGGGACCAACCTGGCAGCCATCGAAGCTGGAGTGGACATCCTGGCTCACCCCGGGCTGATAAGCCCGGAGGAAGTCCGCCTGGCGGAAGAACACGGCGTACTCCTGGAGATCTCCGGGCGGGCCGGGCATTGTTTGTCCAACGGCCATGTCCTGGCCCTGGCCCGAAAGTTCGGGGCCCAGGTGGTTTTGGGCGGGGATGTGCATGTGGCCGTCGACGTGTTGGCCAGGGACCGGCGCAAAATCATTGCCCGGGGGGCTGGTATGAGCGAAGAGGAATATATTCAGGCTGAAACTGCGGCCCAAAAGCTGGTGGAAAAGGTGAGAAGCCGGCAATGCTGAACCAGAACCGAACCTAAGGAAAGCACCCATGTCTATCCCCGCTCACAGTGGACTGGTGTCCATGCTGATGGGGGCCACATTGGTGGTCAAAATCGTACTGATCATCTTGGCCTTGATGTCTATCATCAGCTGGACGTTGATTTTCTACAAGCTCTTTCTCTATTCGCGGGTGAAGAAATCCATTGGCCGGGAAATGAGCATGTTCGAGGAGGCTCGGGATTTGGGGACCGCTCTGCGGACTCTGAAGAAGCGTCCTGGTTCCCGGCTGTATATCATCGGGGCCAAGGCGGTGGCTGAAATCAGGTCTTTGGAAAAGTCCGGTTTGTCCCCGAACGGCAAGGTCAAGGTGGCTTCGGACAATATACGGCGCGTCCTGCGCCAGTCGGTGAGCCAGGAGATCAACTCCCTGGCCTATGCCCTGTCTTTTTTGGCCACCTGTACCAATTCAGCTCCGTTTATCGGGCTATTCGGAACGGTTTGGGGCATTATGAACGCCTTTCAGGCCATTGGGGTCCAGAAATCGGCCGCCCTGGCCACCGTAGCTCCGGGCATAGCTGAAGCCTTAGTGGCCACAGCCATAGGCCTGGCGGTGGCCATCCCAGCTTCGGTGGCCTACAACGCCTTTTTGGGCCTTTTAAACAGTATTGAAAGTGAAATGGTCAATTACGCCGGATCCTTTTTGAACAGGGCCCAACGCGAACTCCCCTGGCTGAGCGCCGGTCGTAATGAACGGGAAGATGTCCAACCCGGTCCGCGACTACGGTCCTCAACGCTGCGGACCGATGAGGAGCGTGACCCGCATGGATATCCTTCGGATCTGGAGGGATAAGGCATGGATTTCAATATCCGTCGCCAGGGCTTTGTTTCCACGATCAATGTCACTCCCTTTGTGGATGTCATGCTGGTGTTGTTGGTCATCTTTATGATCACCGCTCCCATGATGACCCAGGGTGTGGATGTGGACCTGCCCCAGACCAAAACCGTACAGACCTTGCCCCAGGATTCGGAAACCCTGGTTTTGACCGTCAAGAAAGGGGGGGAATTGCATATAGAGGATTATCAGATAACCAGAGAGGAGTTGACCTCTACCCTGCAAAAGGTCATGCCCGACACAAACGATATCCTCTATTTGCGGGCCGATCAGGACGTGCCGTACGGCTTCGTGGTTAAAATCATGAGCGATATTAAAGCAGCGGGAGTGGCCCGGTTGGGTGTGGTGGCTGAACCGGAAGAGGAGTGAGGAAGGCGGGATTTGAATGGGTTTTGCAAGCTGCCTCATTTCACTCCTGCTGCACATCGGCTTGGTGCTCATAGCCATGTATGCCCCATGGCATGGGGGAACGATCAATTTGGACCTGGACAAACCGGTCTATGAGGTGGAATTGGTCCGTATGCCGGAGCAAAAGAAGGCTGTACAAGTGCCCCGGACATCAAAGCCGGAAACAGGACAGAAAAAGGCTGCCAGGCAAGCCAAAGCCCCACCCAAACAGCCATCCAGGCCTGCGCCTTCCAAGTCTCCTCGAGCCGAGCCGGTGCAGATTGCCAAGCAGGACAAAAAGCCCCGAGCAGCCAAAGTTCCGGAGAAGCGAAAAGCCGCTCCCCAAGAGCCTGCGAAGCCCAAAAGCAGGGAGGAGGTCAAGACCCCGGAAAAAGAGTTAGAGGACGCCTTGCAGGAAGTGAGTGCCCAGGCTGAGCAAGAGATTTTGAGCGATGAGGAGATCCTGGCCCAGGAACTGGCCCGGTTGAGCAAGGATCAGGCAGCGCAGGGAGTGGACGTGCAGAGCCTGGGGAGATCGTCGTCAACCAGGGGGACCGAGAGCTTGTATGGCAATCTGATCCGGGAGCGGATCCGAACCAACTGGCGTTTCCCGGATCTGGGAGGCGACGAAGATTTGCAGGCTACAGTCAGGATCCAGATCAACGATCAGGGTCAGATACTTGATCATAGCCTCGAACGTTCTTCCGGGAATCCCCAATTTGACAATTCGGTGCTCAGGGCCGTAGCCCGGACCGGAAATCTGCAGGCTCCGCCCAACCCGGAACTGCAAACCATACGTATTGAGTTTCATCTGCAGGATTTAAGGCCTTAGGAAGGAAAGAAGAAAATGAAGATACGAATTAACCCTGTCTCCTGGTGGACCATGCTATGTCTTTGCGCTGCACTCCTGCCGAGCATAAGTGATGCCGACACCAGTTTGCAGATCAATATTTACGGGCCCGGTCAATCCCGGATCAACACCTATCTGGCTCCTGCCCAGCCCGTATCTGAACAGGGAAGGCAAGCTTCGGTGCCTGCGCGGGTCCAGGATCTGCGGCGTATCCTGCGACAAGATTTAAGCTTTTTGCCCTTTGTTCACTTTGTGCCCGGGGAAGAGCTTTTGGGCGGAGCTGATGTGCAGGGACTGAATCGGGAGGCTCTGGACTTCAAGCGTTTTCAACTCAGTCAGGTGGATTTGCTGTGTACCTTGGGTTGGTCGGCGGAAGATCCGAACCGGGAACAAGTGGAACTGCGCGCTTTTGACGCCTATACCGGACGCTTGATTTTAGGCCGCGGTTACGTTCTGCGCAATACAGGGCATGTAGAGCAGGCCAGCCGGCGCTTCAGCGCCGGGTTGATGCAGGCCCTGACCGGAAGGTCCGGATTTTACACCTCAGAGCTGGCCTTTGTCCGCAAGGCAGGAGAGGATAAGGACAAGGATATCTATGCCTGCACTCCCCAGGGCCGTAACCTGCGTCCTCTGGTTGATCTGGACGGTTATTGCTTGAGCCCGGCCTGGTCCGGGGATGGCGCAAAACTGGCCATGAGCTTTGTGGGTCAGGACAGGCATGAAGTCTTGATCTGGAACACCTCCACCGAATCCTTGCAGCGGGCCACCTTGCCCGGAAATACGATCATCAGTCCGGCCTATTGGCCCGGCCATGGATGGGTGATCAGTGCTGATCCCCGCAAGAGTCCGGACATTTACACTTTAAACGATGATTTGAGCCTGGGTGATCCTCTGGTTGAGCATTGGGCCATCGACATTTCTCCTCATTTCGACGCCCAAGGCCGGTCCATGGTCTTTGTCTCCAGTCGATTCGGCAATCCGCATATCTTTTTACGGCATATGGACAGTGGGGAGGTGGAGCGGATCAGCTTTGAGGGCACCTACAATACAAATCCCAGCATCAGTCCGGATGGCCGGTTTGTAGCCTACTCCAGGCTGATAAAGGATAAGGGGCACAGGATCATCGTTTATGACCGCCAAAAAAAAACGGAACGCCAAGTGTCCTTTGGTCCGGGCAATGACGAGGATCCGGCCTGGGGACCGGACAGTTACTTTCTGGCCTTTAGTTCCGATCGGTCAGGAACGTATCAGCTCTATATCACCACTCGGCATGCAGACGAGGCCAAAAAGATTCCCACCGGCCAAGGAGCGGCCACGTCACCGGCCTGGAGACCAAATGCAGAATAGCTGGCTGGAAACTTAATAAACCCGGACCAAAAGGAGGAAGTGTATGAGGACATATGCACGGGCACTGAGCATGGGCGTCTGTTTGTTGATTCTCATTGTAGCCTTGCAAGGATGTGCCAGAAAACCGGTGAGCGACGGTTCTGAGACCCTGGCTGGGGAGCAAAGTGGAGAGTATCTCACAAATGGCTCTCAGGCCGGAGCGGGTCAAGATGCGACTTCGCAGATGAGTGCCGAGGACATGGAGGAGTTTCGGTTGCAGGAGAAGAAGCGGCGGGAAGCTGCAGAAGCTGAAGGGGTGCAGAAAGGGGAAAAGTTTGAGCAGGCCAGGGAGGAGTTGAGCCAGCGTATCCATTTTGCCTTTGATTCCTATGAACTGCGGGTGGAAGCCCGGCAGGAACTGAAAAAAAAGGCTGAAATAATGGATCGGTATCCAGGAATCGATATGGTCATTGAAGGGCACTGCGATGAACGGGGAACCGATGAGTATAACCTGGCTCTGGGTGAACGCCGGGCCAGGGCGGCCTACGAATTTTTAGTCCTCCTGGGTATAGATCCGGATCGGTTAAGAATTCTAAGCTATGGAGAGGAACGGCCCCTGGATCCGGGACATGATGAGGAAGCTTGGGCCAAAAACCGCAGGTGCGAGTTCCGGGTGGTTCAATAGATCTTGAGGATTCACGGCTTCAAGGGGCTAAAGAAAACAGCTGGCTCAGGTTCATTGGAGGTCATTTTATGCAGGAGGCCAAGAATCTTGGCCCCCTGCGAGCGACCAGCACGGCCAGAACGAGACCCAGACCCACACCCAGGGTGTTGGCCGCCATGTCGGTTACCGAGAAAAAGCGGCCCGGCACGAAGTCCTGGCCGATCTCCAGGGCACATCCCAAGCAAATAAGGCCAAAGGCCAGCCCGGCTGTTCTGGAGGCGGGCACAAAGCTCATCCGGCCCCCAAAGGCCAACCAGGTATAGGCCAGGGAGTGCAGGATTTTGTCCGAATCTTGCACATTGGTGTCAATGTGTATATCCGGGCTTAAGGTTCCGTACACGACCAGGACCAGGGAGAGTAGCCAAGTCCAGAAAATCGTTTTTTGGATTCGGGAGACGGTGAGCGAGGGAAACAAGTATTTGGCGGGCATGGGTCTCCTGAATGAACAAAGAAATCTTGCGGTCAATACCAGGGAGCATAATAGGTACATTTGGCCATCATAGACCACGCCGGATTGCTCCGGACCACAATCTACCTGCAAAAGACTTTTCCGTCGAGATGCTATCTGCACCTTTTTGTATCAGGATCAAGCCGGGGTGAGTTGTGCAGATTGAAATTCAAACTTTTGAATTTGAAAATGGGCGATTCTGGTTGTGGCCGGAGGAGGCAAAGCCGGGGAGGGGAAAGGGACATCGAGACAAGGAGCAGGTAGTCTGGGAATGGTCCCTGGTTTTGTGGGCTATGCGCATTCCCCACCGGGTCCACACAGGTCAAGACGGCATGGCCCTGAGTATTTCCGACAATAACCTCCCTTCGGCCTATGAACAGATATCCCTTTACGAAGCAGAAAATGCCGCCAGATTCAGACACCAGGATCAGGGCCGAGGCAGCTCGGGGTCGGCGGAGTCTGTATTTTGGGTCCTTTTAGGGGTTGCTCTGTGGTATGGGGTGAGCCAGCAGCAGGTCCAGGCCTTCGGTTTGGACAGCCTGGATTGGCTGGAGCTGGGTCGGGTCGACGGCCGGGCCATGCTCACTGATGGCCAGTGGTGGCGGGTTCTTACGGCCCTGACTTTGCATTCCGGGCCAGAACACCTCCTTTCCAACCTGGTTTTTGGAGGGGTGTTCATCCACTTCCTGTGCCGGGAAATCGGTGGGGGAGTGGGGTGGCTGTTCACCATTCTGGCGGCTGGACTGGCCAATGGAGTCAATGTCCTCATCCAAGGCCCCATGCACTTGGCCATCGGGGGCTCTACGGCTGTATTTGCCGCTTTGGGCCTGCTCAGCGGGATGGGATCAGCCCGGGAAAAGAGGTGGCCGGTGGTATTGGCCCCTTTGGGAGCCGGGCTGGCCTTGCTGGCCTGGCTGGGCAGCGGAGGAGAACGCACGGATGTGGGGGCGCATCTGTTTGGTTTTGGCGTCGGTCTGGCCCTCAGCCTTGGGTTACGCAAGGCGGGGGCGGTGAATAAAGACAAACTGCGGCAACTGCCCCAGAGGGCATGCGGCCTGGGTGCGCTGGGCGTGATGGTCTCGGCCTGGGTACTGGCTGTGCTCAGCTGATAGAATAAGCCCAACATAGAAGCTCTCCCCCAGAAGAATCCCGCCTATCTTATTGACCCAAGGGCATATTTCCGGTAAAAATGCTAACCATGTTTACACGTGAACTGAAAAAAATCGAAACCTCGGCTTTTTTGCTGGGGCCGAGAGGGACGGGAAAATCGACCTGGATTCAGGCCAACTATACGGACAATGTTGTTGTTTATGATCTCTTAAACACCTCGGAGTTGATCCGTCTCAGCCGGGATCCGTCACTGCTGTATCAGGAAACTGCTCATCTTCCCTCGGGCACATGGGTTGTCATTGATGAAATTCAAAAAGTCCCGCTCCTGCTCAATGAAGTGCACAGGATCATTGAAGAGAAAAAAATCAGGTTTATTCTCTCCGGATCGAGTGCTCGAAAGTTAAGGGAATCTGGAGTCAATCTGCTGGCCGGTAGGGCTTTGACCTTTAATCTCTTTCCTTTGGTCAGCAAAGAGGTAGGCTTTGCGCTTGATGTGGACCGGCAGATTGCTTGTGGAATGCTCCCCAGCTCATTTACAGCGGCAACTCCCCAGAAATACCTGCAAACCTACGCTGAAACCTATTTGAAAGAAGAGATTCGGGAAGAGGCATTAACCCGCAATTTTGGCAATTTTGCCCGTTTCCTGGAGATAGCCGCCCGTCAGAACGGCCAGATTACCAATACATCGGCCATCGCCAGAGATGCCGGGGTGGCCCGGCAGACAGTCCAGGGCTATTTTGAGATCCTTATCGATACCCTGATCGGGTATTGGCATTTTCCCTGGAAGCTGAAACGGACCACCAAGCAGGTCAGCCATCCAAAATTCTACTTCTTCGATCCAGGTGTGGTCAGGGCTTTGTCCGGCCGACTGCCCTATCCCCCTACAGGAGAAGAATCAGGCCCTTTGTTTGAATGTTTTGTCTTAAACGAAATACGAGCTTATCTGCATTATACAGAGCGTGATTACCCGGTTTATTACTGGAGAAGTCAAAACGGGGTTGAAGTGGATATCGTGCTAGAAACCTCAAGAGGGTATGTTGGCATTGAGCTGAAAAACAACAGCAGATGGGAAAAAAAGTTCAACCGGGGGCTGCACAGGTTGTCTGAAGAGTTCAGCAAAAACAAGGTTTCCTTGTTTGGTGTGTTCCGGGGGTCCCGGCAACTCATGCTGGATACTGTGCTTGTCTATCCTATCCTTGAGTTTTTAAGACATCTATGGGCAGGCGAGATCATAAAAGGATGAGTTCGATATTCGAATTCGGATTTGTTAAGTTAGAGTTTCATTCATTGGTTTGCAATAGGGCTAAGAGAATACGTCACTGAACTTTCGAATTTGAGCACTAAGCATTACGGGCAATGCTTTCTTTTCGGCTTTGCCGTCGGCCTGGCCATGAGTCTCGGATTGCGCAAGGCAGTGTCGGTGGATAAACAGGCCATGCGTCAGTTGCCGCAAGGTCTGTGCGGCCTGGGCTTGATGGTCTCGGCCTGGATACTGGCTGTGCTCAGCTGATGAAATCAACTCGGCATAGAAGCTCTCCCCCATAAGAATCCCGCCCTTCTTAATCCATTGTATAATCAACGTGAGCCGTATTTTGGCTTATAGATGACACATAGAGGGAGGCACTCAAATCAGTTTGGTCGTCAAATGAATGTCCCATCTGCCCTTTGCTGCAAGCTCCTGCCCTTGATCAACAATCCGCTCCTTTACTTGAACCTCTTTTCTTGCTACCAAAAGCTTAACAATCGAAACATCAATTTTAGCAAACATAGGGTTGGAGGCAAGACGGCCAATGACCTGGGAATTTATAATATGAGCGGAAATCTTTGGGAGTGGTGTATAGATGTGTATAAACCAAAGGCATATATAAGTCATGAAAAACACAATCCTCAGATAACCAATGGGAACTCAAAAAGGGCATACCATATATTATTGTCACCTACAAGAGGATTCAACTAGATGAAGATTTAAAGCTTGAAACTCCTGGATGGCACTGGATTGACTCCGGGAAAGATATCTTAAAGAAAGAAATCACATATAACAATTTTTTAGTTGGGGCTGGAAATATATGGCCAATAAATGATAAGTTCGGCATTCGGGTGGAAGGTAGTTTTGGTTTTTCAGACGCGGAAGAAGAAATAACAAACGCATTGCCTTCGGTTGACAACACTGATGACGGAACGGGACTGGCTGTTACTGGCGTAGCCACAGCGTACTGGAATATGTTCGATAACTTTAATATACAGGCTGGAGTCCTTGGCGAATACTATGATATAGATGATGTTAGTAGTTATGGGGATCTTGGTGCATTTGCCATGTTAGGCTATATGTATAAATTTTGAAAATATACAATAACATATAGGGCGAATAACAAATGTTTTTTTAAAATCAAGCGCTCCTTTTGTAGAATGGCATTGAGATGAATCCATGCACCATTCAGACGAAATGAGCGCATATTAAGGAATTATTAGCGCAATTTATTTATGGGTAAAAAATTATATAGTGTTGGTTTTATTATTTTAAATTAATAACTTAAAATAATAACTACATAACAATTCTCTGCATAAAGGGATAAGGAAAGTTCACTTTTATGGCAACACATTTATTTAGTATGGACGACCGAAATGATTTAAATTTAATTGTTTTCCTAACGCACTAATGACTCAGAAGGGTATTCTGTGGTCGGATAAGCAGAACTTGAATGCGCTTTTGGATAAGGCTGGATTGAGGCTTTTGCCTGAGTTGACATGAAAAGAAATTAGCTAACCGTGTAACACTACAGCCATAGTTCGGGCATGAGTAAACCTTGAAAGAGCCAGGCAGGCGCCTGGCGATCCCAGAATGGCCAGGCAGGCGTCTGGCGGTCCCAGAGTGGCCAGGGTGGCACCTGGCGGTCCGGAGGGGCAAAGCTTTGGGATCACAATCTGTCGCTCTAGTGTGAGTGTATTTGAGATAAAATCATTCGGGACGTTCATGTACTGACAATTACGAGCAGGCCTTAAGTATTGGACCAATATACTCTCTATACCTTCCAGACGCCGGGGCATCCCCCAAGGAGAATGGCTATGAACAGGAAAAGCTTTTGGACCTTGGTCTCTCTCCTGGTGGGTATGATCCTTTCTGTGTCCGCAGCATCGGCACTGAGTGCAGATCGGGACACGGAGGATCAAAAAACGACCAACGCCACCAAGATCGAGCAACGGGACGACTGGGTCTTGAATCTGGACCGCCTGGAGACGGATTCAGGCCTGAAGAGAACCGGGAAAATGACGGGAAAAACCTCAGCCCTTCCCACTCAGGCCGCACCACAGGCAATGGCCCGCAAGGCCTCTGAGCAGCTGGGTCTGGCAGTGGGAGGGGCCAAGGACGTGCACAACTTCCGGGAGAACATTGCCGCCGGGTACATGCCCTTGGTCACGGACATCACTGCTGAAGGCCTGTTCTATGACTATGAATTTCAGACCTCAGATCAAACGCATTGTGAGCAGCTGTTTTGTCCTGTATATGATTCCTGGGTCACTCCTGACCCTTTTTCCGGCCAGGATGAGTATTTTCTCTCCGTTGGCCTGCAGTCCGGGATGAGAGAGTCTGATTTTCAGCCAGCGCCTTTAAATCTGGTGGTGGTCCTGGATATTTCCGGTTCCATGAGCTCCCCATTTCAAGAGTACTACTACGATCGGTTCGGCCATCGCATTCAGGGCCGGGAGCAGGATGAGCAGGTCAAACAGAAAATGGAGGTAGCCAAGGAGTCCCTGATTGCCCTGACCAGAGAGCTTCGCCCCTCGGATCGATTGGGGATCGTGGTTTTTAACAATCAGGGCCTGGTGGCCAAACCGCTCAATCTGGTGGCCAGGACTGATATGCAGGCCATCAGAGGGCATATACAGGAGGACCTGCGGCCCTTGGGCGGAACCAACATGTCGGCAGGAATGGAGGCCGGAACCGGCCTGTTCGAGGGTGTCCAAGGCAAGGGGCGGGAAAACAGGATCATTTTCATGACCGATGCCATGCCCAATCTGGGCGCGACCAGCCAGAACAAGCTGGCCCAGCTGTTTGAGGACAACGCAGGCAATGGGATTCACACCACATTTGTAGGCATGGGGGTGGACTTTAACACAGAATTGGTGGAGGCCGTGACCAAGGTCAGAGGGGCCAACATATACTCTGTGCACAATGCCCAGGAATTCAAGGAAAAGCTCTCCGATGGCCTGGCGTACATGGTCTCTCCTTTGGTCTTTAATCTGCGTCTTACACTTCAGGTCGAGGGTTTTGCCATCGACAAGGTCTTTGGTTCCCCTGAAGCGGAAGAAGCCACTGGAGAAATGCTGTATGTAAACACCCTGTTCCCCTCGCCCACATCCAAGAAAGGAACCAGAGGGGGCATCATAGTGGTCAAGCTTCAGCCCACCGGTGGGGAACAGGAAATGAGCCTTCAGGTCAGCTACGAAGACCGCCAGGGTGAGAGGCATACGGACACCAAACATGTTCTTTTTGAGAAGAGTGGTCCATCAAAGGCCCTGCGCAAGGGCGTACTCCTCAGTCGCTACGTCAACGTTCTCAAGTCCTGGATTGTGCATGACCGGGGCATTCAGGACAGTCAGAGGCAGTCAAAGCCCCTGCCTGAACGGTTCAATCCAGATTCTTTGGAGCAGAGCGGTATTCCGATCCATATGCCTGAATACGCCCTGGGCAGGTGGGAGCGGCAGTCTCAGCCTTTGCATGTCAGTTCGGAGTACAAAAAAATATTCCAGATCTTTTCCAGGCATTTTGTCCGCCAGGCACAAGAGATAGGTGACCCAAAGCTCCAGCAGGAAGAAGAAATCCTGCATACCCTTATTGACTGGGACTCTCCGGCAAACAGTTCAAAGGGAAAGCAGGATGACTGGCGGTATAAGGAGCACAATCAATCCCAATAATAAATAAAGCTGTGGGCAAAACAGGCTGGCCTGTTTTGCCCACAGCTTTATTTGGTGTAGATCTTGATCTGGTTGGTGTGCATCTCCTGCTGCCCGGGAGTGGGCTGACCGGAAGTTATTACCACCCGGTCTCCGGGTTGGAACAAAGAGGCTTCCTGGACGAACTTTTCTACCCGGTCCAGATGATTGGGGATGGAGGGATCGGTCATTTGGGGCCTCACTCCCCAATAGAAATTCAGGAGGCGGATGGTGGGCAAGTCCGGAGTCAGGGCATAAATGGGCTGAGCCGGACGGCGACTGGAAAGCAGACGGGCGGTGACCCCGCTGGTGGAATGGCAGGCCACGGCCACGCTCTCCGTATTGTCGGCCAGGAGGCTGGCGGAATAGGCCAGGTACTTGGCCGGGTTTTTTTCTTTCTTGGGCCGGTAGGGACCCTGCATGCGTTCTAGGAGATACGACTCAGCCTGGGCGGCGATTTCCTGGATAAAACAGACCGCCCCGACCGGATAATTGCCGACGGCCGTCTCCTCGGACAGCATGACACAGTCGGTCCCGTCCATGATGGCGTTGGCCACGTCAGTGGTTTCGGCCCGAGTGGGCAGGGGGTTTTGGACCATGGACAACAGCATCTGGGTGGCCACAATACAGAATTTTTGGGCGTGGCGGCAAGCCCGGATGATGCGTTTTTGCAGGACCGGGAGTTGAGGCAGCGGACACTCCAGACCCAGGTCTCCGCGGGCGACCATGATCCCGTCGGCCACGGCCAGAATGGCGTCCAGCTGCTCCACAGCACTGGCCCGTTCAAGCTTGGCTATAATAGGAACGATACGTCCATGCTCCTCCATGGCCTGCCGCAGGTCCAGAATATCCTGTTCCCCCTGGACAAAAGAGAGGGCAAAACAGTCTATGCCTATGTCCAGGCCATCCCGGAGATTCTTTCGATCCTTGGCTGTCATGGCGGCCAAGGGGATCTTTTTGCCCGGGAAAGTAATCCCTTTATGGGACGACAGGAGCCCGGCGTTTTCGGCCTGGAGAGTAAACAAGGTGTGTTCCTTGATCACCTCTTGGACCCGGAAGCGGAGCATACCGTCACTTAAGGCCACCTCCATGCCGGGCTGTAAATTGTGCAGGAGTTCAGGTACACTCAGGCTGATAAACGGTTCAGCCGGGGCCTGGTCCCGGGACTGAGGAAGTCCCAGGCTGACCACGCTGTTCTTTTCCACTGGGAGGGGGGAGTCGGGCACTTCGTCAATACGGATTTTGGGTCCACTTAAGTCACCCATGACGGTCAAAGGGATGTCCATCTCCCGTTCCAAATCCCGGATCAAAGATATTGTGGGGGCAAATTCATCAGCTTGGCCATGGGAGAAGTTGAGACGGAAAATGCGGACGCCGCAAGTAACCATGGCCTGCATGACGTCCTTGTCTCTGGATTTGGGTCCTAAGGTGGCCACTGTCTTGATGCGCATGGTTGTCCCCTGTTTTTGTTCAGCTTTGCCTCCGGCAAATCTGAGATATTTTAGGAGTGTCTCTGTATTTTTCTATTTTAGAAGGACTGGTCCATCTTGGCAACCCAATTTTGTAACTTGGACAGTGTACGTTTGTTCTCAGGTGTAAGGTGCCCGCAGTGTTCAGGTTTCAGTGTTCAGCTTCAGAAGGGCCGATCCATGCGAATATACTACTTAGGTAAAATACTTAGGAACATTTTCAGGCATCAGGCAAACAAATCATGGAACACCAGGGTATGCCAGGGACGTATGCTGAACACCGAATACCGAACACTTTCCACAAATTGCTGTTATCCAGTTACAGAGCAGGTTCACTGAAATTATTGACAATGAGAAGCAGAACCAAAAACCAAGAACTTGGAGGCGAACGATGGACCACAGTATACGTATTCAAGATCGGCGGGGCAGGTTGACTTTGTTTATTTCTGTTCTGGTCTTTTTTTTCCTGATTACCTGGGCAGGGCAATCATATTCGGAGCAGGCTCAAACCAATGCGACCGAGGAAACTTATTCCAAAAGCGAGATCGCCCAAGCCATGGAGGACTTTTTTGCCGAAGCCAGTGAAGTTGTGGCTTCAGCCGTGGAGAGGACGTTCGACCGTTATGGGCGACCCAATGGGTATATTCAGGGGGAAGAAGGCTCAGCCGCCTTTTTTGTCGGGCTTCGTTATGGATATGGAAGATTGCACTTGAAGTCTGGACGTACCCGCATAGTCTATTGGCAAGGCCCGTCCGTGGGCTGGGATTTTGGGGGCAATGCGTCCAAAGTGTTTACCCTGGTTTATAATCTTCATGATATCGAGCGCTTGTATCAACGCTTCCCAGGTGTGGAAGGCAGTGTGTATGTCATTGGCGGTCTGAGCATTAATGCCCAGCGCAGCCAGGATATAACCCTGGTTCCCATCCGCTCCGGGGTGGGCCTGCGTTTGGGAGCCAATGTGGGCTATCTGCAATACACCAAGGAACAGGGGCTCAACCCCTTTTAAGAAAAGCTGGGAGCTTGAAGCTCCCAGCTTTTCTTAGCCTAGGGCAAAGATGGAGCTTTGGGCCAGGGTCCAAAACAGGGAGGGGAAGACCCCCATGACCAAGACACCGACCGCTGCCACGCTTAAGGCCACGGTCAACGGAGGGGTGGTGGAGGGTGTAACCACGGCACCTTCATTGGGCGCGGAAAAGTACATGGTCACAATGACCCGTAAGTAGTAATAAATGGAAATAACGCTATTGATGGCTCCCAGGACCACCAGCCAGACAAAACCGGATTTGACTGCGGCGGCGAAGATATAAAACTTGCCCATAAACCCGGCAGTGGGAGGAATTCCGGCCAGGGAAAACATAAAAATGGCCATGGCCAGACCCATGGCCGGGGACTTGAGGCCCAGGCCGGAAAAGTCGGATAACGAGGAGTATTCCTCACCCTGCCGGCCCAGCAAGGTGATGATCCCAAAGGCTCCTATATTCATCAGGGCATAGGCCAAAAGGTAATAGAGAATGCCGGCCTGGCCCATTTCTGAGCCGGCCACAAACCCGATGAGCAGGTATCCGGCATGGGCAATGCCGGAATAGGCCAGCATGCGTTTTACATCCTCCTGAACCAGGGCGATGATATTGCCCACAAACATGGTAGCAACTGCCGCCACCCACAGGATCATGGTCCAATCCACGGCCATGGGCTCCAAGGCCACCATGATGACCCGGACCAAAGCGGCCACTGCGGCTGCTTTGACTCCGGTGGCCATAAAAGCGGTAACCACGGTGGGGGCACCTTGATAGACATCCGGGGTCCACATGTGAAAGGGAACCATGGAAATCTTAAATCCAAATCCGGAAATGGACAGCAGCAATCCAAGTATCAGCCAGCCGGAGGAAATGGTGTCCGGGTTTTCGGTGATGAATTTACTCATCGTGGGCAGATCCAGGGTTCCGGTGGCCCCGTATAAAAAGGCAAAGCCAAGGAGGAGAAAAGCAGAGGCAAAGGCCCCGAGAAGAAAATACTTGAGGGCCGCCTCAATGGAGGCCAGGTTGTTGCGGTGAAACCCGGTCAGGACATACACGCATACGGACATAAGCTCCAAGGCCACGAAAATGAGTATGAGATGACCGGAGGAAACCATGAAGGACATGCCCACAGCGGCAAACAGGAGGAGACAATAGTATTCCCCACTGGCCATGTGCCCGAAGTAACGTTGGTAATGGATGGAAACCAATATGGTCAAAAGAACAATCAGCCATATGGTCATATTCATAAAGGCCGCAAAGCCATCGGCATAGACCATGCTTTGGTAGGTCCCGGTCTGAGGAGAGAGGCTGTTCAGAACAAAGCCCGCGCTGATCAGGACCCCGATCATGCTCAGGGCGGGGAGGAGGAACCTGGACTTGTCCTTGGTAAACACATCCACGACCAGGACCACCAGTGCGGTCAAGACCAGGATGGTTTGGGGCAGGATGGCCTGCACCGGGATGATGGGGGCCACAAATTCTAACTGCATGATTACTGTCCTCCGTGCGTTCTGCTCAACCGTTCCCGGATATCGGATTCAGTGGGTAAGGAGTCTGTGAAAAAAGCCACTTGGTGCGCCTCAGGTAGCTTTTTCTCCTCCATGGCCACATAGGTCTGGTATCTGCTCTTGACCGTATGGATGAACTTCTCGGTGGAGGCGTCCATTTGGCGCAGGAATAGACCGGGAAAGATGCCCATGACGATGATGAGCACAGCTATGGGCACCATGATGGCTGTCTCCCGAAAGGTGAGATCCTGCAGTCCGCTGTTTTGCGGTTTGTCCACGGGACCGAACATGACCCGCTGATACATCCACAGCATGTAGATAACGCTGAACAGTGCCCCGGAAGTGGCTATAATGGCCAGGACCGGATAGCTTTTAAAGGAGCCCAAAAGGATGAGAAATTCGCCCACAAATCCATTTGTGCCCGGTACAGCCACCGAGGCCAGAGTAGCGATCATCAGAAAGGTGGCATAGACCGGCATGATCTTAGCCAGTCCCCCAAACTCCTCCATGAGACGGGTGTGTCTGCGTTCGTAGATCATACCCACTAAAAGGAAGAGGGCCCCGGTGGACAGGCCGTGGTTGAGCATCTGGTAAATTCCGCCCTGTACCCCCTGCATATTCAAGGCAAACAGCCCCAGGAGAACGTAACCCATGTGGCTGACACTGGAGTAGGCCACCAGCTTCTTGATATCCGGCTGGACCCAGGACACCAGGGCGGCATAGATGATGGCGATGACCCCCAGGCCGGCGATAAGAGGGATGAACTGGTGGGTAGCGTAGGGAAACAGGGGCATGGCAAAGCGGATAAAGCCATAGGTCCCCATTTTCAGCAATATAGAGGCCAGGATGACACTGCCGGCGGTTGGAGCTTCGACGTGGGCGTCCGGAAGCCAGGTGTGCAGCGGAAACATGGGCACCTTAATGGCAAAGGCCAGGAAAAAGGCCGCGCAAAGCCAGAACTGCATCCCTACCGGGATATGCAGCTTCAAGAGGTCGAAAAGATAGAAGGAGGCATCGCCGGTGGCTTGGACATTGTGAAAGTACAGAACGACAATGGCCACCAGCATAAAGATACTGCCCAGGGCAGTGTACAAAAAGAACTTGACTGCGGAGTAAATGCGTCGTTCTCCCCCCCAGACTCCGATGAGCAGAAACATGGGGATGAGCATGAGCTCCCAGAAGACGTAGAACAGGACCAGGTCCATGGCCAGGAAGGTGCCGATCATGGCCGTCTCGATGAGCAGGAAACTGATCACATATTCTCTGATTTTTTTCTGGATATAGGTAAATGAGCACAAAATGCACAAGGGAACGAAAAAGGTGGTCAGCAAAACAAGCCACAGGCTGATCCCGTCCAGACCCAGGGAGTAGCTGATCCCCAGACTTTCGATCCAGGGCGTGTGCTCCGTGAACTGCATTCCGGCTACTGAAGAATCAAAAGCAATCAAGACCGGAATAGAGATGATAAATTCTATAAGAGATACGGCCAATCCAATGGACCAGAACCTCTTGGCCGCTCCTGGGCCGGAACCGGGCAGGATGGCTATGACCAGGACCCCTGCTAAGGGGAGAAAGGTCAAAATGCTGAGAATGGGCAGGCCAGTGAGACTCATCGAAGACTCCTTATAATCCTAGACCAGGGCAAAGACAGAATAGACGACCAACAGCATGGCACCGAAGAGGAAGGATATGGCGTAGGCCTGGACATATCCTGTCTGGACGGTACGCAGCCTGCTGCCGCACCATCCCACAACATTGGCCACTCCGTTCACTGCTCCGTCGATGACCCCTACATCGAAGCCTTTCCACATCCAGAGGCTCAAACCGTGCAAGGGGCGGACAAAGAGGAGGCCATACAATTCATCCACATACCATTTGTTGAACATGGCCGCATACAGCCATTTGAATTTGGCTGCCAGTTCTCCGGGCAGGTCCCGCTTGCGGACATACATGGTGTAGGCCAGTCCGATGCCGATAAATACGATGCACACGGATATGACCATGAGCAGATACTCGGTAGCAACGGAATGGTGGCCGTGTCCGGCGCTGAAGTGCATGACCGGTTCCAGGAAGTGCTCAATTCTATTGCTGCCTCCAAGAACGGCTGGAACCCCGATAGCTCCCCCGATGACCGATAAGACTGCCAAAATGGACATGGGTACAGTCATGGACTTGGGTGATTCATGGATGTGTTTTTGCACATCCTGAGGGGCCCGGCACTCGTTGAAGAAGGTCATAAATATGAGGCGAAACATGTAAAATGCGGTCAACCCAGCTGTAAATACCCCGATGATCCACAGGATGGGGTGCCCGTTGGCAAAGGTATACCACAGGATTTCATCCTTACTGAAGAATCCGGACAGACCGGGAAAACCAGCTATGGCCAGGGTGCCCAGGAGCATAGTGATGTAGGTCACAGGAATCTTTTTGCGCATGCCGCCCATATTGCGCATATCCTGCTCATTGGCCAGGGAATGCATCACGCTTCCGGCACAGAGAAAGAGCAGGGCCTTGAAAAAGGAGTGGGTGACCACATGGAATATCCCGGCACTGAAGGC
>CAZUER010000007.1:49590-61325 GCA_964619345.1 uncultured Desulfohalobiaceae bacterium
GCCAACCCCCAAACCTAAGAACATATATCCCAGCTGACTGACAGTGGAGTAGGCCAACACCCGTTTGATGTCGTTTTGGGTCAGGGCAATAGTTGCGGCCAGCAAAGCGGTCAAGGCCCCGATAACGGCAACTACCTGCATGCTCAGCGGGGACATGGAAAAGAGGACGTTGCTGCGGGCCACAAAGTAAATGCCCGAAGTGACCATGGTCGCGGCGTGGATCAGGGCGCTGACCGGAGTGGGACCGGCCATGGCGTCCGGAAGCCATATATACAGCGGGATCTGAGCCGACTTGGCTGTGCAGCCGATGAAAAAGAGCAGACAGACGGCTGTGACCAAAGACTGATTCAAGAGATGAGCATGTTCAAAGACCTCGGTGAAGCGCAAGGACCACACCCCATGCTCGCCCAGAGCGACTAAGAGGAGAAAGAGGCCGACCAGGAAGGCAAAATCACCCACTCTGTTGGTAATAAAGGCTTTTTTCCCGGCTTTGGCATTGTCCAGATTGCCGAACCAGAAACCGATGAGCAGGTAGGAGCACATCCCCACCCCTTCCCAGCCCAGGAACATGAGCAGGAAGTTGTTGGCCAGGATGAGATTGATCATGGAGAACATGAACAGATTCAGGTAGGTGAAGTATCGGTAGTAGCGCCCTTCACTGTGCAGCATGTACCCAATGGAGTAGATATGGATCAGAAAGCCTACCCCGGTGACGAACAGGCACATGACCATGGACAGGGGATCGATCTGGTAGGCCACAGAGACACTGAAATCCCCGGCCCGGATCCATTCGAACCACACGTATTCCACCAGACGTTCGGAGCCGGGCAGAGCCAGGAGCTGGAAAAAGGTGATCACGGTCAAGACGAAGGAGAGCCCCACGGCTGAGCAGGCTATCCAATGGATGAGGGACTTGTTCACCTCTTCCAGACGCCGGCCCAAAAGGCCGTTGATGAGTACCCCGATCAGGGGCAAGACCGGAATGAGCCAGATATAGTCAAACATGCCACTCTCCTCGACTTACCATTTGAGCAGGTTGAACCGCTCCACATCAATGGAACCGGTCTTTTGGTACAAGCGAAAAAAGATAGCCAAGCCAACGGCTGCTTCCACCGCGGCCACAGCCATGACGCACATAACCATGAAAGCCCCTTCCACACTTTGGGTGCTGCGGGCAAAGGTCAGGAAGACCAGATTCACCCCACCGAGCATGATTTCAATACACAAAAAGACGACAATGGCCGTTCTGCGTATTAAAGCGCCGGCTGTGCCGATGAGAAAGAGGGCCAGTCCCAGGCCGAGGAACACGCTTTGATATTCCATACAGGTAGACTCCTTAACGATCTTTCTTGGCCAGGGCCAAGGCCCCGACCACACCGGCGGTGAGCAGGACTGAGACAAGTTCAAAGGCAATGATATAATCCGAGAATATCCGCGTGGCCAATATGCCGACTTCTCCGAATTCCTCCATGGCCTGTACAGTGAAGGGACCGCTCAGGGGCGAAGAGGATGGCAGGAGTTCAGCCATTCCGAGCAGGCCAACCATGAACACCACCAGGAGGATGATTCCAAATGTTTTCATATTCCACAGGAGATAGGGCCCGGAACTGAACCGGAGGTTGAGCATCATGATGGCGTAGAGGATGAACATCATGATCGCACCGGCATAGACGATGATCTGCAATACAGCCAGAAACTGTAAGTGCAGAAGGAGAAACATACCGGCCAAGGCCACACATGTAACAATCATCCATAAGGCACAGTGGACGATGTTTTTGGCACACACGACCATCAAAGCCGATAGGGTGGATAAGATGACGAAAATTGTGAGGATGCTGAGTTCAGCCATGTCCCTTTTCTCCTTCAAGTATGCAAAGCAGAGCAAAAAATGCTGGCCAAGGCCTTAACCGAGTATTTTTTGCACCAGACTCCGCTGATATTGGAAGCTGAATTGTTCCGGGTTATCCAGCTTGTCAATGGAAAATTGAAAATCTTCCCTGCGAAAGTCCACATAATCGTAGACTTTGGTTAAGGAGATAGCCCCCCGGGGGCACACCTCTTGGCAATAACCGCAAAAGACGCAGCGCAGTTCGTCGACTACGAATTCTTCCGGATAGCGTTCCCCGTTTTCCGGTTCATAGGGCGTAACGTCAATGGCCCGGGCCGGGCATACGGCAGCGCATAATCCACACGCCACACACAGAAGCTGGCCGGATTCGTCGCGGTTCAGCCGGTGCAGCCCCCGCCATCGATCACTCACCGGTCTTTTTTGTTCTGGATATTCAATGGTTTTATGCTTGGAAAGCAGGTTGCCGAATGTATACTGCAATCCCTTCAATAACGGGGATACATACTTGACCTTGCCGCTCCATTTTTCTCTGACCCGGAGAATATCTTTGTCTTGCATGGGCATCTCCAACCTTACCTTGAGCTGTGATCTGTTATGTTCGGCCGCATGTCCCTCGCCCGGGCACCTAAAAAACGGCCAAAACAAAGGCGGTAACCAGGATGTTGACAATGGCCAGAGGCATCAGGAACTTCCATTCCAGTTTCATGACCTGATCGTAGCGCAATCTGGGAAATGTGGCCCGTTGCCAGATACAGAAGAAGACCACGAGCAAGGTCTTTATAAAGAACCAGACGACACCGGGCAGAAAGGGGCCGTGCCAACCGCCCAGAAAGAGTGTGGTTACCAGGCAACCGAAGACGAAGAGGTGGGTGTACTCCCCGAAAAAGAACAGAGCGAATTTCATGCTGCTGTATTCCACATTGTACCCGCAGCATAGCTCTGCCTCAGCTTCCGGCATATCAAAGGGAGTTCTGTTCAGCTCAGCCAGGCCGCTGATGATAAAGATGATAAAGGCTACCGGGGCCAGAAAAATATTCCACATCCCGGACTGGGCCTGGACGATGTCCACTAAACTGAGAGAACCGGAAAGCATAACCACGCAGATGACGGCAAAGGCCATGGAAAGTTCGTAGCTGATGATGATGGCTGCTGCCCGCAATCCGCCGGTGTATCCGTACTTATTCCCCGAGGACCAGCCTCCGAGCATACCACCATAGGCCCCAAGGGTCCCCAGAGCCAGAATGATCAAAATGCCTACATCCGGGTTGGCCAGGTACAAGGTGATCTCCCGCCCCAGAATTGTGATCGAGTCCCCGAAGGGAATCAGGGCCAGCATTATCATAGGCGAGGCAATGCTGATGATGGGCGCTAAATGAAAGATGGGCCGTTCGGCATTTTGGGGGATGAGTTCTTCTTTGAGGAAGAGCTTGATACCGTCGGCAAAAGGCTGCAACAGTCCCCAATAGCCCACTCGGTTCGGACCGTGCCGCAATTGGATGAAACCCAAGATCTTCCGTTCAGCCAGGGTCAGATAGGTGACCACCAGCATGCACACGCTTAATACGATCACGGTCTTGATCATGGTAATGACCACCAGTTCCAACATGGACCGTCCTCCTTAGGCGACTTTCTGAATGGAGACCGCACAGGCCTTGAGCTCGGGGATCATGGCTGCATGCTCCTGGGTGAAAGCGGTCAGAATATTTGCCGGGGACTCCCGGAAATGGACAGGGACAAAGACAACCCCGGGGGCGGTGCGGTCACAAACCCGGGCTTTGATCCGAATGTGGCCTCGTCTGGAGGAAATGGCCAGGGTATCGCCATTGGATACTCCCAGTTGTTGGGCATCAATGGGGTTTAGTTCCGCTAAAGCCTGCGGACACAGTCGGGAAAGACCTGACCCCTCCCTGGTCATTGTTCCGCTCTGGTGGTGTTCCAGGACACTGCCAAGGCTTAAAGTATACGGATATTCCGCATCCGGTTCTTCAAGAGCGGATCGATATTCGATGTAGGAGAAGAGACCTCGCCCCCGGGCAAATGACCCTGCGTGCAAAAGGGGTGATCCGGGATGATCGGGGTCAGGGCAAGGCCACGTCAAGGACCCTTTTTCCAAGCGGGGCCATGTCATACCTGCGTAATCCGGAACCAAGTCGTTTATTTCTGAGAGAACCTGGCTGGAGGCACTGTCCATGGGATAGTCCATTTTGGCGGCAATCTGGGAAATGATCCAACTGTCATCTTGCGCGTTCCCGGCAGGCTCCACTGCCTTGCGCACCCGTTGTACCTTACGTTCAGAATTGGTGAATGTGCCGTCCTTTTCTGCAAAACAGGTGGCAGGCAAAACCACATCCGCCAGTTGAGCGGTTTCGGTCAGAAAGATGTCTTGGACTATGAGAAAGTCCAGCTTTTGGAGGCTCTCCAGCACTTTTGTCTGGTCCGGAAAGGAGAGCATGGGGTTTTCACCTAAAATATACAAAGCCTTCATGCGGCCCCCGTGGGCGGCAGCCAACATTTCCGGGGCCGATAGGCCGGGTTTTTCCGGAAGCGAAGATGTATTCCAGACCCGGGCGAACTTGGAGCGGATCTCTTGGTCAGTAACCGCCTGATGTCCGGGATAAGCGTCGGGCAGGGCCCCCATATCACAGGCCCCCTGGGCATTGTTCTGCCCGTACAAGGGATAGATCCCTCCTCCCTGAACCCCCAGGTTGCCGCAGGTCATAGCCAAATTGACCAGGGCCTGCACGGTTTCTTTCCCCTGTGCATGCTGTTCGATGCCTGTGGAGTACAGGATGGATCCGGGATGGTGGGATCCGTACAGCCGGGCTGCGGCTTCCAGATCTTCAGCGGCGATGCCGGTCAGGGAAGAAACGTGCTCCGGGGTATAGGTCTCCAGGATTTCGCGCATTTCTTTGAATCCGCTCGTTCGCTGCTTGATGAAGTTCACATCATGCAGCTTCTCCCTGGTGATGATGTGCATCAATCCGTTTATCCAGGCAATATCGGTTCCCGGTTTGGGCTGCAGCCATATATGGGCCTGTTCGGTCAAAGGGATGCGTCTGGGATCGATGACTATGAGCTTGGCTCCGTGCTTGCGGACCGCCTCGATCACGTACTGGGAAAATATAGGCTGATTCTCAGCCGTATTGGCCCCGGTGACCAGAATGACCCGGCTGTGCAGTACATCGGATATGGGATTGGTCATGGCCCCAATCCCTAAAGTTTCTTCCAGGCCTTTACGGGTGGCGGCATGGGAGAAGGCGGTGCTCTGGTCCACATTGTTGGTCCCTAGCACAGCCCGCATAAGCTTTTGGAAAAGAAATACACTTTCATTTGTGCATTTAGGCGAAGCCAAACCGCCGATACTGTCCGCTCCGCTCTGGGAAGTAATTTTCTTCAGCCGGGAGGCAATCATGGACAAGGCCTCGTCCCAGGTGGCTTCTTTGAGGGTGCCCTTTTTCCGGACCAGCGGGGTCTTGAGGCGGTTGGGGCTGGATATAAACTCATATCCAAAGCGGCCTTTGACACAAAGACTGCCTCGATTGACGCCAGTATCCCTGTCTGTGCTCACCCCGATGATCCTGTTGTCCAAGACTTTAAGAAAGAGCTGACACCCGCAACCGCAGTAGGTGCAGGTTGTCAAGACCCTGTCCTCCAGCCAAGGGCGCCCCTTATACCGGCTCAAGTTTTCGGTCAGAGCCCCGGTAGGACAGACAAAGAGACATTCCCCGCAGGATACACAACGTTCCGGATGGGAAGGAATCACCCTGGCCTGGTTGCCCTGCCCTTGAATGGATATTGCTCCGATCCCCAGGACCTCGTTGCAGGCTGTAACGCATCGTAAGCAGAGGATGCAGCGTTCCGGCCAATAGCGGATGTTGGGCGTAGCATATTCCGGGACTTCCTTTTTTGGGGGATTGGTCATGGGGACATGACGTACTCCGTATTCATACACCAAGTCTTGCAACTCACATTCACCGCCTTGATCACAAATGGGGCAGTCGTGATGGCCGGTATACATGAGCATGGTTAAAATCTCCCGCCTGGCTTCAAGTACCTGCGGGGAGTGGGTCTGAATACGCATGCCGGAATTGGCCGGAGTTGCACAAGCCGGGAGGAGTTCGGCTGCCCCTTCGATTTCCACCACACAGACGCGGCAGGAGCCAATAGGCACCGCCCTGCGCATATGACACAAGGTGGGAATGGCGACCTTATTCTCTCTGGCTACCTCAAGAATAGTTTGCCCAGGTCTAAATGAGACTTCCTGTCCATTGAGGTGTAGTGTCTGATCCATATCATGCCTCGATTATGCAGTGTGCTCGAGTGAAAAACCGTGTATTGAGGAGAGTTGTGGTCATCTTCGTGCTGCTGGGTCTTGGCCGTTAGTCCTGGTCAGCGGATTGTACAGCAGCCATGCCGATTCGGTAACAGCGCAGACACCGTGCTGCTTCCAGCAGGGCTTGTCCTTCGTCAAAGCCTCCTTCGACTTCCTCAAAGTGGTTGATGCGCTCTTCAGGGTCTATGGCTGGCTGACGGGCCCTCTTGTTCTGGCCTTTATAGGGCATCTTTTCAAAGGGATAAAAGACGCTTAGCTGCTGAATATATTGTTCCATCTGATCATGGAGGTTAGGTGTGCACTCTCCGGCCTGCAGGTACTGGTCGATGTACTTGGCTCCTTTTTTGCCGGCAGCCAGGGCGGCGATTAAGGTAGCCGGCCCTGTAATGCAATCTCCTCCACCGAAGATGTCTTTTTCACTGCTTTGAAAGGTGACCGGGTCCACAACCAGGGTCTTCCATCTGCTCAGCTCCACTCCTTGTTCGTCCGGCAGCACGCAATCCACAACGCAGGTTTGTCCAATGGCTGGAATGATGGCATCGCATTCCAGAACAAAATTGGAACCTTCCACAGGTTCCGGTCGGCGGCGGCCGGATTCGTCCGGCTCCCCGAGTTCCATGCGCAGACATTCCAGCCCGCTGACTTTTCCATCTTCAGCCAGTATCTTGATGGGCTGGACCTGATAGTGAAAATTGACCCCTTCCTCTTGGGCCTCCCTGATTTCCACCGGGTCGGCGGGCATTTCCTTCAAGGTCCGCCTGTAGACCAGATTGACGTTTTCAAAACCCAGCCTGCGGGCGGAGCGGACACAGTCCATGGCCACATTGCCCCCCCCGATGACCACAATGTTTTTGCCTTCTAAAGGACGCTGGCCCTGGGCAATGAGCCGTAAAAATTCAACACCGGTCATAAAGCACTGGTATCCGGCATCTTCTCCTTCGCAGCGCATGCTGGAGGATTCCGGAGCCCCGACGCCGACAAACACGGCCTGAAATCCTTTTTGGCGCAGATCCTTGATGGTTAGGTCCTGACCGATATTCGTGTTGTAGTGGATGGTCACCCCGAGTTTTTGAATGTACTCCACCTCGCCGCGGAGGATGTGCCGGGGCAGGCGATAGTCGGGAATTCCCACGGCAGCCATGCCTCCTGGCTCAGGCAGCGACTCGTATATAGTACAGGAGTAGCCTCTTTGGCCCAGATAAAAGGCGCAGGACAATCCAGCTGGCCCGGCTCCGATGATGGCCACCGGTCCCTTGTCCTGCCCTTGCTGGGATACCTGTTTGGGTTCGGCCTGTGGATATCGGGTACGTTCATAGTCGGACACAAAGCGCTTCAAAGCCTTAATGGCTATGGGCTCGTCCAGCTTGGTGCGGCGACAATTCATTTCACAGGGCCGCACGCAGACCCGGCCGATGGTTCCGGGCATGGGGCAGTCGTTGCGGACCACATCCAGGGCTTCCAAGTACTGTCCCAGTCTGATTTTTTCCACATAGGCCGGAATGTCCAAGTGTGATGGACAGGCGTTGGTACAGGGGGCGGTGACCAGGGCCTGGTAGGCACCCCTGGGTATAGGTTTTTTGTCCTCTATAGTCTGCTCGAACTGCTGACGATAGTGGGTCAGGGCGTCCAGAAGGGGGCGGGTTCCGGTTTCCCCGATCCCGCATTTGGCAGTGCTTTTGACCAATTCAGCCAGTCCGGACAGTTGCTGCAAGTCGCCATCCTGTCCCTGGCCCTGACAAATCCGTTCCAGGATATCGGCCATCAAGGCTGTTCCCAGCCGGCAGGGAAAACATCGGCCACAGGATTCCTGATGTACCTTTTGCATATAAGCCCGGCACATATCCACTATATGGACGTCTTCATCCCAGACCATGAATCCGTCCCAACCCATAAAAGCTTTGATTGGGCCATAATTGCCTAGAGTGACCGGGAGCTTGGCTGTATCTGTTTTGTCTTCTCCGTGCGTCCAGTGGCCCCAGTTGGAAAAAATCAGTGTGCGCTGCATATCCGTATGCTCCATTGCCTAACGATCCACTTCGCCCAGCACAATGTCGATGCTGCCGATGAGGGTAATCACATCTGCGATCATATGTCCCTGGATAAGATGGGGGAGAGCGCTGACCAGATAATAACACGGGGATCTGATCTTCATCCGGTAGGGATGGTTTTCCCCGTTGCCCACCAGGTAAAAGCCGAGTTCTCCTTTGGCTCCCTCCACGGCGTGGTAGGTCTCTCCAGGTGAAAAGGCGAACCCCTGACTGGATATCTTAAATCTGCGGATAACGTCGTCTACATTGCGCCGTACATCTTCCAGGTCGGGATTGGTGGTCCAAGGGTTATCAGCCATGATTGGACCGGAAGGAAGGTTTTCAATAGCCTGTTCAATGATCCGCAGCGACTGGGTGAACTCTTCCATTCGGACCAGATACCGATCGTAGGAATCACCGTCTTCACCGATGGGAATCTGAAAATCGAAATCCTCATAGCTTGAATACGGTTCCGATTTGCGCACATCGTAGGCCACTCCTGATCCTCGTAAACTGGGTCCAGTCATTCCGTAGTTGAGAGCGGTTTCAGCCGAGATGACCCCGATACCCCTGGTCCGTTTCATCCAGATGGCGTTTTGGGTTAAAAGTTGATGGTAGCCGTCCACGGCCTTGGGCATTTTTTTGACATATTCCCGGACTTTGCGGACGAATTCCGAAGTAATGTCCTTGGATATCCCCCCGATGCGCAGATAGCTGGGCGTGAGCCGATATCCTGAGGCCTCTTCAGTAATCTCCATGGCCAATTCCCGGTCGGCAAAGGCGTAGAATATGGGAGTCATGGCTCCGATATCCAAGGCATGGGTCCCCAGCCAAAGCTGATGGCCCATGATTCTGGACAATTCAGCCATGATGATCCGAATATACTGGGCCCTCTTAGGGACTTCGATCCCCAGCAGTTTTTCCACAGCAGCGCAAAAGCCGAGGTTATTGACTGAAGCGGCCGCATAATCCAAGCGATCGGTCAAGGGAATGATTTGGTCGGCCGTTTTGTATTCGGCCATTTTCTCAAAACCCCGGTGCAGATATCCCACATGGGGATGTGCCCGGAGGATGGTTTCCCCTTCCAGTTCAAGTTCCAGACGAAGCACTCCATGGGTGGCCGGATGATGGGGGCCCATGTTTAAGATCAGGGTTCGTGTCTGTGTGCTCATGATCACTCCAGAGCGTTTGGAATCTGGCAGGACTGGTCGGATTCCCGGGAAAAAGCGGAATTGACCTCCAAAGTGAGGAAATCGAAATCATCGACGTCGTAATGACCGTGCAAAGGAAAGTCTTTGCGCAAAGGGTGTCCTTCAAAGGAGTCCCAGGTCAGGATGCGTCGCAGGTCGGGATGGTTGTCAAAGGTGATACCCATGAGGTCATAGACCTCGCGTTCTGCCCAATTCGCACTGTGCCAGATTGTGGATAGCGTGGGCACAGAGGTTCCTTCCGCCACAGGCAAGTGAACAACCAGCCGATGCTCGTGCTGAACTGAAAACAGGACATAGACCAGATCAAAACGCGGATCCCGGTCGGGCCAGTCCACGGCGGTCACATCGGAGAGCAGTGTGTAGCCAAGGGACTGCTCGTCTCGCAAAAAACGCATGAAAGAAAGGAAATCTTCCCCTTGTATATTCAAAGTGAGATGGAGCTGGCTGAAGGGCTGATCTGAAGCGGCTACAGCCTGGGGGAAGGCCTTAGAGATTGCAGTCAAGACCTGGTTGTTATCCATGCATACTTCTCCTGCCTGAAATTTATCCCGAATGATCAGTGTCCCACCCAAGCGGGATTATACCGGCAATTCAGAGCTGTCCTGGCGCATGTCCAGACGTTCGGTCTTGATTTTTTCCTGCAGGGTCATCAAGGAAGCCAGAAGGGTTTCCATGCGCGGGGGGCATCCTGGAACATAGACATCAACAGGAATGATTTTGTCTACCCCCTGCAGAACGGCATAGCTTCGAAACTGTCCCCCGGAGCAGGCGCAGGCACCCATGGCAATGACCCATTTCGGTTCAGCCATTTGTTCATAGACCCGTTTGACCTGGGGAGCCATTTTCATAGTTACGGTGCCGGCCACGATGAGCAAGTCGGACTGGCGGGGGGAAGGACGGAACACTTCCGCTCCGAACCGGGCCATATCATAATGAGGCATCATGGTGGCCATCATTTCCAGAGCGCAGCAGGCCAGGCCGAACGTACATGGCCAGACAGAGTTTTTACGCGCCCAATTCACAACCGTGTTCACGCTGGACACGACAATATTGTCACCGTGCAGATGTGATTCTAGTCCCATTCCAAAGCTCCACTTTTCCACTCATAGAGGAAGCAAACCAGCAAAATGCCGATAAAGACCAATACACCCAGGAACCCGACCAAACCGAGGTTGCCCAGCTGAACCGCCCATGGGTAGAGGAATACGCATTCCAGATCGAAAATCAAAAACAGCAAGGCCACGACATAGAATTTGATTGGTGTTTGCAGATATTGAATGCCTTCGCTGGGCAGACCGCATTCATAGGAAGCTTGTTTTTCAGATGTTTGACGGCGAGGTCCCAGAAGTGAGGAGAGAATGACGGTCACCACTCCAAAACCGATGGCGATGAGTATCAGATAGGCAATGGGTATATATTCCAAGAGCATGGCTAATCCTCCCAGGGAAAGAAGTGCACTGAGCAGCCCGTCCAGAACATTGCTTGTGAAAAGGTGAACTAGCATGGGTAGGGGGGGGCGTCAACCCTTGAAGGAAAAATTCAAAAAATGGGCAAAGAAAGGTTGTGTGCGCACAAGAAGGTATATTGGGGGCAGGGTTGCAATTGTTGATAAAGGCGGTACAAAAGGGATATGAACATGGTGCGCTGTATTCGGTCAGAGACGGCTTGAGGGTTTATAGGCCAGAAATCCTTGTACAGGACGGGATGATTGAAGATGGGAGCGATTGAGGGAGTACTCTTTGACTTTGACGGGACCTTGGCTGAGCTGCACATTGATTTCCAGGCCATGCGTAAGCAGGTAGCTGATCTGGCCGCTTTGTTTCTCGATCAAAATGTGGAGCCGGATTCACACCCGGTTTTGGAATGGATAGAGAAGTTGGCCGAGCGGATGAGCCGGGAGTTACCCCAGGCAGAGGTCTTGGAATTCCAAAGCCGGTGCCGGATGCGTCTGGTTGGTTTGGAAATGAAAGCAGCCAAGAAGGGCAAGCTGTTTCCCTATACCCGAGGAGTTCTGGCCGGGCTGAGGGAAAAAGGGGTTCGCACTGCCGTGGTTACTCGCAATTGTACAGCGGCGGTGGAGACCGTATATCCCCAGTTAGTTCAGGAAGTGGACTGTCTTCTGGCCAGAGACGACGTGGAGCGGGTGAAACCCGACCCCGAACATCTTCTGAGAGCCGCCTCGGAGCTGGAGCTGGAACCTCAGGCCTGTCTTATGGTCGGAGACCACTGGTTGGATATTCTAGCCGCTCAAAAGGCCGGGATGCATAGTGCTGCGGTACACACAGGAGGATTGGAGGCAGCTGTTTTGGCCTCCT
>CAZUER010000007.1:61335-62882 GCA_964619345.1 uncultured Desulfohalobiaceae bacterium
CCGGACTTTGCGGCCCCGGATGTACACAGCCTGGTCCAGGAGCTTGGCCGGTTCGGTCTTCTGGCTGGGCGACAAAGTCAGAGGCGTATTGACTGGCCTGTGCTGAGTGTTTAGTGATGACACATTGTGCCCAGGCCTGATACAGATAACGGAGGTCAGGATGTGTTTGGCGGTTCCAGTTCTGGTCACGGAGGTTGCGGAGCAAGTTGCGGTC
This sequence comes from uncultured Desulfohalobiaceae bacterium, assembly GCA_964619345.1. Lineage (GTDB taxonomy): Bacteria > Desulfobacterota > Desulfovibrionia > Desulfovibrionales > Desulfothermaceae > Desulfovermiculus. Next base: position 61,550 of record CAZUER010000007.1, read on the forward strand.
TGTCAGGTGCAGGGAGGGCAAACCCAGGTGGAGGCCTCGTTGCTTCTGGTAGATGAAGAGGTCAGGCCAGGGGATTATCTATTGTTGCACGCCGGTTTTGCCTTGCGCAGGATGGAGGTTCAGGAAGCCAGGGAAACCCTGGCTTTGTTGCAGGAAATGGCCGATTGTGTTCCTGATCAGCCCCGCCCCGAGCAGATCTGACATATTCTTGGGGCCATTGGAATATGTGCACTGGCCAGACAAAAGGGCCGCATTGCTAGAGAGGGAATGTATACCCATGAAGTACATAATCTTCGAAGACTTTGGGGGACACGAAACCCCTATTCTTTTTCCTGAACGAATCTTGCATGAGGAAATGCGGGACCAGATTCCATATGCCCGGGTCGTTTCCGCCGGGACTGTGGCCCTTCAGGGGGGTGTATTCGTCTGCAGCGGCCGGGCCAAGTCCCTGGATACTCAGGCCAGGTCTGAGGATGGCCCAATAATCGCCAGACATTTTGAGCTTGACCATTCTTCCGGGGCCTCATCCTGACTCCGGGGAGAATCTCAGACTATGCCCTTCACGGTTGACAAAATTGCAGGATGAAAAAATGAGGAGGTAAATATGCTCGCTCGTACATTAAGGATTGTTCTGGGGACATGGATTATCCTGGGAATGTTTGGTGCCGCCAGCCAGGCAGCTCTGCCCGAATTCACTGAACTGGCCAAAGAGGCCAGCCCGGCGGTAGTCAACATTAGTGCAGTCAAGGTGACCGAAACCTCGAATCAGATGAAACGCTTCTTCGAGCCTTTTCAGCGAAAAGGTTCTCCGTTTGAGGATTTTTTTGATCAGTTTTTCGGCGACATGCCGCAGAAAAGGCGGGAAAAGGCCCTCGGTTCCGGGTTCATCATCTCCGAAAACGGGCATGTGGTCACCAACAATCACGTGGTTGAAAAAGCCGATGAAATCGAGGTCGTTCTCAAAGGGGGAGCGGAGTCTTTTCCGGCCGAGATCATGGGCCGGGATCCGGAGACTGATCTGGCCCTTTTAAAGATTGATACTGCAAAGGATCTCCCGGTTTTGCAATTCGGGGATTCCGATGCCTTGGAAGTCGGCCAGTGGGTCATGGCTATCGGCAACCCCTTTGGACTGGACCATACGGTTACGGCCGGAATCATCAGTGCCAAGGGCCGAGTGATCGGGGCTGGCCCCTACGACAACTTCCTGCAGACAGATGCCTCCATCAATCCGGGAAACAGTGGAGGTCCGTTGTTGAACCTGGAGGGTAAAGTGGTAGGTATCAATACAGCCATTGTGGCCGCAGGGCAGGGCATAGGTTTTGCCATTCCCAGT
>CAZUER010000008.1:0-58921 GCA_964619345.1 uncultured Desulfohalobiaceae bacterium
GGGCCTGCGCGAACACATCCGGGCCGAGCAGGTGATCACTAGTCCCGCTGGCCCCCGAAGAAATCCACCAGCCGGCCGAATCGGCCGGGATTCAGTTCTATGGCCAGGGCGTTGATGCTGAAGTCGCGGCGGAAGAGGTCCATTTTGATGGAGGAAAGTTCAACCGTGGGCAGGGCGGCCGGGTGTTCGTAATATTCCAGCCTGGCTGTGGCTACGTCGATGCGTTGATTGTCGGGCAGGATAACCACAGCGGTCCGGAACTTGCTATGGGAGCGGATGCGTCCGCCCAGAACCTGGGCCAGTTTGGTGGCAAAGGCAATGCCATCCCCTTCAACCACCAAATCGATATCCAGGTTGGGCCGTTGCAGAAGGATGTCCCGGACGAATCCTCCCACGGCATACAGCTTCCACCCCCGTTTTTCGGCCAGTTCACCACATTGGCCCAAAAGGGCGTATACCGGCTTGGGTAAACGGTTGCGCATCAGAGAGGTGATGCTGCGTTCCTGCCGGCGGCCGGGCAAAAGATTTTCCGGGATCCGGGCCGGTTCTTCGACCAGGGTATTGATCAGATCGGTCCTGGTGATGACTCCGATAATTTCCTGATTCTCTTCGACTGGGACCAGACGCTGCCCTTGATTGATGATGATTTCCATGACCGTGTACAGGCTTTCATCCGGAGTGACCTTGGAGATGGATCGTCCCATGTACTCTTGAACCGGAAAATCACCCAGGCCATGAGCCTCGGCTCTGTCCGCCAACTGATGCTCCATAATGCCCACGCAGGTCCGACCCTGATCCGTAGTGATCGGGATGGCTTTGAGTCCGAAACGACTCATCTTGATGGCCGCTTGGCTGATGGTTTGATTGTCATCAATGACCACAGCCGGGCTGGACATCAGGGAGCGGACGGTAATCTGGGGATTCACGTGGGAATACAGGAGGCCGAAGAGTTCATCCTGGACCTGGGCCAGGGTTTTGTCTTTGACCGTAGCCGAGGCGGCGTAGCTGTGGCCGCCACCACCTAATGAGGCACAGATGGTTCCGGCATTGACTTCCGGGACCCGGCTTCTGGCCACAACTTGAATGCGGTCCTGCATCCGGGCCAGGGCGAAGAGGACCTTAATGTTTTCAATCTCCATCATCTTATGCACCAGCAGAGCGAAATCCCGCACGTAGTTGTCCAAGCTGATGCTGGTGATGCATACCTCCAGGCCGTTGATAGTATGATTGGTGGCCGCCTCCAGAAGACTGTTTAAGATACCCACCTGCTCGGCGCTCAGCTCCCGGTTTAAGAAGTCGGCGATGAATCCGATGTCCATGCCCTGGGTCTTCAGCCACCAAAGGGCGTACAGATCATGTTCGGTGGTGGAAGTGAAGGTGAAACAGCCGGTATCTTCATACAGCCCAAGGCCCATGATGGTGGCCTCGTCTTTGCTTAGGGAAATGTCTTTGTTTTTGATCAGATCGGTCAAAATGGCCACTGTAGATCCCCAGAGGCGGACGTCGGCATGTGCAGCCCTCAGATCTTCCTCCGTATCCGGGTGATGATCATAGGCATACACAGTGACATCTTCTTTGTGCAGCAAATGGGTCAGGTGGCCCAGCCGGGAAGGCTGCCGGGTGTCGCAGACCACCACGGTATGCACGCTGTCCGGGTCAATATCCTTCATGGAGTAAAAATTGAATAGATAGGTAGCGCTTTGAATGAAGAAATCGCGAAGACTTTGTTCCTGAGATCCGGGAAATACCAGTACGCCCTGTGGATAGAGTTTCTGAGCAGCCACCATGGAGGACAGGCAGTCGAAATCGGCATTGGTATGGGCGGTGATAATGATCGGGGCTTTGATTTTCTCAGTCATGGGCTTGTAAGGGACGATCGGGGGTGAAAGCGTTGATGCACTTCCTTCAGATGGGTGATGTGCACATGGGTATAGATTTGAGTGGTCCCGATATCGGCATGTCCCAAGAGGAGCTGGACACTGCGCAAGTCCGCACCTCCGGCCAGGAGATGGGTGGCATAGGAGTGGCGAATGGTATGCGGGGAGATATTGCCCTCAATACCGGCTTGCCGGGCGTATTTTACGATCATCTTCCATAATCCTTGCCTGGAAAGACCTGTCCCGGAACGATTGAGGAACATGGATTCGGATTTTGGGGCAAAAAGGGAACGCCAGGAGCTCAGATAGGTGGTCAATTGGCTTTGAGCTCCAGCGTGTACCGGCAAGATCCGCTCTTTATGTCCTTTGCCCATGACCCGGAGATACCCGGTTTGGGGATCAAAATCCAGGGGGCGTAAGACACAGACCTCGGATACGCGTAAGCCTGCGGCGTACATTACTTCCAGAATGGTTCTGTCCCGAACTCCGAGTTTGGTCTGGGGATTGGGGCTGGCCAGCAGAGCAGCCATCTCGGATTCGGTGAGTACCCGGGGCAATATTTGGGGCAGCTTGGGGCCATCCAGGAATCGGGCCGGATTATCAAAGATATGTTTTTCCCGACACAAAAAATCGAAAAAACTGCGCAAACTGGAAACACGTCTGGCCAGGGAACGGTTTCCCAGTCCTCGACGTCTCAAGGAAATGAGATACAAAACAAGATCCTGTTCGCTGACCTTTTTCAGCTCAGCCTGGTGCTGGAACAGGAAGTTAGTAAAGTCATGTAAGTCCCGGGAATAGGCCAATACTGTGTTGTTGGACAACCCGTCAATGCTCACCAGGTGGTGGAGATAGGTTTCGGTCCAGGGATGATGTGCAAAGCCGGAGGAGTTGGACTGGGACTGGGTTTGAGCCACTGCTGCCTCGTCTTGCCTTTTGAAAAAAGATGTGCTCCATTCGATCGGGTAACCCAAAGCCTGGAGATGAACAGTGAGCAGGATACAGACGATTCCCGTGTATATCGGACTTGGTTCGAACCAAGGTCGACCGGAAGAAAATCTGGCCTTGGCCAGGAACAAGATCCAAGCCATGACTGGTGTTTTTTCAGCTCAGAGTTCACAAGTCTACTATACCGAGCCGCAAGGGGTCAAAGACCAACCATGGTTTGCCAACCAGGTCATGCGCATATGGTGCCATCCGGCCTGGAGCCCGCAATCGTTTATGCGCCATTTGCTGAGTATTGAGGGTATGCTTGGCCGCCAGCGCCCAATTCGCTGGGGGCCGAGACGTATAGACTGTGACCTTTTGCTTTTTGGGGACCACTGCCTGAGACAGCCTGATCTGACCCTTCCCCATCCGAGAATGGTGCACAGGGCCTTTGTTCTGGTCCCCTTGTTGGAATTGACTCCCGAGCTGTGCCTTCCGGACGGATCCCGGCTTACGGATTGCCTGCAGAATATTCCTTACCGCCGTCTGGGCAGGAGAATTTGGCAAAGAATTGAGGGGATTTCAGCCGCAGACGATGATCGGTGGCCCTCTGTTCATCAGGGTGCAGCTTCCTAAATATACTGAGCGGAGGGTTGTGATGATCAAATTGGTGATTTTCATTGTGGCCGGATTTCTCTTGTATAAGCTGATTATGGGAGATCACAAGAAAAAGGGCCTGGACAAAGATAAGCGTACTCAAGATCTCATTGATTCCGGGGAAATGGTCAAAGATCCGGTGTGTGGAACCTATGTGAGCACCGAGACCGATATCCGGGTCAAGGATGAAGATCAGGTGTATTATTTTTGCAGCTATGAATGCCGGGATCGATTTTTGCAACAACAGGAAGAGAAAGGTTAAGTATAGTCTCGGTGACGTGCATAATGATCCTTGCCTTTGCGTGCCACCCTGGTTACAGTTTTCAGGCTTGCCGGGGGCAAGGCTGAACAGGATATGATGGATCCGGAAAATATAAAATATCTTGCCTCGCCCCTGATTTGTGCTTTCATCGGCTGGATGACCAACTATCTGGCCATTCGCATGCTCTTTCATCCCCGACAGCCGTTGAATATCCTGGGCTGGACCTGGCAGGGCCTGTTTCCCAAACGTCAGTCCGAACTGGCCGCGCGTCTGGGCCAATTGGTGGAATCGGAACTTCTCAGCCATCAGGATATCCGGCGAGTCATCGACGATCCCGATTTTCAGGTCCGCCTGCGGACTCTGGTTGAAAACGCGGTCCATCGGTTTGTGCAAGGCAAGCTGACTTCTCTGCATCCACTTCTCAATACCCTGCTGCGGGGGACGGTGGCCGATCGGGTCCGAGATATGATAGTTGAAGAGATGGAGAGGTTTCTGCCCGATCTTGTAGAGCAGGCGGCCACTGAACTCGAATCTCAAATCCACATTGAACATATTGTGCAGGAAAAGATAGAAAGTTTTTCTCCGGAAAGGCTGGAAACCTTACTCTTTTCCATGCTCAAGAAAGAATTTTGGTTTATCGAGATTGTCGGAGGTGTCTTGGGGTTGGCCGTAGGATCGGTTCAGGCCATACTCTTTGCCCTTTGGTGACCCATTATGCACGGGATATAACCGGGAGGTAGGGATCATGACCGACTTGCAATCCTGCCTGGGAACTAAGTATTTGCAGCAGACCAAGTATGACAGGGAACAGATTGTATCCATGTCCAGGCCGCACATCAATCCGGCCCCTTTGTATAAAACCTATCCCCAGGCCAAGACCTTCTTGCTTCCGGAAGCTTCACGTTTACCCACTGATCTGTGGGATGCGCTTTCTTCCCGCAGGTCGCGTCGGCGGTACTCGGAAGAAGCTCTGAGCCTGGAGGTTTTGTCCGCTCTGTTATGGGCCGCTTCAGGTGCAAGCGGTCAGGTTGGAGGGCTCACCCTGCGTACGGCCCCCTCAGCCGGTGCTCTGTATCCCGTGGAAACCTATGTACAGGTAAACCGGGTGCAGGGGCTGGATGCGGGACTTTATCATCTCAATATCCGGGACTGGTGCCTGGAATGTTTGCACAGCGGAGAATTCGGGTCGCAGCTGGCCAGGGCCTGTTTGGATCAACGGTTTATGGCCCAGGCCGCCTTCAACGTGTGCTGGTCGGCTGTACTGCGGCGGAATATGGCCAAGTACGGACATCGGGGCCTGCGTTATATATTCATGGACGTGGGTCATATTTGTCAGAATCTGCTTCTGGCTGCTGAAGGTTTTGGTTTACCCGCTTGTCCGGTAGGGGCCTACTTCGATGCCGAAGCCAACGAACTCTTTGCCCTGGACGGAGACGAGGAGAGTTTGATTTATTTTGCCAGCGTGGGGGGACGGAGCAAGGGGCATGGAGCATAGGGCAGAGGTCGGAGAGTAGCGGGGAGGAGGGCAGAGAAAAAAGACCTCTTCTTTGCGTGCGGAAGACAGAGCGGAGTACAGGATGGATTTGCGTGGATCGAGGATTGGGCGTACCTATTTGTCTATATTGGATAAATACCTTGTGGCCTGGTTGCGGAAAAAGGATCTCAGCCCGAATAGCGTTACGGTTTGGGGGCTGGCCATGGCTTGTCTGGTGCCTGTAGGCTTTTCCCTCTCAACGTGGGCGGGGTTTGTGTTCATTGCCCTGTCCGGAATAGCCGACAGCCTGGATGGTTTTTTAGCCCGGGCCACCCAGCGTCAGTCGGCCTTTGGTTCCTTTTGGGATTCCACCTTGGACCGGGCTGCGGACTGCGCTTATCTTGTTGGATTTCTTATTCTTTTTTGGTCTTTTCCGCAGTGGAGGCTGGCTGCGGCCATAAGCTTGCTTTTGGCCCTTCTCTTTACTTTGCTTATCAGCTACACCAAGGCCAAGATTGAGAGCTTGGGCCACATCTGCCGGACCGGTTTTATGAATCGCCCGGTTCGTGTGGCCTATCTCTTGGTCTGGGCCCTGCTCATAGCATTAGGCCCCGGGGTGCAGCTGGAATTGTTGTTGTTGGGCTTGGGGCTGTATCTGGCCTTGGTAGTTCTTACCGTGGGACAGCGGATTGCCGAAGCCAGGCGGGTTTTGCTTTAAAGATGAGAGGACAGAAGACAGAGGACAGAGGACAGAAGACAGAGGTCAGCGATCAGCCTTGCCTCCGGCAAGTCTGAAATATTTTTTGCGCCCAAGCGCGTAAAAAACGGATTGCCGGATTGATCGAGGTTGAAACTTGTGAGCTACAGCCAGAGGTGAGAGCTGCACCCTTTTAAAAAACAAAGCCCGGGGTCTTGCCCCGGGCTTTGTTTTTTAATCCCAGCTGCGCTTGTCCTCAATGGCCTTAATTTGGGCCGGCAGGCTGCCAGGGGCCAGAATCTGCAAATCAGGCCGGATTTTTATCTTCTCTCTGAAAGTGTGCAAGAGCTCATCGGAACGTTTGAAGTTGGTGGCCTCTACATACAAAGTGGCCTCATCGATGCCTCCGGGATTGGTGACCTCCAACTGCCAGCGTTTGATTTCCTCGTAACGGGCAATAACCTGTTCGATTTGGTGGGGATAGACAAACAGGCCCTTGATTCTGGCTGTGGTGTCCACCCGCCCGATGATTCCGCCCAGTCTGGGCGAAGTCCGTCCGCAAGGGCAGGGGGCACGCTCGATGTAGGAAAGATCCCCGGTGGCCAGTCGAATTAAGGGATAGGTCTTGTTAAAGGCCGTAACCACCACTTCCCCCACTTCCCCATCCTTGAGCGGGATGCCGGTATCCGGGTGACAGATCTCGATAAAGGCCCGGTTGGCCAAGTGCAGCCCATTCTTATGGTAGCATTCGTATCCGATACAGCCCACATCGGCGGTTCCGTATCCTTGGCGCATGACCAGGTCGAACTTCTTTTCCAGGGTGTTCCGTACTTTTTCCGGTACCTTTTCGGCCGTGACAAAGGCCACTTCCAGAAAAAGGTCCTTTCGCAGGTTGAGTCCAGCATCTTCCGCTTTTTGGCCCAGGTGCATCAGGTAGCTGGCTGTGCCCACGTACCCGGTGATCCGCAGTTTCTGCATGATCTCCAACTGGGTGTTGGTGTTGCCCGGCCCGGAGGGAACAACGGCGCATTCCAAGTTGCGCAGGGGTTCCTCGAACATCAGTCCGGCCGGGTTGAGGTGATAATTGAAGCAGTTTTGGACCACATCTCCGGATCTGAAGCCGGTGGCATAAAAACCTTCGGTCCACCCCCAATAGTCTGTGACCCGATCTTCGGGGTCGAAGATGGGCCCCGGCGAGAGGAAAATACGACGCATCTTGCCCATGTCTTTGGTCAACAGACCTCCCAAGCGGGGACCCATGGACTGCAAAAAGATAAGTTCTTTTTTCTTTAAGATGGGAATATGCTTGATGTCCGTAATATCCTTGAATTTGTTGACGTCAAATTGAGCCCTGTCGAACCGTTTCTTGACTTCTTCAGAATAGCGGTAGGCGTATTTGAGCATGTCTTTCAGTTGAATACGGTAGAATTGTTCGCGCTCAGAAGCGTCCAAAACTTCCAGCCTGTTGTAGATTCCTTCTGTTCGGTCTTTTCGGGTCATTTTCCGTCTCCACCTTATCACTGCCGGCATCCTCTCCCAACTATGGGGCGGGGATCCTGCAATGAAAGTGCTGTCAGGGGTCATATAGCAAAAAGGAATGCGTCGACAGTCACATGCTAAACGCTTAAATATAAAAACAAAATCTCAAGTGTCAAGGTCTGGCCCGTAAATTGTGAAATATCAATCTGTTGGCTTGTATACCTTACTGAAAATCAAAAATCCGGTATGGGCCACCATGCGGTCTTCCGGTCGGAACCGGTCAGCCACCGGCTTGTAATGTCTGACCAGGATTTCCACCACCTCGGTTTCGGTAAAGGCTGAACCCTGCATTGCTCCCAGCAAGGTAGTGACTTGGTTTACCGTGGGCAGAAGAAAGCCCACAGGGTGGCCGTTTTTTACCCCGGCCGCAATCTGTTCCAAGTAGTCCCAGGGGGTACGCACATCGATAAAAACGGCTTCGGCCTCGGGGACGCCGAAGCCTTGGCTTAAATCCTGATCCAGGATGTCCACTCGATCCCTGAGCCCGACTTTGCTCAGGTTCTTGGCGCACAGGCGGGCGAATTCCGCCCGTCTTTCCATGGTGATCACCCGGCCTTGGGGGCCGACAAACCAAGCTAAGGCCAGGGTCAGGCTTCCGGAACCGCATCCGGCCTCTAGGACCCGAGCTCCCGGCCCAATACTCAATTTAAAAAGGATATAACCGATATCCTTGGGGTAAATGATTTGGGTCTGACGGTCTATTTTTTTGACCAGTTCATAAAGGGTGGGCTTGAACAGGCGGTATTCCTTGTCCAGATGGGTGCGGATGCATTGACCATAGTCAAGATCGCAGATACTGTTCAAATCCAGTTTTCCGTCATGGGTATGCAGTTCGCTATCCGCCCCAGCCACCCGCAGGTAACGCTTGCCCTTGGGGCTGACCAGTTGGACAAGATCGCCGGGATGTATCATTTCTACTCCTTCGTTGGATGTATATTTGTACGGCCAGTGATGCCTTTTGGCGCATTCGGCGAGTCCGTGTCAAGATGGGCAGACAAAAAGCCCATAAGCCGCGGTTTCAGGAATATTTTTCGTATTCAGCACATTTGACCAGAATAGAGAGTTATGGCTGTAAAAAAACGTAGGAAGATGTTGATCAGCGTCCTGCCTGATGAACAGATTGAGGTCGTTCTGACCAAAGACGGGATGGTGCAGGAATATTATGTGGAGATGTTGCAGCAAACCAAGACCAAGCGCAACATATACAAGGCTCAGATCCACAATATTGATCCGGCCTTGCAGGCCGCGTTTGTCAACTATGGGGCCCAACGCAACGGTTTTCTGCAGATCGACGAAGTGCATCCGGAGTATTATCTGACAGATATCAAACCTGGAAAAGGGCAAAGATTTCCTCCCATGCAGCGGGTGCTCAAACCAGGCCAGGAGCTTTTGGTCCAGGTGGTCAAGGAGCCTACCGGCAGCAAGGGAGCCTTTTTGACCACCTATTTGACCCTCCCCGGGCGGTATTTTGTCCTCACTCCAGGGCGGGAGCAACTTGGTGTTTCCCGGAAGATCGAGGATGAAAAGGAGCGTACCCGGTTGAAGAAGATCATGGAGGAGCTCAATCTTGATCCGGGAATTGGGGTTATCCTGCGCACCGTCAGCTCAGATCAAAACAAAACCAACCTTTCTCGGGACTTGCAATTTTTAAAGCGATTGTGGAATGAGGTGCGCAAAAAAGGAGTTGCCGAGACCTCCCCAGCCTTGATTTACGAGGAAAAAGACCTTGCCTTCCGGGCTGTGCGCGACTACTTGACCGCCGATGTCAGTGAGATCTGGGTGGATGATGCGGATACGGCCAGTCAGATCCAGGAAGTGGCTGCTTTGGTCTTCCCCCGGCGGAAGCGGATGGTCAAGCGCCATTTGGACCCCGAAAAGTTTTTGTTTGACCGATTCAACTTGAGTAAGCAGCTGGAGACGGTCTACAGCCGAAAGGTCACTCTGCCCAGCGGCGGGGAATTGGTTTTTGATCAAACCGAGGCTTTGATGGCCGTGGATATCAACTCCGGGAAAATCGGGGGGGAAAGCAACTTCAAGGAGATGGCCTTAAAGACCAATCTGGAGGCGGCCCAGGAGATCGCCCAGCAGCTCCGCCTCCGCGATGTAGGGGGTCAGGTGGTTGTCGATTTTATTGAGATGAAGGAACATAAGCACTGCCGGGAAGTGGAAAAGGCTTTACGCAATGCCTTGAAAGAGGACAAGGCCAGGACTACGGTGGGCAAGATTTCCAGGTTCGGCCTTTTGGAGATGGTTCGCCAGCGGATGGGGTCGTCCGCCCTGTCCACTACCTGGCAGGATTGTCCGGCCTGTCAGGGGTCCGGATATGTGCGCAGCCTGGAATGGCGGGCCCTGCAGGCCCTCAAGGATATCAGCCGCCAGGTGCAAAGCAAGAAATGCTCAAACCTTTTGGAATATTCAGTGGATAAGGAATTGGCTGCCTATTTGCTGAACTGTAAACGGAAAAAGCTTTGTGAGCTGGAAGACCGGCTGGCAACCCAGATCGTGATCAAGGCCGATTGATGTCCGGGCAACGGGTGATTCTTCATATCTGCTGCGGCCCCTGCGCAATATATCCGGTCCAGGACTTAAGGGGCCAGGGGTACGAGGTGGTTGGGCTTTTTTACAATCCCAACATCCATCCTTTGCAGGAATATCTGCGCCGCAGGCAGGGGGCCATGGAGGTTGCCAGACGTCTGGATCTGAAAATGATCTGGAAGGACGATGAATACGATCCGGGCCTCTTCCTCCGGCACATCGCCTTTCGGGAGGCCAGTCGCTGCCATCTGTGCTATCAGTTGCGACTGGAGCGGATCATGTCCATAGCCGGGCGGGGAAATTTTGATTTTTTCAGTACCACCTTGTTGTACAGCATCCACCAACAGCATGACCGTATTGCCAGGTTGGGCCGGGAGATGACTGGAAACAAAACATTGCGATTTTTGGACCGCGACTTCCGACCCGGATGGAAGGCGGGCATTGAGCAAAGCCTGGAGTGGGGGATTTACAGACAAACGTACTGCGGATGCCTGTACAGCGAAGTGGAACGCTATTCATCTGAGCTCAAATCTCTGAGGTCGTCAGAGATTTGAATGGTCATGAGCTGGACCTGGGAGCAATGACGGAGAAGAACATCCGCATTTTTCACCTTGGATCAATTTGGCAAAACGTTTTTTGGGGCCCTTGGATCCAAAAATTATGTCAGATTTGCCGGAGGCAAAGCTGACTATGCATCTCTATGTGCATGTTCCCTTTTGCCGCAAGAAATGCACCTATTGCGGATTTGCTTCTGCCCCGGGCGGTCCTGATGATATGTCGGCCTATGTCCGGGCCTTGATCCAGGAAATGATGCAGAGGGCTGCGCAGGCTGAAGGACGACCGATCCAGAGCATGTATTTGGGTGGCGGAACCCCCAGCCTGTTGACTGCTCATGAACTGGAGCGCATATTTTCCGCGGCCAGGCGCTTTTTTGCCTGGTCCGAGGATGCCGAGATCTGCCTGGAGGCCAATCCTGATTCTGTTCACAGCGAAGATCAGGTTCGGGCCTGGAGAAACATGGGAGTTACCCGTGTCAGCCTGGGAGTCCAGAGTCTGGACAGAGAGGTATTGTGTTTTTTAGGCCGCAGCCATACTCCGGAGCAGGTCGATTCTGCCGTGCAATACCTGAAAGGGGCCGAAGTTGATAATTTCGGCCTGGACCTGATATGGGGAATCCCGGGACAGGATCTTGGAAGCTGGTCGGGAACCCTGCGAGAAGTGCTGGCTTGGAAGCCGGCCCATCTGTCCCTGTATAGTCTCAGTGTGGAGCCCGGGACGCCTTTGGCCGCCATGGAGGCCGGCCAAGACCGAGTATTTTGGCATCGCCAGGACAAATTCCCGGAATATACATCCAGGGAGTTTATCCAGAATGATGGGTCATTGGCATGGCCGGATGAAGACACATGGTCGGATATGTTTATTCAGGGTCGAAAGCTCCTGGTTCAGGCCGGATATGAGCACTATGAAATTTCCAATTATGCAAGGCCCGGGTATAAGTGCCTGCACAACAGCGGCATTTGGCAGGGAGAGGATTATATGGGCCTTGGTCCGGCCGCTGTATCCACTCTGAACGCAGTGCGGCGGCAGAATCCGGACAACCTGCCCCAGTATATAGGCATGATGGATCACGGCGATCCCATGCCAGCAGAAGAGCTATTGCCCTTACAGGTACGAGAACGGGAAAACGGGATGCTCGGCTTGCGCACCAATCAGGGTGTTGATTTAGTAAAGGCCGAGCCGTGGTTGGACAGGGATTTGGCAGCTCGACTGCAGGAGGCGGGACTGGTGGAGGTGCAAAAGGGACGGCTGCGCCTGACTCCTCAGGGCATGCTGGTCAGCAATGAAATACTGGCCCGGCTGCTGTGATGATGTATGCGTATCTGCACTTTTGGACGAGAGGGGGCTGAGTACTGAGGTGATGATTATGTTGGATCTGGGAACAAAACTGTCTTGGGGAGCCCTGTGTGCACACCTACCGCCTGCTGCTTGATGTAGGAAATACAAATACAAAAGTGGGGGTGGCCAAGGGCCACCTGATACTGAACTCCTTTATTCTGCCCACGCATGCCCAGGAAACGGCGGATACCTTCGGGCTGCGTATCATGCAGATCTTCAACCATCTGCGGCTCTCTGCCCGGCAGGTGCAGGCCTGGGTGGTTTCTTCCGTCGTTCCCCAGCATAACTCAATGATCCGCAAGGCCGGGGAAAAATATTCCAACTGCCCGGTGTACTTTGTTCCTGAAGATGTGCCTTTGCCTTTGCGCAATCGCTACGCCAATCCGCAGGAGGTAGGTGCGGATCGACTGGTAACCGCTTATGCTGCCAGGCAATTTGTGTCCACTTCCGGACTCGTGGTCATTGATTTTGGTACAGCCACCACCCTGGAATGTGTTCAGGATCTAGACTACCTGGGAGGCTTGATCTGTCCGGGCGTTTTTTCCTCCCTGGGAGCTCTGGCCGGTCACACGGCCAAGCTGCCCCGGATAAGTCTGGAACACAGTTCCGCAGGGCTGGAGATCGGCCGGAGTACGGCCCAAAGTATGAACCAGGGCTTTCTCTACGGCTTTGCCAGTATGATTCAGGGGTTGTGCGAACAACTCATGGAATTTTTGTCCTCGGAGATCACTGTAGTGGCCACCGGGGGCTTTGCCGGATCCATCAGTCCCTTGTGCTCCTGTCTGGATGTTGTCCGTGAGGACCTGCTCTTGCAAGGTCTGCTCATGGCCCATCAGAAGACAGAAGACAGATGACAGAGGATAGAAGACAGAGGACAGAAGATTAGAGGTCAGCTTTGCCTCCGGCAAATCTGAAAAGGAGGTCTCAGAATATGAGTATCATTGCCCAGATTGGAGCCAGGGAAATCCTGGACTCCAGAGGAAATCCCACAGTGGAAGTGGAAGTGGAGTTGGAATCCGGAGTCTGGGAACGGGCGGCCGTGCCCTCAGGGGCTTCCACCGGATCAAGGGAAGCATTGGAGCTGAGGGATAAGGATCCCGAACGTTACGGGGGCAAAGGGGTGCTTACCGCGGTGGACAACGTGGTGCACAAGATCGCTCCCACCTTGGTAGGCATGGATGCCCTGCGCCAGTTGGAAGTGGACAGCGTCCTTTTAGAGCTGGATGGAACCGAAAACAAGAGCAAGCTGGGAGCCAACGCCATGTTAGGAGTGTCCATGGCCGTGGCCAGAACAGCTGCCGCCTATCTCAACCTGCCCTTATATCAATATCTGGGGGGGGTGGGGGCCCGGATCCTGCCCGTACCCCAGATGAATATCTTAAACGGCGGAGCCCATGCCCCGAACAATTTGGATATCCAAGAGTTCATGATCATGCCCCTGGGAGCGGACAATTTTGCACAGGCCTTGCGTATGGGGTCGGAGACTTTTCAGGCCTTGAAGGCCATTTTGGCCCAGGAAAAACATATTACCTCGGTGGGGGATGAAGGCGGATTCGCCCCCAATTTGGACAGTCACGAACAGGCCTTGCAGTGTATCGTCCAGGCCATTGAACGGGCCGGGTATACTCCGGGCACTGATATCGGCCTGGGCCTGGATGCTGCCGCGTCCGAATTCTTCGAACAGGGAAAGTACAATTTAAGCGGAGAAAACAAGGTCCTGGATTCATCAGGGATGATCGATTATTATTTGGACCTGTGCCGGCGTTATCCCATTGTGTCCATTGAAGACGGTCTGGCAGAGCAGGACTGGGAGGGGTGGCGGGAGATGACCGAGCGTATGGGCCATGTGGTGCAGTTGGTGGGTGATGATATTTTCGTCACCAATCCCGCTATCCTGGCTGAGGGTATCGGAAAGGGCGTGGCCAATTCCATCCTGATCAAGCTGAACCAGATCGGGACCTTGAGCGAGACCATGGAGACCATCGAGTTAGCCAGGAAAAACGGGTATACTTCGGTGGTTTCTCACCGTTCCGGGGAGACGGAGGACCATTTCATCGCCGATCTGGTGGTGGCCGTTAACGGGGGACAGATCAAAGCCGGATCTTTGAGCCGCAGTGACCGTTTGGCCAAATACAACCAGCTTCTGCGCATAGAAGACGACCTGGGAGGGCAAGCCAGTTTCGCCGGGCCGGGCTTGCTTACTGAATGGGGGCAAAAACGCAGATCGGCTTGACAAGAACGCGAAACTTGCTTTAGCAATGTCTGCAAACTATTGAGAAATGTAGGTTTGCGCGCTTAGGGGGCTGGAGCCGGACTTGTTCGCTCCAGACGTGAGGACTGAACCTTTGCAAAGGAGATGGGCTATGACCGCAGAACTGATCAAGGGCACTGACATCCGGGAAGAGATTTTGGAAGAGCTGGCTAAGGAAGTGCAGGAGATCAAGGACAAACACGGGCAGGTTCCGGGACTGGTCACCATCCTGGTGGGGGAAAATCCGGCCTCCCAGTCCTATGTATCCCTGAAGATCAAAACCGCCCACCGTTTAGGATTTAAGGAAGTCCAGGACACGCAGTCGGAAGACATCTCCGAAGAAGAGCTCCTGGGGCTCATCGACAAGTACAACAAGGACGAGTCCATCCACGGCATACTCGTCCAGCTCCCTCTGCCCAAGCAAATAAACGAGAAAAAGGTCTTGAACGCCATCGATCCGGACAAAGACGTGGACGGATTTCATCCGGTCAATGTGGGGCGTTTGATGATCGGTGGAGACGAGGTCAAGTTTCCTCCCTGCACACCGGCCGGAATTCAGGAAATGATCATCCGGGCCGGGGTGGAGACCGAAGGTGCGGAAGTTGTGGTTGTGGGCCGATCCAATATAGTGGGCAAGCCCATTGCCAATATGATGGTCCAAAAGGGCAAAGGGGCCAATTCCACGGTGACTGTGGTCCATACCCGGACCAAGGACATGGAATCTCACTGCAAGCGGGCGGATATTTTGGTTGTGGCCGCCGGGGTACCCGGTCTGGTCAAGCCGGAATGGATCAAGCCCGGGGCCTGCGTTATCGACGTGGGTGTCAACCGGGTAGGTGAGAAGCCGAGCAAAAAAGATCCGAACAAGATGGTTCCCATCCTCCGCGGGGATGTGGATTTTGACGCGGCCAAGGAGATCGCCGGGCACATCACTCCGGTACCCGGAGGGGTGGGGCCGATGACCATCACCATGCTCATGCGCAATACTGTGCGCTCCCTGAAGTTTAAGCTGGGTATTGCCTAACTCTTTGTCCTCATGCCTCGAGCCTTTATTTGAGACCCCGGCCTGGCCTGCTTTAAGGCCGGCCGGGGTTTTTTGGTGAACAGACCAGTCCCGGGAGAAACGACATGTGTCTTATGATCCTGGCCCTGCGGGTGCACAGGGAATATCCGCTTATCCTGGCCGCCAACCGGGACGAGTTCGATGATCGACCCGCTCAGCCGGCCCATTTCTGGCCGGAAGGCCCATGGGTTGTGGCCGGTCGAGATGAGCACGGAGGCGGGACCTGGCTGGGTGTGAGCTCAAAGGGTCGATTGGCTTTGTTGACCAATGTGCGGAATCCGGCCGTCGTAGATGCGAGCCGCCCGTCCAGAGGAGATCTGGTGGCCGATTACCTGTTGGACAAAGAGAGTGATACCCGGTTTGGGATTCGGTTGCGGCAGACCGGTCAAACCTACAATGGGTTTAATCTGGTTTTTGGAACCGGCTTTCATTTGAGCTGGTTCAGCAATGTCGGAGGGCAGATTGAGCACATCCCGTCCGGGGTGCACGGCTTGAGCAATGCTTTTTGGAATACTCCCTGGCCCAAGGTGGTCCGGGCCAGGGCTGGTGTGTGGACCTTATTGCACAGTGGTCGAACCCCCGGGGTGGAAGAGCTTTTCGCCTTGCTGGCCGATACGACCCGGCCAAGGGATGATGAACTGCCGGATACCGGTGTGGGCCTGGAAAAAGAGCGCATTCTGGCTCCTATCTGTGTGCACAGCCCGGGCTACGGGACTCAGGTGTCTACAGTGGTCTATAAGCATCACAGTGGACGTATCGATTTTTGGGAAAAAGACATACGCAGGGGAAAGGACGTACGGCACTTTGGATTTTAGGCAAATTTTCTTTTTATACCCCCTGCTCTTCCACCGGGGCAAAGACCACCCGGTCTTGGTATTCGGCTTGTTTGCCCTTGTTCCACATGGTTACCGGCCGGTAATAGCCCACCACCCGGGTATAAACCTCGGTTTCCGCCCCGCAGTGGGGACAGGAAAAGTGTTCTCCATGTATATAACCGTGGATCTTGCAGATGGAGAAAGTGGGGGTGATAGAGATATAGGGCAGCTTGGTTTTGGACATGGCCTTGACCATAAAAGACTTTAAGGCCTGGGTATCGGCCACCGCCTCGCCAAGAAAAGTATGGAAGACGGTGCCTCCGGTGTACTTGGGCTGGAGCAGGTTCTGATGCTCCAAGGCGGCGAACACATCCTGGGTGGCATGGACTGGCAGAGCGGTGGAATTGGTATAATAGGGGACATCAGTTCCAGAGGTTTGAATGTCCTGGTACAGGTTCTTGTCGATTTTGGCCAGACGGTAGCTGGTGCCTTCAGCTGGAGTGGCTTCCAGATTATATAAGTGTCCGGTCTCCTCCTGGAAGGCGGAGGTCAACTCCTGCAGGTGTTCCAGGGTGCGCTGCATGAGCCGGATACCGGCCGGGGTTTCAATGCCTTTGCCCAACAGGTTCAAGCAGGCTTCGTGGCCGCCGATGAGGCCTATGGTACTGAAGTGGTTGTTCAGGCCGTTTTTGAGATACCGGGCCGAAAAAGGGTACATGCCCCGGTCCATATTATCGCTCACCCACTTGCGCTTGAATTCCAGAGAGTCCTTGGCCAGGGAGGCGTACTCAGCCACCAGGTCTAAAAAGTCCTCCTCGTCCTGAGCCAGATAACCCAGTTTGGGGAGATTTAAGGTGACCACGCCGATGGACCCGGTCAGGTCTCCGGCTCCAAACAGACCACCGGTGCGTTTTTTCAACTCCCGAATATCCATTTGCAGGCGGCAGCACATGGAGCGGACATCTTCAGGCTTTAAGTCCGAATTGATGAAGTTTTGGAAATAGGGGACGCCGTATTTGGCTGTCAGTTTGAGCAACAGGTCTCCGACCTGGGAATCCCAGGGAAAGTCCTCACTGACGTTGTAGGTGGGGATGGGGAAGCTGAAGATGCGCCCATGGTAGTCACCTTCCAGCATGACTTCCAGAAAGGCTCGGTTGATGAGTTCCATCTCCGGACCATAGTCTTTGTAGCATTGGTCCTGGAGTTTCCCGCCGATGATCACAGCCTCTTGCCCGATATGCTTGGGAGGGACCAGGTCGAAGGTCAGATTGGTAAACGGGCTCTGGCCTCCCCAGCGGGAGGTGGTATTTACATTGAACACAAATTTCTGGATGCTTTGTTTGACCCGAGAAAAATCCAGTCCGTCGGCCCGAACAAAGGGAGCCAGATAGGTATCTACGTTGTTGAAAGCCTGGGCCCCGGCCCATTCGTTCTGTAACGTACCCAAAAAATTGACCATTTGCCCCAGTGCGGAGTCCAAATGCTTGGCCGGCCCGGAAGAGCACCGGCCCTCCAGGTTGAAGCCCTCCAAAAGCAGGTCCCGCAGACTCCACCCGGCACAGTAGCCGGCCAGTCCGAAAGAGAGGTCGTGGATGTGAAAATAGCCGTGTTCATGGGCCATGCGCACTTCTTCCGGGTATTTTTCCAGGGCGTACCTGGCCTGGACCGAACCGGAGAGGTGGAGCATAAGTCCCTGGAAGGAATGGGACATGTTCGCGTTTTCCGCCACCCGCCAGTCCTGTTTGTGCACATAATTGTCAATGGTCTTGCCGATGTCCAGAAAGGCTTCCTGCTGGCTGCGCAGTTGCCGGCGCTGTTCGCGGTACAGAATGTAGCGCTTGGCTACATGGAAGAGGCGGCTTTCCATGAGAACCTGTTCGACCATATCCTGGACCTGTTCCTGTTCCGGGATTTGTATTCCGGACAGTTTTTTTTCCACCTTCCCAGCCAGCCGGCGGGCTAGTAATGGGTCTCGAATTCCGCTGGCCTGCAAGGCCTTTAAAATGGCTTGTCCTATGCGGTCTACAGCCCAGGTTTCCAGGCGGCCATCCCTCTTGCGGATATGCTCGGGAGCGTTGTGAACAGCTTTGCCCCCGTGGATACGTTCTTCGACTTCAGCCATGAACATGTTCAACCTCCTCCTGAAAAAACATAGGAAAGCCTTCAAAAATTGGAAATACTGGGCCCGATGTTTGTGCCCTTTTCGGCCTGTTGCGGTGGAATATAGGTTTGTACGGACAGGGAGAATCCGGAAGGCACAAGCTCCTGCACCTCTTCCAGGTCTCGTGGGCTCAGTTCAGGCACAGCCGTACAGCGGAAAAAAAAAGTCTGAGGGTAAGCTTTGGCCAGGCGGAAAACAGATTCCAGGGCTTGTTGGGCTTGAGCTGGTGAACAACGTCCCCCGGTCAGCAAAGAATATTTGGACCAAGGACCTTTGACGTCCACAGCCACGGCCTGGATCGCTCCTTCGGCCAATAAGGATTCCAGGATGTCCGGTCTGAGGCCGTTGGTGTCCACTTTGAGGGGAAGACCGAAGAAAGAAAGCTCTTGGAGCAGTGAGGGCAGTCCAGGCACAAAGGTGGGTTCACCTCCGGAGACGACCAGGCCGTCCAGCCAACCGGATCTGGAATGAAGGAAGTCTTGGATATGAGTCTGAGTAAGAGGCGGATATCTTTCCGGTGTCCAGGCCAGAGCGGCATTGTGGCAGGTAGGGCAGCGAAGATTGCAGCCCCCCAGAAAGAGAACGGCGGTGACCAATCCCGGCCAATCGCAAAGACTGCCAGAATGAAGACCACGGACATAGGCCCAGGGGGTGTCTTCCTCAAAGGGCGTGTGTTGATCTGGGATCACGTCGTCTCCATGAATGAAATAATATCAGTATGTTCAAGGGATAAGAAAAAAGACTACGGTCGGCTGATATGAGTGTTTAAAAAACTCGATGCAGGATAGCAACATGGAATCGCCAGGGCAATGCTTGACAAGGTATTCAGTATGCTCTTGGAGTAAATTTTATAAGTAATACCCTTTTTTCTCTGGAGAAAGCGTGGATCAGACCTCTTTCAAGACTGATCAATGATGGTAAGGATGGTTGTGAATGATGGTAAAAGCCCGGTAGAGCTGTTCCAAAAGGACAATCCTGGACAGTTCGTGGGGCATAGTCATGGGGCCCAGGCTGAGAGTTGAAGCGCTTTGATCAATGAGATGGGCCGAGAGTCCGTAGGCTCCTCCCAGGACAAAGCAGAGGGTCTTGCCCGGTATCTCCAGCCAGGATTTGACTTTTAAGGCCAGCTGGGAGGAGGCCAGGCTGCGGCCATTGCTGTCCAGGCAGATGATCATGTCCTGGGAAGAGGTTTTGGCTTGGATGGCTTGGGCTTCAACCTGCATGCGCTCCTGAGGCGGCAGATGTTTGGGACCGTCTTTGAGTTCTATAATCTTCAGGGAGCAAAACTTCTGTATGCGTTGGACGTAGGTTGAGGCTGCATCCCGCCAATAAGATTTTTTTAACTTACCGATGCAGATGATTTTGATGTGCATAACAGCAGTCTAGGTACCATGAAATCCAGAAGTTTCATACTTGATCAATCCGGCAAGTCATTTTTGGGCGCTTTGGCCCAAAAAATATTTCAGATTTGCCAAAGGCAAGGCTGAATACTGAGCGCTTTCAGCTTGACGTGAGTTGAACAAAATTGCAAATCTCAAACCGTACCTTTTTTGAACCTCGGCAGGAATGGAGTCAAAACCTAGGGTGATTGCCCGGAGCAGCCTATCTGTTGTGCCTATGCTTTCTTTTGAATATCTTTTAGGGCTCATTCTGGGGTTTGCCCTGGTTGTAAGCTGGACCATGTCCGCAGGGGCTCAGGAACTGGTTTTGGATACCCTGGTTTTAGATAATGTCAATGAGCGCATACAACTCAGGTTTGGGGTCCAGACGGAAGAGATGGAGGCCTTGCGGACCTCCTTGGATACCAGCGGGGCCCTGCGGGTGGAGTGCACCATCTTTTTGCGCAGACAACGAAGTTGGTGGCCGGACAGCATGCTGGTGGAAAAGGACCTGCGTTATGATCTGAGGGTCAATCCGTTAACCCAAAGTTACAAAATGATCAACTGCCAAACCCAGCAGACGATCAAAGGCAATAAATTGAAAGGCCTGATTCAAAAGGGGTGGGAGGACATTGCCGTGGATTTGGGGCCCTGGAAGGCTTTGCAACCCGGGTCCACATATATAGTCGAACTAAAATTGCAATTTAAGCGCCCGGATGTCCCCATTTGGCTGAAAAAGACTCTGTTCTTCTGGTCCTGGGACGTGTTGTCCACACAAAACTACCGCATGTATTTCACATATTGATATGACTCAGGAGTTCATTACCGCCCATGTCCGCAAGAGCAAAAGGCGCATCCGGCACAGAGAGCTACTGCTGGCTTTGGGTGCATTCGCCCTGATAATCCTTTTTAGCTGGATTGAACTTCACTTTTTCGGTGTCAATTCCTACCTTTTTTTCATTGTATTTAATATCAACCTCATCCTCCTCCTGCTCATTCTCTTTCTGGTCCTGCGCAATATCGTCAAGCTCTTTTTGGAACGCCGCCGCAAAGCTCCGGGATCGGTCCTGCGTACCAAGCTGGTCATTGCTTTTGTTCTTCTATCCCTGATTCCCACCATTTTGATGTTTCTGGTTTCGGTCAAGTTTGTGCAAACGTCGGTGGACTACTGGTTCCGGAGCCAAGTGGGTCGGTCCCTGCAGCAATCCCTGGAGGTTGGCAAGCATTTCTATGCCCGATCACAGGAACAGATGCAAAACAGGGGGAAGTTCATCATTGAACAAATCAGGGAGCAGGAACTCTTGTGGGGGGGCAGGGGGATGGATGAATACCTGCAAGGAAAGGCCGAAGAATACGGATTGAATTTGATCGGGATAATAGCTCCCAACCTGCAAGAACAAAATTGGCATTCGAACGAGCCCTGGGAGGAAAGATGGCCTCAGCTGAAGCTGGAGATAGGCTGGGACAATCTCATGCAAAAGCCCACAGGGTGGTCGACCTTGGTCAGTTCGCAGGGGCGGGATCTGGTGGTGGCGGTTGTGCCTGTGGACCAGGGAAAAACCGGTTTTTTGGTTCTTGGGGCCGATTTGGGCAAAGGAGTACTCAACAAGCTGGATCAAGTAGTGGAAGGCATTCAAGAGTATAAGAAACTGCAAGTACTCAAAGGCCCTTTAAAGATCGCCTTCTATCTCCTTCTGGGGGTCATGACCCTGCTCATTCTTTTTGGGGCTATTTGGTTCGGGTTCCGTCTGGCCAAGGAAATTTCAGCCCCCATTCAGGCCCTGTCCGAGGGTACACAGCGAATTGCTCAAGGAGATCTGGCTGTTCGGCTCCAGGACCAATCTGCGGACGAGCTGGGACAGCTGGTGCACTCCTTTAATATCATGGCCGAAGACTTACAGCACAGCCAGGAACGGCTCAATCAAGCCAATGTAGACCTGGGCCGTCAGAATTTGGAGCTGGAACAGCGCCGCAAATACATGGAAGTGGTCCTCAACACCATTACTTCCGGAGTAATCTCCCTGGATCCTGAAGGACGGATCACCACCATAAATCAAGCGGCCCAAACCATCTTACGTATAAATCCGGATCGACTCATCGGTCAGTTCCCCTTACAGTTACTTGAGAATAGCCATCTGGAGTTGTTTTCCGAAGCCATGAACCAAGTGACCCGAGCCCCGAACAGCACCTGGCAGCGGCAGGTGGATATACAACTGGGAGATAAGGAATGCAAACTTTTGGTCAATGCTGTAGGTCTTCGTCCCAGCCAGGGTGAGGACAGGGGTATGGTCCTTGTCTTTGAAGACATCACAGAGCTGGACAAGATGCAGCGTATGGCTGCTTGGCGGGAGGTGGCCAGGCGTATTGCCCATGAAATCAAAAATCCTTTGACCCCTATAAAGCTTTCGGCCCAGCGATTGGAACGTAAGTATTCAAACCTGGCTGCGGATGACAGCTTTGGGGAGTGTACTCGTTTGATCGTGCGTCAGGTTGAGCACTTACAGCAAATGGTTAAAGAGTTTTCATCCTTTGCCAAACTGCCCGATGTTCAACCTACGGTGGATGATCTGCCAACTCTATTGCAGGAGGTGGTCGGACTGTTTCAAAACAGCCACTCTTTGATCCATTGGACCTTGCATATCCAACCGGGGTTTATCAATTTTCGTTTCGATCGTTCGGCTATGAAGCAGGTAATGATCAATCTATTGACCAATGCAGCTGAGGCCTTGAAGAGCCAATCCCACCCGGAAGTTGAAGTCGTGGCCAGAATGGATGAGCCCGGAGGGTGGGTGCAAATTGAGATCAGAGACAATGGTCCGGGATTAGAGGTCGAGGAGCAAAGCCGGCTTTTCGAGCCTTATTTTTCTCGAAAAAAAGGGAATACCGGTTTGGGGTTGACCATTGTCAAATCCATAGTCAATGATCATCGAGGATATGTTCGGGTTCGACCCAATCATCCCCGTGGAAGTCTCTTCACCATAGAGTTGCCTGTTACCTAGATAAATGCGAGTGCAAAAACTGTTTGAATACGGCAACCAAAACTCGAAGTATTGGCCATGAGTAAAGCCAGAATCTTAGTCGTCGACGATGAGCAGGATATCCTTCTTTCTCTGACCGGGATACTGGAGGATGAGGGATATGAAGTCCTGGCCTCCGAGGATGGAGAAAAGGCTTGGAAGATACTGCAGAATGAAGAGGTGGATCTTTTGTTTTTGGACATCTGGCTGCCTGGAGAGGACGGTATCAGCATCTTGGAAAAAATCCGCCTGCACAATACTTATCTGCCGGTGATTATGATTTCCGGGCATGGCAACATCGAGACCGCAGTGGACAGTATCAAGAAAGGGGCATTTGATTTTATTGAAAAGCCCCTTTCTTTAGAAAAGGTCATGGTCACAGCGGCTAAGGCCTTGGAGTTTCGAGCTTTGCAGCAGGAGAATCAGGACTTACGCTCCAGGGTCCGAGTGGATTACGTTCAGGATTTGTCCGGGAACAGCTCCAAGATATTGGATCTGCGGCGGCAGATCGACCGAGTGGCTCCGACAGATGCCTGGGTGCTGATTACCGGGGACAATGGAACAGGTAAAGAGATCGTGGCCCGGAGTATCCACAAGAAAAGCCGGCGGTCTAAAAAGCCTATGATCGCGGTGAATTGTGCGGCAATCCCTGAAGAACTTATTGAGAGTGAACTTTTCGGACATGAGAAAGGGGCTTTCACCGGGGCTGAAGCCACCCACGCGGGGAAATTTGAGTTAGCCCACAAGGGGACTCTTTTTTTAGATGAAATCGGGGACATGGGCCAAAAAACCCAGGCCAAGATCCTGCGCATTTTGCAGGAACAGATGTTCGAAAGGGTTGGGGGCGGTCGAAGTATCAGTGTGGATGTGCGGGTTATTGTGGCCACCAACAAGGATTTGGCCCAAGAAATCGCAGCGGGCCGATTCCGAGAAGATCTCTTCTATCGATTGAATGTATTTCCTTTACATGTACCGGCTCTCAAAGAGCGGTGCGAAGACGTTCCAGTTCTGATCCAGGAATTCACCCAGGGCTTTTGCCAGGAAAACGGATTTCGGCCCCTGCGGTTCACGGACGAGGCCTATGCCCTCCTTAAAGCCTATCCCTGGCCGGGAAATGTCCGGGAGTTGAAAAATTTTATCGAACGTATGCACATTATGTACTCTGGGCAAGAAATCGGTGCCCGGGATCTGCCGTCGGAGTTTCAACGCACCTGGAGCCATTCCTCCTGGACAGGCCGGGTGTCGGATCAGGAAGAGGTTGATTTTAAAAACGCCCGGGCAGAGTTTGAACGTCGATTCTTGAGTCAAAAATTTCAAGAGTGCCAGGGAAATATTTCCCGTTTGGCTGAGACTGTGGGTCTGGAACGCAGTTATCTGCATAGAAAGCTGAAGTCCTATGGGATACATTAGCGGCAGGTTGCAAGTTCTCAGAAGCTCGGCAGATGAAGTTGTTGCGTAACGGTACGAACCTTCAGGAGTTCCAATCCTGGATCCACCGGATGTGAAGTCACAAACACGTGTCTATGAAGCTACCAAAAGGCATCACACCCCATACCAGCCTGCCGGTTCCTGAGCTGGCCGATGGCCGCCGACTTGATGATGCCCTGCGCCTGATGTTCCCGGAAAACGGCCGCCGAGGCTTGCAGCGATTGATCCGGACCGGATCGGTCCGGGTGGATGGCCGGATCCGGCCCAAGGGATACCGGGTAGCCTCTGGACAGGATGTGAGCCTTGATCTCTGTGTACCTCAGAGGCGAGCCTCTGAAGAGCATTTGCTGGGCCAGGCGGCTGTGGTCCGGGTTTCCTCTGAGTATGCCGCAGTATACAAACCCGGGGGTCTGCATACCGAAGCCCAGCCGTTTAATCCCCATCCGGCCCTGGAAGAGCTTTTGCCCACCCTCTTTCCGGACCGGGATGTCCGGCTATTGAACAGGTTGGACCAGGCCACATCAGGCTTGGTACTGCTTGGCCTCAGCCCAGATGCGGTCCGGGAGTATGTCCGGATGCAGGATGAGGGGGCGACAGTCAAATCATATCTGGCCGTTGTCCACGGACGGATGGTTCAAGAACGGACAATCCGGGCAGCCCTGGTGACCTGCAAACGGCGAAAGGTTCGAGCCATGCAGATCCAGGATCCCGATCCCCTGCGCTGGACTGAAGTCCATCCTTTGGAATATAGTGCCCAGGACAGGGTCAGCCTGGTTGGACTCAAGATATACAAAGGCAGGCGGCACCAGATCAGAGTCCATATGGCCAATATGGGACATCCGGTGGTTGGAGACCATGTGTACGGATCAATTGAGCGAGGACCATTGCTCTTGCATCACCGGAAGATACGCTTTCCGGGCTTTGCAGCCCAATGCAGACCCAATGGGCCGGAGTGGGAAAAACAGATCGCAGGTGTGCTCTTTGAACAAGGAGGATTATGAATATCCAGATTCGCTGTTACGCTACCTTAGCCAAATATCAACCGGACCAGGCAGATGAATATACCCTGGATCAAGAAAGCACTGTCGCCGACCTGGCCTCCATCCTGGGAGCCGACCTGGAGGAAATCAAGGTGGCTTTTGTAAACGGCAAGCACGCGCCTATGTCCACTCATCTCCAGGACGGGGATCGGGTGGCTTTGTTCCCGGCTGTAGGCGGGGGCTGAGCTTGACTTCTTTTCATAAATAAGCCAAGAGATTGTTATGTCACTAGGTATGCGTTTTTTTGGCAATAAAACAATCCGGCTCAAGCGTCCCCGGCGGATACGCATCGCCATCCCCTTGCTCTTGTTTCTTTTGGTCCTGGTCTTGGCAGTTGTTTCTCTGGGAAAGCATTTCATTTCTTCGCCTGATCAGAAAAATATACAGGCCAACCAGGAGATGCCCATCCTTTCCACAGATTCCGGCCAGACAGATAAGCAAACCGGACCAAGAAAGGGTACCGACTTTACTGTAGCGGAAAAAACATTGCGTCAAGCTCCTAAGGGGCAAGAAGTACACGAACCGCTCCGGATTGTAGAAAAAGAAGTTCAGTCCGGCCAAACCATCACCTCCATGCTTTCTGATTTTTTGTGCCCGGCCGATGTCTATGCCTTGAACCGGGAGGCCAAGGACATATTTCCCCTGCGAAAAATAAGGGCCGGCCAGCCTTACCGACTCAAGCTTCAAGACGGCCGTTTGCAGGGCTTTGAATATGAGATCGACGATCAGAAAAAGCTGTGCGTGGATTTGGCTGAGGGACAATTTTCGATTACCACCAAGAACATCGAATACGATGTGCGCACGGCAGTGGTGGACGGCATGGTGCGCTCCAGTCTGTTCAAGGCAGTGACCAACCAGGGGGAATCCCCGGTGTTGGCCATCAAGCTGGCGGATATTTTTGCCTGGGATATCGATTTTATTCGCGATATTCGAGAAGAAGATTCCTTTCGGCTGGTTGTGGAGAAGAGGTATCGAAAAGGAGAGTTCAGCGGGTATGGACCTATTGTTGCCGCTCAATTCGTCAATCAGGGCCACACCTATCAGGCCTTTCTGTTCTCCACCCAGGACGGACGTACTGAATACTTTAACTCCCAAGGTCAGGCTGTACGCAAGACCTTTCTCAAGGCCCCCTTGAATTTTACCCGGATCTCTTCCGGATACACACATCGGCGCAAACACCCCATTCTCAATGTGGTCCGCCCTCATTTGGGCATCGACTATGCCGCCCCCCGGGGAACTCCGGTCAAGAGTGTGGCCGATGGAGTGGTTATCGCCCGGGCTTATCAACGGGGAGGGGGAAATTATATTAAAATTCGACATCCAAATAGTTATATTACCATATATATGCACCTGTCCAAGTTCGGGTCTGGAATCCGCAAGGGAGTGAAGGTCAGGCAGGGACAGACCATCGCATACGTGGGCAGTACCGGCCTTTCCACTGGACCGCACCTGGATTATCGGGTCAAGAAAAATGGTTCGTATATCAATCCTTTGAAAATCGATTCTGAACCGGCCAGCCCGGTTCCGGAGAAGGAAATGGCCCGTTTTCAGCGCGCAATTTCACCCCTGCAGGCCGTGCTGGAAGGTGAAAATCCCCTCTATGCCCAGTCGGAGGATCAGTCTACTGCACCCTCATCATCGTCACAGTTTTAGTTCCCCCTCTCATCATCCCGGTTGTAATGAATCTCGTATGAAACCAGAAGTTAGCTTATTTGCCGATACCCTGGTGACGGCCGGGACAATAAGAGGATGGCCGGAGGCAAAGCTAACACCTGATAAAGGAAGCCTTGTGTTTGATCTCACACTCATCCTCGGTGGTTGTCGAAGCGGCAAGAGCCGGCACGCCCTGGAACTGGCGGAACAAAGCGGCCTGCAGGACAAGTTTTTTTTAGCCACCAGCCAGGCCATTGATTCGGAAATGCAGGAGCGGATAACCAAGCATCAGCGTGAAAGGGGGCCTGCATGGACCACAGTGGAAGAACCACTGGATATCACTGGGGTTTTGGAAAGAAGGAGCTGCCCGTCATCTCTTGTCCTCCTGGATTGTCTGACCTTGTGGGTTTCCAATCTGCTCATGGCGGACAAGGATGAAGCATGGATCAATGCTCAACTGGACAGCCTGGAGCGGGGGTTGCTGGCCGCATCCGGTCCGGTTCTGGTCGTGTCCAACGAGGTTGGGCAGGGCATTGTTCCGGACAACCCTATGGCCCGCAGATTTCGGGATCTGGTAGGCTGGGTGAACCAGCGAGTGGCGGCCAAGGCGAACCGAGTGGTTTGGATGGTGGCCGGGCTGCCCATGCGGGTGAAAGGATAAATATGGCGGCCTTGCGGGAAGGGCTGGCCGATTTTTGGGGTGCGGTCGCCTTTTTAACTATTTTGCCTACCGCAGGGGCTCGTTTCCGACCGGAACGAATGGTCGGTTTTTTCCCCGTTGTCGGCCTATTGTTGGGGATCATCGTGGCTGGTCTGGATGTCCTGGCCCGCTTTTTGTGGTCTGAGCCCTTGGCTGCGATGATCGTGGTCCTGGCCTTCATCTTGTTGACCGGTGCCTTGCATGTGGATGGCCTGGCCGATGCCGGGGACGGCTTGTTTTCTCATCGAACCCGAGAGCGGATTTTGCAGATCATGAAGGACAGCCGGGTGGGGGTTATGGGGGTGGTCTGCATGATAGGGGTATTGGCCCTGAAATGGGGGGGAGTTCTGGCCCTGTCCGAGGATCGTTTTCTGGCCTTGGTTTTGATTCCGGCCTATTCCCGCCTGGGTATGCTGGCCGGAATGCGTTGGCTGCCTTACGGACGTCCAGAAGGTGGAACCGGGGCCCCGTTCTGTGTCCCCAATTCCAAGATGTGTATGTTCTGGTCTACTGGTCTGCTTGTTCCTTTGTCCATATTCCTGGGATGGAAAGGTGTGGTACTGAATGTGTTCTTTGTTGTGGCTTGTGCCGGTATACTATCCATGTATTCGCGGGTTATCGGTTGCATAACCGGAGATACCCTGGGGGCTATGAACGAGGTCCTGGAGGCTGGGCTGCTTCTTTTTCTGGCCATTCAGGTGTGGTGATGGAACACTTATAACATATTCTTATTCTTGTAAGAGAGGCGATCCGCCCTGGCCTTGCGCCAATGCCACCAGATATATGCGGCGATCAAGAGAAGGCAAGCCGGCAAAATGATAAACATGATCTGGTGCAGCTTGTCCATCAGCAGCTCCTGGTTGCGACCGAAGAAATAGCCGAGCAAGGCCAGGATTACTACCCAGATTCCGGCTCCCAGGCTGGTGAACAGGCAGAACAAGCCCAGATGCATGCGAGACAATCCGGCCGGCAGGGAGATGTATTGTCTCACCCCCGGGACCAGACGTCCGATGAAGGTGCTGATATGGCCGTGACGTATGAAAAAGGCCTCGGACCTGTTCAAGGTCTTTTCCGAGATAAGAAAATAGTGTCCATATTTGAACAGGAAGGCCCGTCCCACGGTCAAGGCCAGCCAGTAATTGAAAATGCCTCCCAGAAGACTGCCCAGGGTGCCGCAGGCAACGACCACCCAGAGGCTCATGGATCCTTGAGAGGCCAGATAGCCGGCCGGAGGAACCACCACCTCGCTGGGAAAGGGGAAGAAAGAAGATTCCAAGAACATGAGAATCGTGATTCCCGGATAGCCAAACTGCCCGATAGTGGCCACCAGCCAGGTCACAAAGGATTCAAACATGAGGGACAAGCTCCTGGAGTTCAGGGTCTCGAAGACAGAGGTCAGAGGACAGAAGACGGAGAAAGGACGAAAGACGATGACCGAGTAGGGGCAATGCTTCGCAGACAGAGTAAACAAAGGCCATGGGAGGACAAAAAATCGGGTTGTTCAGATTAAGGTGGTTTTGTCTATGCAGCCTGGTGCAAAGAGTCAAACCAGGAGCACATTTTCACACTCTGTCGCTGTTGGCAAGTGTTGTGGACAAAGCAAAAGAATAATTCTTAACACTGTAATTCGAGCGGTACGTTATGGGAACTCGAAGTTTTGTAGCCTTGCCTCTGCCTGATGCCTATCAGCGGGCATTGT
Organism: uncultured Desulfohalobiaceae bacterium; assembly: GCA_964619345.1. GTDB lineage: Bacteria > Desulfobacterota > Desulfovibrionia > Desulfovibrionales > Desulfothermaceae > Desulfovermiculus. The sequence continues at coordinate 29,068 of CAZUER010000008.1, forward strand.
CCGAGATTGTTTCAGCCTGGGGCTCTGCCTTACGCTCCAAACTGACCTGGACCAAGGAGGGGAACTGGCATGTTACTCTCAGTTTTTTGGGCGAACTGGGTCCGGAAATGCTCGCTTCAGTGCAGGGGGCCCTGCGTTCGGTCTCAGTGTCGCGGTTTGTCCTTCAGGCCTCAGGAGGAGGATTTTTTCCCCCCGGAAAGAATCCACGTGTCATCTGGGTTGGGCTCAGCCAAGGGGCTGAAGAGTGCACTCAGCTGGCCCACAAAATTGAGCAGGCCTTGCACCCTCTGGGCTTTCCTCCCAGCTCTCACCCCTTTCGACCTCATTTAACTTTGGCCCGAGTCAAGCATTCCCGGCCGGATGACTGGTCGCAGGTGCTCAAACGGTTGCAAAAAAGAGAGTGGCCGGCATTCGAAGTGGAGCAATTTGTCTTGTATGCCAGCCGACTTACTCCTCAAGGTCCGGTGTACCGGGTTTTGCAGGAGTACCCTTTGCAGTAGGAATTTGAGGTCCGAAATGGCTGTTCATTGTAATGCGAACAGTGAGGGGCTTGGGGCCCTGGATGCGGCAATTCAGGCTATTCTGCAGGGGCAGGTCCTTATCTATCCCACTGAAACCCTCTACGCCTTGGGTGCCAACGCCATGGATCACACAGCGGTGGAGCGGGTTGGCAGAATCAAGGGTCGGGCCGAAGACAAGCCTTTACCGGTCATTATCGGTTCCCTGCATCAACTCCCGTTGGTGGTCAGCAACGTGGCTCAGGAGGTTATGAACCTGGTGCGGATCTTTTGGCCCGGATCCCTGTCCATTGTTGTGCCCGCTCGGAAAAACCTGAGTCCTCTGACCCGGGATGATGCCGGCTGTACCAGCGTTCGGTGGTCTCCACACCCTATAGCCCAGTCCCTGTGTGTTCAATCCGGTGTGCCTTTAGTGGGCACAAGCGCCAATATGGCCGGGGAACCCCCGTCTTCACGGCCGAAAGATCTCGATCCGAGCCTGATCCAATCCGTAGACTGTTTTGTGGCCGGTCCTCCCTATCCAAAGGGCGGCTTGCCGTCCACCGTGGTCCAGGTTGTGGGAAGCAAGCGGCTGCATCTGCTCCGGTCCGGGACTGTTCCGGTACAGGCCTTGCGAGATGCTGGATGGGTTATCCTGTAGTGTTCATGATGGGTATAAAATATTGAACTTGGATGGTACAGGAAATGCCCCTTGCCATCATTGGATACAAGAATTTGAACCCAAAAGCTTGGGCTTGTGCACTTGGAAAAGGCAATGGCTTGATTTTGTTGAGCGGCTGAGAGTAAGCAGACAATTCCGGTCTATGGCATGCCTTATGCAATACAAATAATACCTTCCTCCTTTTGCCATTGCTGGCCCCCTTGAATATGTTTTCAAGGGGGCCAGTCGTGCTTTGGGCCCCAGCCATTTTTTCCCTGTCAGTGCTCACTTTTCTTCTCTATTCTAGACAAGAGCTTCAAGAGCCTTTTGGACTGTGGCCCTTGATATCTGCTCCATGCACACCGGTTGTGTGCAGGGGATATGCCCTGTTTGGGTGCATGGCGAGCAGGATACTTCGCTTTGCAGGCAGGTGAGGCCCACGGGGCCCCATTGTCTTGCCGCGGCCGGACCGAATAAGACCAGGCCCGGGCACCCTAAAAAGCCTGCCAGGTGCATGGGTCCGGAATCATTGCCGATGACTATTTGAGCCTCTAAGAGGCAATTTTGCAGGGACCAAAGTTCCATGGGATAGAGAAGTTTAAAATTTTGTACCTGTATCCCCCTGTCCAACTCTGCCGGTCCAAGGACAAAAACAGGATCAAATCCTTGCTTTTTCAGCCAGTTTGCTAAACCCAGATACTTGGACAAAGGCCAGCATTTGGCCCTATGTCCGGCTCCAGGCAGGAGCAGGACCTGGTCTTTTCCAACCTGGGGCATATTCTGGATGAGCATGCTCTGCCAGGTCTGCAGCCAGTCCCTGCATGCTTGTATCCCCAACTGTTCCAAGCCGGCGGCATATACCCGGCGGGGAGGGATGAGCTCTCCGGTGACGATGCCTGGATGGAATACGAGGTCGGGAAAAGGGACTTTAGTGGGCGGAGTGTGCAGTCCAAACCAGATGATCCGATTTCCATGTAATTCCACAGGCCAGGTATCAGATGCGTATAATCGATCAACCGCTTGTCTGATCAAGCCTGGGCAGGGGATGAACCCCAATGGATCGGTCCACAGCCTGTACGCCTCCCGTCCGGCCCAGTATAAGGGCAGATGGGGGTAATGCCGAGAGAGGGCCAATAGGGAAGGCCAAATTTGCAGGAAATCGCCTAAGGCCCCTTTGTGGACGACGATAATTCCTTTTGATATGCACATGTGATAACTGCTTGGGAGGGAGCTTGATCTCCTCTCGTAACCGGCAAGATACAGGCGGCAAGCTCCCTGTCCGGTGAATATGGGGAGAAACGCTGCCCGGCAGTTCATTTTCTACCAGCCCCGCACAGAAAGATAAGGAGTGGCCACATATGCCCGGTCATGTCAAGTGCCCCAAATGCGGTGAAGAGGTTCCTGTCTACCGCAATCCGATACCTACAGTGGACGTAGTTATTTTCATTCCGGATCGGGGGGTTGTTCTTATTGAGCGCCGCAATCCTCCATTTGGCTGGGCCTTGCCCGGGGGATTTGTTGATTACGGCGAGAGTGTGGAGCAAGCCGCCCTCAGGGAGGCCAAAGAGGAAACCGGACTGGAGATCCGCTTATACGGCCTTCTCGGCGTGTATTCCAGCCCGGACCGAGATCCTCGTCAGCACAATATGAGTGTGGTTTTTATGGCTGAAGCCATGGACACCGCTCAGCTCAAGGCTGGTGATGATGCCGGTCGAGTGTACGTGGCTGCATTGGAAAATTTGCCTCAATTGGCCTTTGACCATGCCCAGATCTTGGCTGATTTTCAGCAGGCTTTAGACCAGGGCCAAACTCAGCGCCCGGTCAAACCCGGACGCAGTCTGGGGTGTGGCTAAGAGATTAAAAAAAGCCGACAAAGATCTTTACTGCGAAAACGAGGGGATTGGCGGAAGAAGAAGTTTCAATGATTGATGGTCCTCATTACCGTAACTGGAAGGTATATTATGTATATCAGCATTGATTTGGGGGGAACGAATGTCCGGGGCACATGGATCAACTCCAAAGGAGAATATGGTCGGGTCATTTTACACTCCAGGCCCCGGTCCCTGGATGGAACCAAGGAAAGCTTGAAAAACCTGGTCCATGACCTGCAGGATCAAGCCCCGGATCAAGTCCAGGGAATAGGACTGGCTACGGCCGGTCCGTTGGATCATCTCAAGCGCATGTACTTGCACACCACCAATATGCCTGAGTTAGACCATTTTCGGGTTGGAAGTTTTCTGGAGGAGGCTTTTTCCTTGCCGGTGCGAATGGAAAATGACGCTCAGGCCGCTGCCCTGGGGGAGGTCTGGGCCGGGGGCCTGCCAGGTACTGCCGAGGCCGTGGTTGTTACCTTGGGTACAGGGGTGGGCTCCGGGGTGATTATGAACCATGAGATATGGCGGGGCGGGCATTTTACCGGTCCGGAGCTGGGACATATCTATTTGGGGCCCGGGCCCAAGCGCAGCTGTGAGAAAAGTGCCTTGTCCCTTCCTGCCTGCGGCTGCGGGCAGGTTGGTTGCGCCGAGGCCTGGCTTCAGAAAAAGGCCCTGGTCGAGCTCTTCACCAGCTGCGGTTATCCCGTGCAGGATCCAAAAGATGCTTTTGGCCATTTGGAAAAGGGCGATCCGGAAGCCCTGAGAGTTACGGATATGTATGGTCGCAGGCTTGGATTGTACATCTCAGTTCTGCAAGTGGTGTTCGGCTTTGCCAGTGTAGGAATCAGCGGGGGATTGAGCGCCTTTTTTCCGTATTTTCAGTCTGGGATGTGGGCTACCATGCGGCATCGCTTTGTCGATAGACAGTGGTGGTTACCCCAGCAGGTGGTGCCCAGTCCGGATCCGGAAATGAGTGCTCTTTTAGGCATGGCCAGGGTATTTATCCTGGAAAGTCAAGGCAGTACGGCCTGGAAGCCGGTTCAGTAAATAAAAAATATTTCAGATTTGCCTGAGGCAAATCTGAAATATTTTTGATGTATTTTGACCATATATAGAGTATCCTCAGGTAGTTCATGAAAGCATACCCGTCACCCCTCCTGCTCACCCTGGGCGATGCCAACGGGATAGGTCCGGAGCTGATCTGCCGTCTGCACCAGCTCGGCGGTTTGTCCCGCAAAGAGAGGGCCTTGGTTCTCATCGGTCCGGAATCGGCTCTGAACGTGCACTGTCAGCGTCTGGGTCTGGAGCCTTTTTGGCAAACAGTGGACAGTCTGGATCAAGTGAGTGGCCTCTCAGGGCTTTTCTGCCTGCAACCGTCCGCATTGGCCGGTTGGAGCCCAAACCTGGGGCGGGCTGAGGTTCAGGGTGGTTTGGCCGCCGGGTATAGCCTGGAAACTGCCTGCCATCTCCTTTTGTCCGAACGAGCTGAAGGCCTGATCACATGCCCCTTGAACAAGGCTATGCTGCAAGAGGCGGGTTTTGAGTTTCCGGGGCACACAGAATTTTTGGCTGTGAACAGCGGACTGGGGCCGGATGATGTGTGCATGCTTCTGGCCGGAGACAGACTGCGGGTGGGTTTGGTCACCACCCACCCTAGACTGAAGGATGTGCCGGATTTATTGACTGCAGGAAAGATTGAGCGCTGTTTGCTTCAGATCTGGGACTTTGTTCAGGCTTTGGGATACCAGGACGCCCCCATCGGGGTGTGCGGCCTCAATCCCCATGCGGGTGAAGATGGGCGTATCGGAGATGAAGAGCTCCGGATTATTGCTCCGGCCATTGAAAAAGCATCCAGGCGGGGGATAGCGGTCAGTGGTCCCTGGCCGGCCGATTCCCTGTTTTATAGGGCCTACCACAAAGAGTTTTCGGCTGTTCTAGCTATGTATCATGATCAAGGGCTGGGCCCATTGAAGTTGGTCCATTTCGGGAAAGCGGTGAACGTGACCCTGGGACTCCCCTTTGTGCGCACCTCAGTGGATCATGGCACGGCCTTCGACTTGGTAGGCCAAGACAGGGCAGAGGTGGACAGCCTGGAGCGGGCCCTGGCTCTGGCCGAGACTTTGGTAGGTAGGGGATAGGTTTCAGGCGGAACAGAAAGAGCTCACATGATAATTTTCTTTTTTGCCCGCCTTAGGGCAAAAAAGTTTGTCAGATTTGCCGGAGGCAAATCTGACTACTGAGACTCCCGGACCATCCGGGAAAAGGCCTGGAAAAAGGAATTGGCGTCGTGGGGACCGGGTGCAGCTTCCGGGTGGTGCTGGACGGCCATGATCGGCTTCTTGCTGTGCACAAAGCCTTCCAGGGTCTGGTCGTTTAAGTTTATATGGGTTTGCTGCAGGGTGTCCACATGGGATACGTCCACGCAAAATCCATGGTTTTGTGAAGAGATCTCGATTTGTCCGGTATGCAGACATTTGACAGGATGATTGACTCCATGGTGCCCGAACTTGAGCTTGAAGCTGGTCCCGCCCAGGGCCAGTCCCAGAAGCTGGTGCCCCAGACAAATGCCTCCAATGGGCAAATGCTCGGCCAACAGGGCGGTGGTGTGCACAATATCAGGTAAAGCGGCCGGATCGCCGGGACCATTACTCAAAAAAACGGCATCCGGGTTCAGATCTTTGATTTCTTGGGCAGATGTGGAGGCCGGAAGGGCCAGGACTTGAAAACCGTTGTCCTTGAGCAGGCGGAGGATATTCCATTTGGCCCCGAAGTCCATAACCACCACTTTGGGCCTGCTTCCAGTCCACTGCTTGGGGACATCGGCCAGTTCTACATATTGCGGCCCTTGATCAGTCCAGAAATACGGGGTATTGGTGGTCACCTCGTCCACCAGATTTAAGCCCTGCATGGGTGGAAGCTCTTTGGCTTTGGCAATGATTTCTTGCGGATCGCTCTCCTGGGTGGAGATGAACCCGCGCATGGCCCCGTGAATGCGGATATGCCTGGTCAGGGCCCGGGTGTCGATGCCCTCCAGGCCCATAATCCCGTTGTCACGAAGATAATCGGGAAGGGAGGCGGTGCTCCGGAAATTGGAGGGGGTCAGGCAGCATTCCTTGACGATAAAACCGGCCACTTGCACCCGGTTGGATTCGATATCTTGGAAATTGATCCCGTAATTGCCTATATGGGGGTAGGTCATACATACCAGTTGCTGGCGATAGGAGGGATCGGTTAATATTTCCTGATAGCCGCACATTCCGGTATTGAAAATGACTTCCCCCCCTGTTTCACCGGCTCCGGTAAAGGTCCGCCCCTGGAACCAGGTTCCGTCTTCCAGGCCTAATATCGCACGCATCAACTTTGCTCCTTGCGTAAGAAGGCTTCCACCTTGGCTACATCCTCCGGACGGTCTACGCCATAACATTGATGCTCGGTAAGCACAACATGGATGGGGATGCCGGCCTCCAGCAGTCGGAGCTGTTCCAGTTTTTCCATTTGTTCCAAAGGACTGGGCTGCAGATGAGGGAATCGGCGCAGAACCGGTAGACGAAAGGCGTATAGACCGATATGAGCCAAAAAGTGAGCCGGTTTGTCGTCCCGGACATGGGGAATCGGTGACCGGGAAAAGTACAGGGCCAGTCCGGTGTGGGCCCGGACTACTTTGACCACATTGGGATCTGTGGCCTGATCCGGGGCCAGCCACCGTGCTGCCGTGCTCACCTGGGTGTCCGGTTCCTGGAAAGGCTGCACCAGTTGGCTTAATAGCAGGGGGGAAAGACAGGGTTCATCCCCTTGCACGTTCACCACCACTGTCTGGTCCGAAAGATTCAGGTTCTGGGCCGCTTCCAGAATACGGTCCGTACCGCTGGGGTGGTCTGGGGAGGTCATGATTACCGGTACGTCCAAGGAAGCTGCGGTATCTGCTATACGCCGATCGTCTGTAGCCAGGTATGTAACGTGAATATGGGAGCAGGCCCGGGTCCTTTGGACCGTGTGCCAGAACATGGGCCGGCCTAGAATGGGAGCCAGGGGCTTGCCCGGAAAGCGGGTAGAGCCGTATCTGGCCGGGATAATGGCTACGCAGGGAAAAGGCAGAGTCATACGAGTCTCCACGGGTTTCATCCTCAGAAAATGCGTCAACCCAAAGGGCAGGTTATGGATACGAGAAGCATGGGGCAAAGGCTTCAGCGCAGATACGGGCTAACTCAGGACCAGATGGCCGATATCAAAAATTGCAGCGATATCAAGACTTCAGCCTCCTGCGGGCTGCCTTTGAGCTCGGGATTCTGGGTTCTGAAGAATATGTCCGCTTCGTGGCCTGGGAATACAGATTGCCCATAGCCCACCCCCAGGACTTGCAAGTGCCGGATGAGGTGCAGGGGGTTCTGCCCCTGGACGTATGTCGAAAATACAAATGTATTCCTTTTCAACGCCGAGAACAATATTTGTAGCGGTGAAAGCCGCCTTGACCGGTCATCTGGTCCTGTCTACTCTGCACACCAATGACGCTCCCAGCACGGTGAACCGACTCATGAATCTGGCATTGGAGGCCGGAATGCAGACCCTGCGACAAAGTGCGATGAACAAACTGATCCAGGGGGTAACTTCTGTGGAAGAGGTCTTGTGTTTGACGGTGGATGAGTAGCGACAGCATGTCGGTGGCAAAGGAGATGCTGAAAATCACAGAGGAGAGTCGATGCCCATATTTGTGTACAAGGCAGTCAACCGTTCCGGACGGAAGGTAAAGGGAGATTTGGATGCCCCCAGCCTGGATATGGCCAAAAATGCCCTGGTACGCCGGGGGCATACGCAAGTTAAGGTAAAGCCTAAGCCCAAAGATTTGTTGGAAGGGACCTTTTTGGAAAAAAAGGTGTCCTCTCGGGATATGGTCGTCTTTTCCCGTCAGTTTGCGACCATGATCAATTCCGGGGTGCCTATTCTGCAGGCCTTGCAGGTGATGTGTGAGCAGACCGAAAACAACAGGCTCCGGCGCACTTTGTACGAGGTACGTAATGAAGTGGAGGGCGGGAGTTCCCTGTCCGAGGCTCTGGCCAAGCATAGAGACGTTTTTGATTCCCTGTACACCAATATGGTTCATGCCGGAGAGACAGGCGGGGTGCTGGATCTGGTCCTGGACCGTTTGTCAGAGTATATTGAAAAGGCGGCCAATCTGAAGTCGAAGGTCAAAGGGGCCATGGTCTATCCAGCTGTGGTCAGCGTGGTGGCCGTGGCCGTAATCGCCATTATCCTCATCTTCGTTATCCCCACCTTTGAGAGCATGTTTGCCGATTTCGGCGGGGCCTTGCCTCTGCCCACCCAGGTGGTCATTGATCTCAGCCGGTGGGTCAAGGGGAATGTCCTGTTGATTATTGGAGCGGTGATTGGACTGGTCATTGCTTTTCGTATTTTTTATGCTTGGGAAAAGGGTCGGATCCTTGTTGATAGGTGGCTTCTTTTTGTGCCCCTGTTCGGTCCTTTGCTTCGCAAAGTGGCTGTGGCCCGGTTCAGCCGGACCTTGAGCACCATGGTCTCCAGTGGAGTCCCTATCCTCTATGCTCTGGACATAGTGGCCAAGACTTCCGGCAACAAGACCGTAGAGATAGGGGTCCAAAAGGCCATGCTGTCCATATCGGAAGGACAGACTCTGGCTGAACCCCTGGACGCTACAGGAGTCTTTCCGCCCATGGTTATTCACATGATCTCCATTGGCGAAACAACTGGCGCACTTGATTCCATGCTGGGCAAAATCGCCGATTTCTATGATGACGAAGTGGATGTAGCCGTGTCTATCTTGACTTCTCTTATTGAACCCATCATGATTGTATTTTTGGGCGTTTTGATCGGAGGGCTGGTGGTCAGCATGTATCTGCCCATATTCAAGATTGCCGGAACCGTGGGGTGATGTCACCCAAAACCGCAAGGTGGGGATCGGATTGGTCGAAGATGAAACCTGTGAAAAAAAGTTAAAAAGCCGGTGCAAGGAGTTTCGTTATGAGTGGGGATGGAGTAGTTGTGGCCGTGGCCGGAGCGACCGGAGCCGTGGGCCGGGAGATGCTGAAAATCTTGCATGAAAGGAATTTTCCGGCCCGGGAAGTGCGTCCTCTGGCCTCCTCCCGTTCAGCCGGATCGACTTTGCCCTTTGGTGACCATGAGTTACGGGTGGCGGAATTGACCGAAGACTCCTTTGCTGATGTGGATTTGGCCTTGTTTTCAGCCGGGGGTGATACATCCAAGAAGTTCGCCCCCATCGCTGCTCAAGCCGGATGCGTGGTGGTGGATAATTCCAGTGCCTGGCGCATGGACCCGGAAGTTCCCCTGATCGTCCCGGAAGTTAATGCCGAAGCCCTGAATGCGCATAAGAACATCATCGCCAATCCCAATTGTTCCACTATTCAAATGGTGATGGTCCTCAAGCCCATCCACGACACAGTGGGCATCACTCGAGTAGTGGTCTCCACCTACCAGGCGGTTTCCGGCAGCGGGCAAAAGGCCATTGAGGAACTGCAAAACCAAGTCCGGGCCCTGTTCAATATGCAGGAGCCGGCCTGCCAAGTCTATCCGCATCAGATTGCCTTCAATTGCCTGCCGCACATCGACGCTTTCCTGGATAATGAGTACACCAAGGAAGAAATGAAAATGGTCAATGAGACGACCAAGATCATGGGCGACGAGGATCTCAAGGTCACGGCTACAACTGTGCGGGTGCCAGTTTTTTACGGGCATAGCGAGTCGGTAAATATCGAGACCAAAAAGAAACTGACTTCCAAAGAAGCCAGGGGCCTTTTGAGTCAGGCCCCGGGCGTTCGGGTCTTGGACAATCCCAGGGAGAACATTTATCCCCTGCCCATAGAAGCCGCTGGCACGGATGAGACCTTTGTGGGCCGGATCAGGGAGGATGAAACGATTGCCAACGGTTTGAATATGTGGATTGTGGCCGATAATATCCGTAAAGGAGCGGCCTTGAATACGGTCCAGATCGGGGAGGAGCTGATCAAGCGCGATCTTCTGGCCCGGGGTCGATAGAGACATATCCAAAAGGAACGTGCTGTGCTTGAGCGTGTAGATACCCAGGAATACATCCAGCGCCTCCTGGATACCTTCCGACCAGGGCTGGATGATATCCTGGCTTTTTACGACCACCGTCTGGGAGTTTTGGCCCCTGATCCCCGCTTGTTGCTCATCCCCTTGGATGACCACCTGGTCCATAGGGGGGATGGTGTTTTTGAGACCTTGAAGTTCGAGCATGGGCGCCTTTATCAGCTGGACGCCCACTTGCGGCGGATGCAATCCTCTTGTCAGGCCATTTATGTCCAGCCCCCCTGTTCCTGGAAACGGACCCGGGAACTGACCCTGGAGGTTGCGGCGGCTGCAGAAACGGACTCAGGCCTGATCAGCCTGTTTATAGGTCGAGGACCGGGAGGTCTGGGCATAGATTTTCGGGAGTGCCTGGAGCCCAGTCTGTATATTGTTGTCCGCAAGCTGCATCCCAAGCCCGCCGAAGTCTGGGAACACGGGGTGACCGCGGTTCGGGTGGAAACCCCGGCCAAACAAGGCTATTTATCCCAGATCAAGAGTGTGGACTATCTGCCCAATGTGCTCATGAAGCGGGAAGCTGTGCTCAAAGGGGCCGATTTTCCTTTGTGCTTCGATGAATACGGCTATCTGGCCGAGGGGGCTACAGAAAACGTCTGCCTGGTGACCAGATCTCATGAGATCATTGTTCCGGAATTCCGGCATTCTCTGCGGGGTACGACTCTGATGCGGGCTCTGGAGCTGGTGGAAGAAGATGTTCCAGTCATTTTTCGTCCGGTTCATGAAGAGGATATCCTGGAAGCCAGGGAAGTCATTGTCTTGGGCACCAGCTTTGACGCCTTAAGCGTGGTTCGCTATAACGGCCAACCCATCCATGATGTTCGCCCCGGTCCGGTGGCCAAGCGCCTGAGAACAGCCCTGCAACAGGATCTGATGGGCAACGGATGCCTATTGCCGCAAAGGTGACGGATCCCAGTCCTTCCCTGCTTGAGCTTCAAGCCTATACAGCCGAGATCAGGCCTTCAGGGCCTGGCCGGGAAAGGCCTCCGGAACTTTTGGAAAAGGGGGCTGAATTCTTACCTTCAAGCTTCTGTTCCAAATAGAGTGGGCCGAAAGTGACCTCTGCAGTCCAAAATCCAGATTCCAAGGCTTCCAGACAGGTTGGGATGGGCAAATTGCGCTGGATCGTTTTGATCCTGGCCGCCCTGGCCTTTCTCTTGGCCTCTGGAGGCGGGTATGTGGTCTACGTATCCCTGCGCCACGCCGCTTTTCAGGAAGCCGAAAGGCAGTGCCTGACCAATGTAGAGATGGTCAAGCGCTCCCTGGATTCCATGCTCTCCGAGCATATCAAGCCGGTCCGGGCCATGGCCCGGATGAAAGAATTGGGCCGGGCCTTAACCATGGGAGATAAGGTATCCCTGCAAGCAGCCAACGCCATTTTGGATACCTTCCAGACCTCTCTTCAGGCCGATGTATGCTATCTTTTGGACGCCACCGGCACGACCATAGCTTCCAGCAACCGCTTCTCTTCAAACAGCTTCGTAGGCCAGGATTTCGGGTTTCGACCCTATTTCCAAAAGGCTATTGCCGGTAATCCCCACAGCTATATGGCCCTGGGGGTTATATCCGGCAAGCGCGGGGTCTATTACAGCGCTCCGGTTGTGGCTCGGCCCGGGGATCCGCCGGTGGGGGTGGCGGTGATCAAAGTCTCCATTGAGCCTATCGAGTCCAGATTGCTCACCGGCTCCAATCAGCTGTTTCTGGTCCATTCTCCAGCCGGAATCGTCTTTATCACCAATCACAGCCCCTGGCTGTACAGCTCTCTGCATCCCTTGGATCCGAAGCAAACGAAAAAGTTGGTTCAGAGCAGACAATTCGGTTCCGGCCCTTGGGAATGGTCAGGTTTGGGCCTTGATTCCGCCCGGGCTACTGACCGAAAAGGAACTTCCTACCTGGTCTATGAGCGGTCGCTACCGGATTTTCCAGGCTGGGGACTTATCTATCTCCATGATAAACAAGCTATTGCCCAAATCGTCCAGCAGTCCCTGATCCGGGTTACCGGTCCCTTTGTTTTGGGAATAATAGTCCTTATTGGTTTGACCGTTTTTCTACTGTATCGAACGGCCAGCAAGGAAATCTTGCGTCGTATGCACTTGGAAAAGGAATTGCGGGAGAGTGAAAGCAAGTACCGTTCCATTTATCACCAGACCCCGGCCATGCTGCATTCCATCGACGATGGCTACCGATTGGTCAGTGTGAGCGACTATTGGCTGGAAATAACCGGCTATTCAAGGCAGGAGGTCATCGGCCGTAAGCTGACCGATTTCTTTACCCCGGAATCCAAGCAACTGGCGGAACAGATCATCCTGCCCCGCTTTTTCAAGCGGGGGCTGAGCAAGGAAGTGCCGTACAAGTTTGTAAAAAAGAATGGGCAGGTCATGGATATTCTCCTCTCCTGCCTGGGCATCCGGGACGAAGAAGGACATATCAAGCGGACCCTGGCCATATCTGTGGATGTGACGGCCAGGAATCGGGCCCAGGAGGAGCTCAAGCGGGCCAAGGAAAAGTTGAGCAAGTATTCCCGGGGCCTGGAAAAGCTGGTCCACAAGCGCTCGCAGGAGATGGCCGGAATTTTGAAGTACACGCCGGCAGTGATTTATATCAAAAACCGCCAAGGCGAGTATCAGTTGATCAACGACCGCTTTGAACAGCTTTTCCACGTCTCCAAAGAAGACATCATCGGGAAAAGGGACGAGGACCGTTTACCCACGGCAGTGGCCAGTCAATTGCGCTCCAATGATTTGCAGGTATTGAAGACCGAATCCGAATGCCAGTTCACGGAATGGATACGCCAGGCTGACGGATTGCATACATACTTATCGGTCAAGTTTCCCATCTATGGTGAGGATCAAGCCGTGGCCGGGGTGTGCGGTATCTCCACGGACATTACTGAATTGCAAAAGGCTCAGGACAAGCTGCGTCGTTTATCAGCCAGTATCTTGGAAAACCAAGAAAAGGAAAGGACGGCTCTGTCCCGGGAATTGCACGATGAACTGGGACAGATGCTGACCGCCCTGCGCATGGACTCGGTGTGGCTGGAAAAGCGTTTGCCGGATAAAGACCACAAAGCTGCCCAACGGGCCTCGATTATGCGGGAGCTGGTGGACAAGACCATAGACGATGTGCGCAAAATGGCCTATCAGCTCCGTCCGGGAGTCCTGGATGATTTGGGGCTCTATGACGCCTTGGATTCCCTGGTTCAGGACTTCAGGAGCCGTCGGGATTGGTCCTGTACTTTGCAGGCCGACACCCTTCCGGAGGTGGACGGGTCAACGGCCACCGCGGTGTACAGGATCGTCCAGGAGGGGCTGACCAATTCTCTGCGTCATGCCCAGGCCTCCCATGTCACGGTTCGTGTTCTGAACGGGGATGGCCAGACCTTAAAGGTGGAGGTTGTGGACGACGGGGTGGGCTTTGATCCTCGACCTGATGACCACGGCCAGGGGTTTGGCCTGACCGGAATGCAAGAGCGGGCCTTCCTGGTGGGGGGAGAGATTGTCTTTGAGTCCGCCCCGGGCCAGGGGACACGCATTGTGTGCCGTATTCCGGTGGTCGCTTTCCAAGAGCCAGGCTCTGAGGCCAGAAATGCCTCCAGCTTTTAGCCCAAATCATTCGTATAATCTATTGATGGACCTTCGACGGACTGTTTTCATTTCTCTTTGGGAGCTTTTTAAAAGCCTGGTCATGAAAGTTCCTGGTAAGATAATACACTCGGCGTATGCATATGAACTCCAAACCGATTCGCATTTTGTTGGCCGATGATCACAGCATCGTATTAGACGGATTAAAACGTATTCTGGAAGACTGTGACGACCTGGAGGTTGTGGCCGAAGCGGACAATGGCGAACAGGCCCTGCGCCTGGCTCTGGAGAAGCGTCCGGACGTGGCGGTGGTGGATATTTCCATGCCCGGCATGGATGGACTGGAGGTCCTATCCCGGCTCAAAGCCCAGGCCGGGGAGATACCGGTGATCATGCTCACCATGTATGAGGAGGAGCAGTATATGTTCCGGGCTCTGCAAGCCGGGGCCAGGGGATATTTGACCAAGCGCTCCGCTCCGGATCAGCTGGTGCACGCTGTTCGCCGGGTTGTTGATGGCAAGCGGTACGTGCCGGAGGAGATGGCCGAGGCCATGGCCGGGCGTTTGTCCCAAGGCGGAGAGGGGCGGTCGGTTCTGGACTCTCTATCCATCAGGGAACTCCAGGTCCTGCGCGGGTTAGCTTTGGGCTCAACCAACAAAGAGATTGCCGCTGCCTATGACATCAACGTCAAAACAGTGGACACCTACCGGTTGCGCCTGCTCAAAAAGCTCAATCTGCGCAATAATGCCGACTTGTCCAGGTTCGCCATGCAGCACAATTTGCTGTGAAGGGCAAAGCTCGTGCCTTGGCACATCTTTCGTGTCGTAAACAAAGAACCTACCCTTTCCTGCCGCCTGGAAGACAGGCGGCAGGAAAGGGGATCACAGAAAGAAAGTATTCTTCGGATACCCGAGACAATATATATGACACGTCTCTACCAGGTCAGAAAATTTCTGACCCCGAGATCAGATTTCTTCCGATATTCAAAGCGGCAAGCATGAGCTAAGAAAGTCACACTGAATGTATTGAACTGAAAGAATGGGTCCGGACCAGGACGGGGAGTAGCCATGAGCGGTGATAAGAGATGGGCCGAGTTGCGGAAACGCCGGCAAAAAATGGAGAAAGGCGGCGGTCAGAAACAGATCGAAAAGCAGCATGAGAAAGGGAAATACACCGCCAGAGAACGGATGCACAAGCTTTTCGATCCGGGGACCTTTCAGGAAATCGATATTTTCGTCACTCACCGCAGCCCGGAAAAGGGCATGGCCGGGGCTGAAACTGCAAGCGACGGAGTAGTAACCGGCTATGGAAGCATAGACGGCCGCCTGGTCTACGCCTTTGCCCAGGATTTCACAGTCATGGGCGGCTCCCTGGGGGAGATGCATGCAGCCAAGATTTGCAAGGTCCAGGACATGGCCATGCACATGGGCGCTCCTATTATCGGCATCAACGATTCCGGAGGAGCCAGGATCCAAGAAGGTGTAGCCGCTTTGAGCGGATACGGAAACATATTCTATCGCAACACCCAAGCCTCCGGGGTCATTCCCCAGATCTCCATTATCATGGGTCCCTGTGCTGGAGGGGCCGTGTATTCCCCGGCTTTGACCGACTTTGTATTTATGGTTGATCAGACCAGCAAGATGTTTATCACCGGTCCGCAAGTGATCAAGGCGGTGACCGGAGAAGATGTCAGTGCCGAGGAGCTGGGCGGGGCCAAGACCCAGAATGAGGTCAGCGGTGTGGCCCATTTCCTGTCCGCCAATGAAGAGGAGTGCCTTGCCCAGGTCCGAACCCTGCTCTCCTATCTTCCGCCCAACAACGTGGACGACCCGCCGGAGATCGAAGCGGTGGACGATCCGGATCGGGAATGTCCAGGACTGGATACAATAATGCCCGATCACCCCAACAAGGCCTACGATATGCTGGAGCTGATCTCCGAGTTCGTGGACCAGGGGACGCTGTTTCAGGTTCAGGCCCGCTATGCCCCAAATATTCTGACCATGTTTGCCAGACTCGGGGGCAGGAGCATTGGCATCATCGCCAATCAGCCCAAAGAAATGGCTGGCTGTCTGGATATCAACGCCTCGGATAAGGCGGCCAGATTCATTCGCTTCTGCGACGCTTTTAATATCCCCATCCTCACTGTCATGGATATCCCCGGTTTTCTACCTGGAACGCACCAGGAGTTCGGTGGAATCATCCGTCATGGGGCCAAGATGCTCTATGCCTATTCCGAAGCCACTGTACCCAAGGTTACCCTGGTGGTTCGCAAGGGATACGGCGGTGGGTATATCGCCATGTGCAGCAAGGAGCTGGGAGCTGATCTGGTCTTTGCCTGGCCCACGGCCGAGATTGCGGTCATGGGTCCGGAGGGGGCGGCCAATATCATATTTGCCAAGGAGATTCAGGCCGCCGAAGATCCGGAAACGGTGCGGCAGGCAAAGATAGACGAATACAGGCAGGAGTTTGCCAACCCTTATCGGGCCGGAAGTTTCGGCTATGTGCAAGACGTCATCGAACCATCCCTGTCCCGGCCGATACTCATCTCCGGTTTTGAGATGCTGGCCACCAAGAGGGTGCAGGGGCCGGCCAAAAAACACGGGAATATTCCCCTGTAACCAGGAGTTGTGGCGTGGATAAATTTTTTGTCGGCGTACAGGTTACCATTCTGGGCATGGTGGTGGTTTTATCCATCCTGCTCATTTTGTACCTGGCCATGGTCCTATTATACAGGTTTGCCGGTTCGTCAAAGGATGAAACAAAGCCTGAAAAGAGCCCAAAGCCCAAGCCCCAGAAAGAGCCGGATGCCTCATTTGAGCAGGGCAAACACCATGATCCCAAGGTCATTGCAGCCATTACGGCAGCTGTTCTGGCTGCTTGCGATGCGGATCAACCCCGGATGCGGGCCTTGCGTTTGAACCGGGGGGAAAATAGGCAATGGAGGGCCTTGGGACGGGCGTACGGTATGGCCGGCAGGAAAAAATGATTGGCCCTTTGTAATCCAGTGGAAAGGGAATGGAAGCGTGCTGGCGATTTCCGAAGTCAAAGCCCCTATGACCGGTGAGGTGGGATCAATTCAGGTCCAGGTGGGGATGAAGGTCAGGGAAGGAGAGATCTTGATGACCCTGGAGGCTATGAAAATGGAGAACCAAGTCTGTGCTCCACGGCAGGGCATTGTTATCGAGATCCTGACCACAGAAGGCGCAGTTGTGCATGCCGGAGATATACTTGTGGTTCTGGACTGAGAACCATAAGGACATGGGCTGCTTTTGCAAAGGGTTATGACCGCAAAATTGTAGTTATTTACTTACCAACGAGATTCCAATGTTAGAAAAGACACTTCTCTTCCTCAACTCCATGGGTATCTTGCATTTGACTCTGGGCCATGTGCTGATGATATGTATCGCCTTGGTCCTTTTGTACTTAGGTATAGCCAAAAAGTTCGAACCCTTGCTTCTCGTGCCTATCGGGTTTGGCATGCTGCTTATCAATCTGCCTCTGACCGGGTTGATGGAACCGCCGGTATTGGAGTTTGGAGAGCATAACCTGCATACCGAGAAAGTCGGTGGGTTACTCTATTACTTGTTTCAAGGTGATGAGCTGGGCATTTTTCCTCCCCTTATCTTCATGGGGGTGGGGGCTATGACCGATTTCGGACCCCTTATTGCAGATCCGCGCAGCATTCTTTTGGGGGCGGCAGCCCAGTTCGGCATTTTCACTACCTTTTTCGGGGCAATATTTTTGGGATTCACCTTTCCGGAAGCAGCTAGCATTGGTATCATAGGAGGTGCAGATGGGCCGACCACCATTTATCTGACCTCCATGTTGGCTCCGCATATGCTGGCGGCCACAGCAGTGGCCGCCTATTCATATATGGCCCTGGTACCCATTATCCAGCCTCCGATTATGAAGCTTCTGACCACAAAGAAGGAGAGGCACATCATGATGGAGCAAATGCGCGAGGTATCCAGACGGGAGCGGATCATCTTCCCCATCATGGTTTCCGTCGTGGTTGTGCTTCTCCTCCCGGCCTCCGCCCCATTGGTGGGAATGCTTATGCTGGGCAATCTGTTTAGAGAATGCGGGGTGGTCAACCGCTTGGCGGACACCACCCAGAATGCGCTCATAAATATCGTCACCATCTTTCTGGGTATAACAGTGGGCGCCTCGGCCTCGGCTGAGGCCTTTCTGAACATGAAAACATTGGGCATCATGGCCTTGGGAATACTGGCCTTTGGTGTTGGTACGGCCTCAGGAGTGCTTTTGGCCAAGCTCATGAACATCTTATCCAAGCGGAAAATCAATCCCCTGATCGGGTCGGCCGGGGTATCGGCCGTACCCATGGCCGCCCGCGTTTCGCAAGTGGTTGGAGCCAAGGAACGGCCGGACAACTTTCTGCTCATGCACGCCATGGGACCCAATGTGGCCGGAGTCATAGGTTCGGCCGTGGCCGCCGGGATCATGCTCTCGGTTTTCGGTTCTTAGTCATCTTTGCAGCAGCCACTGTTTTCAACAAAGACCTTGACTCGGAGGTAGGTGAGGTATGCCGGGAAATTTTATGCAACGCTTGGACGAGGCCATAAACGGGTTTAGTACCACAGTCATGACTGTGTGCATGACAGTGGCTACTATAACAGCGTTTATGAATGTGGTTCTACGTTATGTATTTAAGATGTCCGTACCCTGGGCTGCTGTGCTCACTTCGTACCTGTTCATCTGGTCCGCCCTGTTCGGAGCTGCGTATGGATTCAAGATCGGAATGCATATCGGGGTGACGGTAGTTATTCAGAACCTGCCGCCGAAGTTAGCCAAGATCATGCTGACCATCAATCTGATCATTATGGTTGTCTTTTTGTCCGTGCTGACCTGGTGGGGGATGCAGTTCATCCATTTCAGCATCAATTTGCAGCAGATCGATATTGATCTACGCATTCCTTTCTGGACCATTTATCTGTGTGTGCCAATCGCCATGGGCATTGCCGTGTACCAACTGTTGCGCAAGCTGTATTTGGTCTTGACCATACCCACCAGTGAATTCAGCTATGATGCTGTGATGAAGGAGTCTGCCTGATGACAGCTATAACTCTGTTCGGACTTTTATTCTTGTTGTTGATTGCCGGGGTGCCCATTGCCGTGGCCTTAGGTCTGTCCACCTCCTTGGCTATTTTGCTTTTCACCAATGAACCGACTCTGCTTATAGCACAAAAGCTCTTCATTTCATTGGACAAATTTGCCTTGATGGCCATTCCACTGTTCGTTCTGATGGGCAATTTCCTGTCCCAGGGTGGGGCGGCCCAGCGGATCATCCGGTTCGCCAGAGCCGTGGTCGGCCATCTTCCCGGCGGTCTGCCCATGTCCGCCATTTTCGCCTGTGTCATTTTCGCCGCGGTCAGTGGGTCCTCCCCGGCCACAGTGGCCGCTATCGGATCGATTATGATGGGGGCGATCAAGGAAGACGGTTACAGCCCGGCCTTTTCCGTGGGATCCATTGTCTCCTCCGGTTCTCTGGGTATCATCATGCCCCCCTCCATCATCCTCATCGTCTATGGGGTGACTGTGGATCAGTCCATCGGCAAGCTGTTCATGGCCGGGGTTCTGCCGGCGTTCTTTTTGGGCGGCCTGCTCATGGCTGTGACCTATGTGGCTGCCGTTCGCGGCGGGCACAAGCGAAAACCCATGGCCCCATTGAGTGAAATATGGGCTTCGTTTAAGGACGCCTCCTGGGGCCTCTTTGTCATTGTCATCGTCATCGGAGGGATTTACGGAGGGATTTTCACCCCCACTGAAGCTGCGGCCGTTTCCGCAGTGTATGCCTTCTTTGCAGTCAAGTTCATCTACCGGGATCTTGCCTGGAAACAGATCCCGGAGGTGATCAAGACCTCTGCGGCCACAGCAGCTATGATCATGTTCATTATCGCCAATGCCATGATCTTCGCCCACCTGCTGACCACGGAGCAGATGCCCCAAAATCTGGCCAATTGGATCATCAGCTTGAACTTGAACGTGTACATGTTTCTTATTTTTCTTAATCTTCTGCTCCTGCTGGCCGGTAACTTCATGGAGCCGTCCAGCTTGATCATGATCCTGGCTCCACTCATCTTTCCCATTGCCGTGCAGCTTGGTGTCGATCCTATTCACCTTGGAGTGATTATCACCGTGAACATGGAAATCGGAATGCTCACTCCGCCGGTGGGTCTGAACCTCTTTGTGGCCAGCGGTATATCGGGTCTGACCCTGCAGGAGACTATTCGGGCCTCCATGCCCTGGTTCTTCGCTTTGCTGGCAGGGCTGGCCATTATTACCTATGTGCCATGGATCTCCCTGTTCATCCCTAATATGATTTATGGAGGATAAGGTTACCCATTGATTCATGTATGAATTTCCGATATAATCGGTAGAGTTTTAAAATAAGCGGATAAAGGGTTTGTCAATAGAGAAATGTTTCAGTACAAACACAACCCAGGAGGTTTGTATGTCACGGAAGGTTTTTATTTTTGCCTTGTTGGCCGTATTTTGTATTGCTGGCACCGGATGGGCCAAGACGTACACCATCAAGTTTTCTCACGTGGTGGCTGAGGACACTCCCAAAGGTCAGGGAGCCAAGTATTTTCAAGAGATCGTTGAGGAACGTACAGACGGCCAGGTCAAGGTCCAGATCTATCCCAATGCTGCCCTGTACAACGACCGGGAGGCCATAGAAGCCTTGAAAATGAACGCCATTCAGATGGCCGCTCCCAGTTTTTCCAAGTTCACCGGTTTTGTCCCTGAGCTGCAGATTTTCGATCTTCCGTTCTTGTTCAACGGCCGGGAGCATCTGTATCGGTTCCACGACAGCGAAGTTGGCCAGGAACTCTTGGAAATGGTCAAGGCCCGGGGCCTGGTCGGTTTGGCCTACTGGGACAATGGTTTTAAACAGATGAGCCTGGACAGCCACGCTCTGATCATGCCCGAGGATGCCAAGGGGCAGAAGTTCCGGATCATGTCCTCCAAGGTCCTGGAAGAGCAGTTCAAGGCCGTAGGGGCCAGCCCGCAGGTCCTGCCCTTTTCCGAGGTCTACAGCGCCCTGCAGCAGGGAGTTGTGGACGGCCAGGAAAACACCCTGTCCAACATATACACCAAGAAGTTCCATGAAGTGCAAAACTACATGACCTTGAGCAATCACGGCTACCTCGGCTACATGCTGGTGACCAACCAGATGTTTTGGAACAGCCTGCCTGATGATCTCAAGTCCACTTTGCTGGAATGCGTCGACGATGCCACGGAATACACCAATGAAAAGGCCGCAGCCATGAATCATGGCTATCTGGAGAAGATCGCCGATTCCGGAAGCGTTGAGATTCATGAAATGACCAAGGAAGAGCGCAAGGCCTGGCAGGAAAAGATGATGGATATTTATCCGGAGTTCTATGATGTCATCGGCAAGGAGCGCATCCAAACAGCTTTGGATTTAGCTGAAGAAAACTAGTCTTGGGCTCAGAGAAGCAACAAAAGCCCCCGCCGGAGTCCGGTGGGGGCTTTCATTTACCGAAGAACTATGGGAGGATATTTACTCTTCGCATCTGACTTTTTATCACTCGCATGAAACTCACCCCAACTTTGGTGGGTTGAGTTTCATACTCGATTAATCCGGCAAAGCTGACTCATGATTCTTTCCTATCATCCCTTCTTTCATGGGAATAGATTTCGGCTGTATGCAGCTCGAGAGGTCGATGGTCAGGATCTAGATCTTATCAGCCGGGCATCAGCTGTCATTTTGCCTCCCGGTCGTTTCCCTCGCTTACATGAACAGGCTGTCAGACGTTGCAGTTTTGTTTTTCCGGACTATACCTCTCGGTATGCGTACCCGGGAAAGCTCGGGGATATCCGCCTGTTCCAAGAGCTTGGTCTTCCCCATCCCCGCACGGATTGTTTTGCCAGTGTGGAAGAGTGCCAGGCTTGGTACTGGCAAGACATTGACTACCCGGTGATCATCAAACATTCCTGTGGAGGAGAAGGCCGTTTGGTCTATGTGGTGCACAGCACTGGTCAGGCCAGAGAAGTCCTCGCTGTTTTTCAGGGCATGGAGAAGAGTGGCCTTTATGGTTTTCTGGTCCAGGAACTGATCCCCGGCGATCAACGCACCTTGCGGGTGGTGGTCATGCACTCCCAAGTGTATAGCTACTGGCGGGTTCAGCCGGACACAAAGAAGGTCCTGCACAATCTGGCCCAGGGGGGGGTTATCGATCACTGTTCAGATCCTCAGATGCAAGCCCAAGGGCAAAGCCTTGTCCATCAGCTCTGCCGTCAGACCGGAATCAATCTGGCTGGGATTGATGTCTTATTCGATTGCCGGAATGGAAGGGACCCCAAACCGTTGCTTTTGGAGATCAACTATTTTTTTGCCATGCATGGCCTGGGCGGGTTGGAGGCCTATCATCAGAAGCTGAAATTGGCAGTCAAAAACTGGTTAGTGGAGCACAATCTGCCCTTGCCGGTCAAAGACTTTGGGTGAGCCTGGATGAAGCTGAGCACAGTAAAACAACAAAGGGATTCTTCACTCCAAGACTCGTTCAGAATGACAAATCACAATGTCCAGGTCTGTTATTTCAAACTGTTGCCTGCCGGGAACGCTTCTGCTCGGGGAGATCGATACATTGCCCGTCCACAGCGGCAATCACCTGTGGATGGTACTTGCTGGCTTGTTCGGCAAAGGGCGTAAGTGATGAATAGCGTTGGGAGTAATGGGCCAGGACCAGGTGGTGGGCCCCGGCCTGCGCAGCCATCCGCCCGGCCTGGGAGGCGGTCAAGTGCTTGTAATTGTCCGCCTGCTGCGCTTCAGTCTCCAGGTATGTGGCCTCGCTGAGGACCAGATCGGCCTTATGGGCCAGGTGCAGGGCATTCACACACATCTTGGTATCCATGACCAGGGCAAAAATCTGTCCGGGTTTGAGGACGCTGACCTCTTCCAGGGAAATCCGTCCACTCTGAGAATCCACCCAGCCCTGACTTTTGAGCTGACCCAAGGCCGGGCCGTGGACATCGCCAGGAATTTTTTCCGGGAGCAATGTCCTGGCATCGGGTTCCTGCAGCCTGTAGCCCCAGGTATCGACCCCGTGATCCAAGGGGAGGGTGGTCAGTTCAAAGCCGGGACAGGTGAGGACCATACCCGGTTGGTTTACCGGATACTCCTGCACTGTGATTCGGTTGTGGAAAATAGCCGCCTGCAACAGGCGGTGCAGGAAATGATGACCCGAGGCCGGATAGACGACGGCCACGGGGTGCTCAATCCGGTCCAGGGACAGGCGCTGGATGACTCCAGGCAATCCCAGGCAATGATCGCCGTGGAAATGGGTCAGACAAATGATGCTGATTTCTCTGGCCCGGATGCCAGCCAGGCTCATTTGGCGTTGGGTACCTTCACCGGGATCAAAAAGTATGCCCTCCCGATCCCAGCGCAGAAAAAAGCCGACATGGTTGCGCTGGGCGGTGGGGACTTGACTGGCAGTGCCCAGTACGGTGAGCTGTCGTTGGGACATGCGTGATTGTGGCCCATGTTCCTTTATCTGTCCAGGTTCTCGGCCTTGTGGCCGGCATTTTCTTTACAAGAGGTCTAAGGCCCCGTATGGTCCAGCTTTTGGACCAGGGCACTCAGGCCAAAGGCTGACAGAACCAGGCATGGAGAAAAAAAATTGGTAGGGCAAGAGGTGGAAGCCAGGACTCGGGAAGAGGCCAGACAGCGAAAGATAGGCCTGATGATCGTTGTGGCCGGAGTGACGGCCATCAGCTTCGATGCTCTGCTCATCCGTCTGGCTGATACGTCTTCCTGGACGGTGATATTCTGGCGGGGACTGTTTACCTTTCTCTCCCTGTCAGCAGTCCTGGGGGTGAAAAAAGGGAAAAGCGCCTTTCGTGTATTCACTCAATCCCCGAAAACGGCTTGGGCCTCGGCCCTGTTATTCGGAACCGGGGGCATGTTTTTTGTCACTTCGGTCATGTTCACCACAGTGGCTAATACCGTGGTCATTATCAGCAGCGCTCCTTTGTTCGCCGCCCTGTTTACCCGGATCCTGGGTATTGAACTCATCCCCTGGAGGACCTGGATAGCAATTTTCCTGGCCCTTGGTGGTGTGGTCCTGGTTTTTGCCGGATCTCTGGGACAAGGTGGCCTGTTTGGCGATTTCATCGCCGTCCTGGCCGCCTGCAATGCCGGTGGCAACCTGACCATGCTCAGACGCCATCCGCAATTGAGCCGCATGCCCCTGGTCTGTTTGGGGGGGCTGATCATGGCTGTTTTGGTTTGGTTCTGGGCCGATCCCTTGCAGGTCAGCCCTCAAGGCTTTTTCTATCTGGCGATCATGGGCCTGGTCCAGATGCCTTTGGCCCTGTTTCTCATCGCCCAAAGCACCCGATATCTGCCCTCTCCGGAGGTCACTCTGTTTCTGATTGTGGAAACAGTCCTTTCACCTATCTGGGTCTGGTTTGTCCTGGGTGAGGTCCCCCCGGGAATGACCTATGTGGGGGGGGGGTTGATTGTTCTCACCCTGATGGTTCATTCCTGGATGGGTATGCGGGAAGTCAAACGTTTGCAGCGGGTGGCCGCCACCAGGGCGCAGGGATGAGACAGGTTGAGTCCTAGTGCCTTGGCACATCTCACGTGTCGCAAAAAAAGAACCCTCCCCTGGCCCCTCCCTCCCGCCTGGAAGACAGGCGGGAGGGAGGGGAATCAGAGGAAGAAAGGTTTCGTGCCGATACCGGACAATGCTTATATGACGCGGTACTAGCTACGGGCATACTCTTCTTTGTTTTTGAAACAGTTTCATCTTGGATCAAACTGGGCGTCTGCGGCCAGCGGCGGGGCTGACCTCTGAACTACGTCAACCACAAGGCTGTGCCGTGCAGATTGTAGGCCAGTTTTTTGCTGGTGGAGCCCAGGCGGAACAGTCCGCTTTTGGGTTTTTCCGCATATCCGGCCGCGACTACGGCATACTTTCCGGCCTTAGCTTCCTGCACAATAGCTTGATCAGGGTTGGACCCGGCCACATTCTTGCTCGAGATCCGTTCCGAGGCAATCCCGTTTTTGATCAGCTCCTCCTGGGCCCGGTCCAAGATCTCTCCTCCTTTACTCCCCTGCGGACTGACATGGAAAAGGGTGATGGAGTGTGAATCCTCGTTTTTAAGCATAAAACCCACATGATCGGCGATATGCATAGCTGGTTCCGAGTCGTCCACGCAAAGCAGGACATTACGACGACCGGGTTCAGACTCCCGACATATCCATATTGGGGATTTACGTTCCTGCTCCAGGGCCCGCATGCTGACACTGTCGTTGATAAGTTCTTCCAGGCGGCTGACTCCTCTGCGACCCAAAATAAGTGCATCATAGAGTCCTCGGTTGGCTTCCTGAATGATATCCTTGACTTTGCTCATGGACCGCTTTTTTATCTTGCAGAATATGTTTTCTTCCCCAAAACCTCCCAGCATCAGCCGCTGCCTGGCCGTTTCCAGAGCCAGATCGCAGGATTCTTCAACATGTTGATCAAGCTCAAACTCCACGTCTTTTCCACTCCTGGGGGCGATGAAAAAGAGAGTGAAGCGGATGGTGTCTTTATTTGTAAAGAATTCGTTGACGAACTTCACCCCATACAATTTACTTGGATCATCACTGACGGTAAGGAGAATGTGTTTGTGCATAAAATCTCCTGGGTTAGGGTCATGAGGAAGAGGAGTTGTCTCCGCCCGGATCCACGGGGCATTGCAGACAGGCTTTGTCGATATCTATGATTTTGGTCCCCTGAATATAGTCCTTGGTTTCATAGGTGGTGATTCGCTCCAGCTTGCCGGTGATGGTCCGGATACGGTTCATTTGTTCTTTTATCTGCAGACCGGTTTGGCTTTCAGGGTAGTTCTCCAGAAATTCATCGAGCATGAAAAAGATGTTCTGCAGGGGTTGATTCATTTCGTGGCAGGTTGCGCCGGCCATTTCCAGGACTCCTTGCAGCTTCTCCCGACGCATTTGCTCTTGTTCAGCCAGCTTGCGATCGGTAATGTCTCGAGCAACGGCAATAAGGCACTGCTGGCCCCCGTACTCGATGACCTCAGCAGACCACAAAACATGCAAAATGGAGCCGGACTTGATTCGGAATCTGACCTCGGCATTGCATACCCGGCCGTTTTCCCTCAAAATCTGATGCAATTCGTCCCTTTCCTCCGGATCCACCCAAATGCCCAGTTCGGTTGAGCTGTGACCGATGACCTCCTGAGCTGTGTAGCCAGTCGTATGCAGAAAGGCTTGGTTCACTTCCAAATAAATGCCGTCGTCCAGGGTGCTGATCACCACCCAGTCCGGGCTGGAGCGAAAGGCCTTGTGAAACTTTTGTTCTGATTGGCGCAGCGCTTCCTTAATCGATTCCTGCTCGGTGTTGTCCATAAAATATCCCAGGGCGGAAATTTGTCCCCGATAGTTGATGGAACAGACCGATTCCAGGACATATTTGACTTCTCCGTTTTTGCGGATGATCCGGGCCAAATACGGAGAGCTTCTTTGCCCTTTGAGCATCTCAATGGCCTTGCTGTGCACTAAATCACGATCCTGGGGGTGGACAATATCCAAGGAAAGGGTGCCTTTGAGTTCCTGTTCATCGTATCCTGTTATGCGTTGAAACTCAGGATTGACAAAACGGAACCGCCCATTTTGCAGTATGTAAATCCCGATGGGGGAATTGAAAAAGAGCTGAGATATAAAGTCTTTTTCCAGGCTGTGCCATTCTTTCAGCAGCTCTTTGGTCAGGCTCTGGGAATCGTATGTGGGAACCATGGCATTCCACTTGGTTTGAATGTCAGGTAAAGTAAGGTCCTGGTCGACAGAATATTTCTTACCATGTTCCGCCATCCCCCTCAAGAAGGTATCCCCCGTCCAGGGCTTTTTTGTTCTCTGAGCAATTTGTGATCATCTCTTTCTGGAACATTTTTTCGGATACCGGACTCTTACCTATATAATAGGATGGGGGTCATAGTTGACAAAAAATCACAGCTCGGGATAGAGACTGGAGAAAATGGAGTGTATGAAGGTGATGTGAGGAGTGTTCAATGGGCGAAAACAAGGGTATCCGGGTCCTGCTCATCGATGATGAGCAGACCTTGTTGGAATATCTGGCCAAACGTCTCTTACGGGAAGGTTTAACGGTTAAGGTAACCTTCTCCGGGGAAGAAGCCCTGCAAGTGGCGGCTGAAGAGGATTATGACGTGGCCGTGGTGGACCTCAAGATGCCGGGTATAGATGGAGCCGAGACTCAGCGGCGGCTTAAAGGCATCCAGCCCAATCTGCAATGCATTGTGCTTACCGGGCACGGAGGGCTTGAATCTTCACTGGAAAGCGGAGAGGAAGGGACCTACCAATATTTGCTCAAGCCCATTGAGTTTGAATCATTGATGCAGGCCATTCGGGAGGCATACCAGCACAAGATAAAGGTGCTGCGCAAAGACCCCAAAGCTGAGGATGAAAAGCCCACAAGTCCGGATGTAGGTCCTTCCGGGTTGAAAAAAGTGCTCAGCAAAATTCGAAATCTTTACGGCGTGAGCAATGACTGAGTTAAGCGGCTTATTTGGGCATGGGGCTTTCGATGGACGCTTGTCTTCCTCCCAATTGGCTGGACTGTTGCGCAGCCTCAGTATGTGCACCAACAACCTCTTGCTCATCATGGACTGGGATGGAAAGATTTTGGATTTCAGTGCCACTGGAGAAACGCTGTTGGGCTGGGAAAGGCAGAAAATCACCCACTCCCTGTTGCATGATTTGGCAGCTGAACCCGAAGATGTGGTCAACATGATCGAGACGGCCAAGAGCCAGGGTATCTTAGAACAAGAACTGAGATTACGTCATGCCCTGGGCCATATGGTCCCCTTTCGGCTCTGTCTTTCCTTGTGGACGGACGATTCCGGAACAGGACAGGGACTGTTGGGAGTAGCCGGCGATCAGTCCATGTGGAATAAGTTTCAGGAAGACCTGGTTCGCATCGATCGCTTGACTGAAATGGGCCGGATGTCTGCAGCTATAGTTCATGATCTGAAAAACCCCTTGTCCATTATCAATCAGGCTGCCGGATGGGGCCGGGTTGTGGTGGAGGATTCCCAGGGTCTGGCTGATACGGACCGAGAGGAGCTGAACAAGACCTTCCGGGAGATAGAGGAGCAGACATCCCGCTGCAAAACTATTACCAACCAGGTCCTTGATTTTGTTCGGGAATCTCGGCCTGAAAGTAAAGAATTCTCCTTGCAGGCTTTAATCCAGGATACTCTGCGCTATTTGGAGCCGGAACTCAAATACGTGCCTTTGGAGGTGACGACGGACCTGCCCCAGGAGGAAGTCACCATCCAATCCGACTATCAGCACCTGCAGCAGGTTCTGGTCAACGTCTTGATCAACGCCATTCATGCCCTGTTGGGAAATACAGAGCAAACCGGCCAATTGCATATTGCCCTGGATGAAGATAATTCTAAAGGACGCATACGAATCAGGGACAACGGCCCGGGTATTCCGGATGACGTTCAGGAGCAGATTTTCGAGCTTTTTTATACCACCAAGCCGGAAGGTAAGGGGACCGGCCTGGGCCTGCCCATTTGCCGCAGGATAATGCAGCGGCTGGGGGGCGCGATACGATTTGAGTCTGAGGTGGGAAAGGGCACGACCTTTCACATCAGTCTTCCCAAGCAAAGACCTTTTTAAGCCTGAGCAATACCAGACCGGCATACCGTGAACCTTCCGTAACACGTGGTCTATGGGGTGAGTCATGGCCAAGACATTTTCCCTCCAGTCCAGGTTCTACTGGAGCTATATTGTGCAGCGGTTGGTGTCTTTTGTCTTGACATTTGCCCTCATGTTTTTGTTGTGGATCATTTTTTCCGGTATGTTCGAGCCCCTGCTCTTATGGCTGGGAGCAGTCTCTTGCGTCATTGTGGCCGCAATGTCCCACCCACTCATCTTTCCCTATCCCCGATTGGCCTACCTGGGTTTCTCTTTTCGGTTTATCGGGTACTTGCCCTGGCTTATGCTTGAGGTCATTCAGGCCAACATTCATTTACTGAAGCTCATATTCCATCCCCGAATGATGGAGCTCATCGAGCCGCATATCATTACTTTCCGAACCGATTTACGGCAGGATCTCTCCATAACCGCCATGGCCAATTCGATAACCCTGACTCCTGGAACCATAACTGTTTCCGCGGATAAGGATGGGAATTTTAAGGTTCACGCCATAGACAAGACTTCAGCTGCAGGTCTTCCAGGCAAGATGGGCCAGAAAGTGAAGCGGGTTTTTGAGGAGTAAGAAAAGATCATGACTACTTTTTTTCTGGTCATCGGACTCACCTTGTGCGCCTTGATGCTGATTACTTTGTATCGGGCGGTGTTCGGTCCCACAGTCCTTGACCGCCTGATTGGAGCCAATGGGATCGGCAGCAAGACCGTAGTGTTGTTACTGATTATCGGCTACCTGTATGATCGGGTGGAAATGTTTGTGGATATCGCTCTGGCCTATGCCTTGCTGAACTTCATCGCTGTATTGGCCGCTTCCAGATATTTTTACAAAAAAAAGGGCTTGAGCGAGGAGTAGAGGTGGAAATACAACCTCTTTTTCATAATCTAAACAATGTTGGGTACGGAAGGAAGCTGTGGTGGAGATTGTCATAAACAGTATCGTTGTGGCCTGTTTGATCAGCGGTGTGGTCCTTTTTGCCGGCGGTGGGGTGGGCATCTTGCGCATGCCTGATTTTTACAGCCGCCTGCATCCGGCCGGCAAGCTGGATACTTTGGGACTTATGCTCATGGTCCTGGGTTTGGCCATCTACAATATCGATTGGGGCCACTTCAGTTTGAGTAACATCCTGGTCAGTGTGAAGATGATGCTCATTGCCGGGTTTGTCTTCCATTCCAGTCCCACGGCCACCCATGCCATTGTGGATGCAGGAATCCAGGCCGGAATGCGTCCGTGGCAGAAAAGGGAGAAACAGGGAGGATAAGTAGTGCACTGGCAAATAGATCTTTTCATCCTTACCCTGGTTATAGTCTGTGCTATTGCGGCCATTAATGTTCGGGATCTGTTGAGTACGGCCATATTGTTCGGGGCCTACAGCTTTATGATGTGTCTCCTCTGGGCAGTCATGGGGGCGGTGGAC